>DASQEN010000369.1:0-19572 GCA_035633635.1 Gemmatimonadota bacterium | reverse complement strand
TCGCTCGACTCGCGCCCTTCGGCGGCCCGAACCACCCGCGGCGCTTTCGGGGGTGCGGGTCGGCGGCCCGGACTGGTTCGACGACCGGCTCGCGCTCGCGCACGTCGATCCCGAGCTCTTCCGGCGGTTCGATGTGGACCTGGCCGAAGGCGCGGCCCACCGCATCCACGCGATCGGGGAGTTCGACCGCGTGGACTATGACATCTCGGCCGCCCCGGACGCACCCGAGCTCGTCCTCGACGCTCACGGCAAGTCCCTCGGCCCGCATCTGCTGCTCTTCGGGATCGATCTGGTCATGGACTCGGCGGGGGAGGCGTCCCCCCGTCTCGCCTTCGACGGCGTCGCGAGCTACGTCCGAACCCGGATCGGGGCGCGGGCCGCCGAGTGGCGGGTCGACCTGCGCGCGGGCGTGACGAGCGGGGTCGAGACCGCCCTCCGCCAGCCGCTCGACTTCGCCGGCCGCTGGTTCGTGGAGCCCTCCGCGCTCGCGGTCCAGGTCCAGCGCCCCGTGTTCCCGCGCGAAGCCGCCGAGACGGAGTACGACACCCACCGCTTCCTGGTCGGGCTCGACGTGGGCAGGGCGCTCGGGCTGTCGGGCGAGATGCGGGCGGGGGTCCGCGGCGGCCGTGAGACCTCCGAACTCGACCCCGCTGCCCCGGGTTTCGCGGGTCGCTTCCCCACCGTCGCGGAGAACGCGGCCGAGGTTCGCGCCTCGATCGTCGTCGATCGGCTCGACGCGGTCGGCATCCCGCGCCGCGGGATCTACGCGAGCGCGACGGCGCGCGCCTCGCGCGAGGAGCTCGGAGCCGAGCGGTCCTGGGCGACGGCGGCAATCGACGGGCGCGCGTACTGGAGCCGCGGGCCGCACACCGTATTCGCGCGCGGGGCGGCGGGAGGCTCCAGCCCTGCGGACCGCCTCCCCGTCCACGAGGAGTTTCTCCTCGGGGGGTTCGGCTCGCTGGCCGGCCATGCAGACGGGGAGCTCCGTGGCGAGGCGTTCGCGGTGGCGCGCGCGGGATGGCTCCGGCGCGTGGCCGAGCTGCCTCCGGCCTTCCGCGCCGTCGTCGCCGGAATCTGGGTCGAGGCTGGGGACGCGTGGGAGCCCTCCCTCGACCAGGACCTCGACCCGCGATTCGCCGTCACGACCGCCCTGGGCGTCGAGACCCTCCTGGGCCCGATCTTCCTCGGCTGGTCGCGGGCCGAGAGCGGCCGCGCTCTGGTGACCCTTTCCCTCGGCCGGTCGCCGTGAGCGCGCATCCGTCGGCTTGCCTCGCGCCGCGGCTTCCCGCCAACTTGCGCTAATGGAGCGGATCGAAGGCCTCGCCAAGCTGACCGGAGCCGAGCGCTACGTCGACGACCTTCCGGTCGAGGGCGCGCTGTGGGGCATGACGGTCCGGAGTCCCATAGCCCGGGGACGGATCCGCAAGATCCGCTTCGACCCCGCCGTCGACTGGTCGGAGTTCGTCGTCGTCGATCACAGGGACGTACCGGGCGCCAACGAGGTTCTGCTGATCGAGCCCGACCAGCCGATCCTGGCCGCCGATCGGGTGCGCCACGTCCACGAGCCGGTCGTGCTTCTCGCACATCCTTCCCGCGACGCCGTGCGCCGCGCTGTGCGGTCGGTCGAGGTCGTCGTCGATCCGGAGCCTGCCTACTTCGACGTCTCGCTCCCTCCCCGACCCGACCAGGTCCAGCGCGGCGGCGACAACGTGATGAAGCGGATCGAGGTCCGCAAAGGAGACGTCGAGGCCGCGCTGGGGCGCGCGGCGCGCGTCGTCGAGGGAGAGTACCGGACCGGCGCCCAGGAGCACGTCTACATCGAGACCCAGGGCATGCTCGCGTGGGAGGAGGACGGCGTCCTGTTCGTCCAGGGGAGCCTCCAGTGCCCGTATTACGTGCACAAGGCCGCCCTGCGCGCGTTCGGCCGGGATCCCGACCGGGTCCGAATCGTCCAGGCTCCGACGGGCGGGGGGTTCGGCGGCAAGGAGGAGTACCCGTCGATGATCGCCCTCCACGCTGCGCTGCTCGCGCTCAAAGCAGGCCGACCGGTCAAGATCGTCTACGACCGCGGCGAGGACATGGAAGCGACGACCAAGCGCCACCCGTCGATCGTCCGCCACCGGACCGGGGTCGACGGCGACGGTCGGCTGGTCGCGCAGGACATCGACGTGGTCATGGACGGCGGCGCGTACGTGACCCTCTCCCCCGTCGTCCTCTCGCGCGGCGTCATCCACGCGGCGGGCCCCTACCGCTGCGGTGACGTGCGGATCGCGGGACGCGCCATGCTGACGAACAGCCCGCCGCACGGCGCGTTCCGCGGCTTCGGAGCGCCCCAGACCCACTTCGCCAACGAGCGCCACATGGACGTCGTCGCGGCGGCGCTCGTCCTCGACCCGATCGAGCTCCGGCGACGGAACCTCCTCGTCGACGGAGACGAGACCGCCACCGGACAGGTGATCTCCGACGGCACCGATCGCCTCGCGCTCCTCGACCGCGCCGTCGAGCTCTCGTCGTGGCGCGAGAAGGAGGTTGGTCACAGGCGGCTCGCGCGCTCCGATCCGTGGCTTCGCCGCGGCATGGGCGTGGCCTGCTTTCACCACGGCGCCGGGTTCACCGGCAGCGGCGAGGTCACGCTCGCCTCGCGGCTCGACGTAGCCGGGCTTCCCGACGGACGAGTCGAGGTGCGGAGCGCGAACATCGAGATGGGCCAGGGGACATTGACGATCTTCACCCAGATCGCGGCCGAGCGGCTCGGTGTCGATCCGTCCGCCGTCGTGATCGCCGAGGCGGACACCGGGCGGGTTCCAAACAGCGGGCCCACCGTGGCGTCGCGCACAGCGATGGTCGTCGGCCGCCTCGTCGAGGAGGCGTGCGACGACCTTCGCGCCAGGCTCGGGCTCGGCGAGGAGACGCGGGGTCAGCCGTTCCGCCAGGCGCTCGTCGGGTGGCACGCCGAGCGGCCCGGCCGCGAGCTCGTCGGCGAGGCCCAATACGAGCCGCCCCCTGGAATCCACTGGGACGACTCCACGTACCGGGGGGACGCGTACGCCGCGTACGGCTGGGGAGCGTACGTGGCCGAGGTCGAGGTCGACTTGAGGACGTACGGGGTACGGGTGGTCGACTTCGTCGCCCTCCAGGACGTCGGCACAGTGCTCAACCCGACGCTCGCGCGTGGCCAGGTCCAGGGCGGGGTGGCGCAGGGGATCGGCTGGGCGCTCATGGAGGATTGCCGCTGGCAGGACGGCGCGATGGCGAACGCCCAGCTTACCAACTACATCGTCCCGACGTTCGACGACCTCCCCGCGATCCGCGTCTTCTTCGACGAGACTCCCTGGCCGAGCGGACCCCGCGGCGCCAAGGGGCTCGGCGAGTTGCCGATCGACGGCCCCGCGCCCGCGGTCGTCAACGCGATCGCGAGGGCGGTCGGCATCCAGCCGACCGAGATCCCGCTCGTCCCGGAGCGGTTGATGGCGCTTCTCGACGGCGTCGAGGCGGATCGTGCCTGGATCGCCTGAGCTCAAGCTCTCGTTCACGCTGAACGGCCGTCCGGCGACGGTCGCGGTGGACCCCGCTGCGCGCCTCCTCGACGTGTTGCGCTACGACCTGGCTATGACCGGCACGAAGGAAGGCTGCGGCGAGGGCGAGTGCGGGGCGTGCACGGTGTGGCTGGACGGCCTCCCGGCCGACTCGTGCCTGGTTCCCGCCTGCCAGATCGAGGGTCGCGACGTCTGGACGATCGAGTCGGTCGACCCCGATCGGGTGCGCGCGCTCCTCACCTCGGGCGCCACCCAGTGCGGGGCGTGTACGCCCGGCGTCGTGATGACCGCCCTCTGGATCCTCGAGAACCCCGAACTTCTGCGTACTCACACAATACGTGAGATGATGTCCGGAAACATCTGCAGATGCACGGGTTACGATGGGATTATCGAGGGGATCGAAGCGGCCATGGATGGGCCCGCCCGGACGGCCGAAGGCCCCGCGTGAAGGCGCTTCGACCGCCGGACCTTGCCCACGCGCTCGACCTCCTCGCCGACCGCCCGGCCGAGGCGCCGCTCGTCCCGCTCGCCGGGGGCACGGACCTGCTCGTTCACTGGCCTGAGCGCCCGGAAGCGCGCGACCGGGACTACCTCGACCTCCAGCGTCTCGGTGAGCTGCGTGGCGTCCGCTGGTCGGAGGAGGCGCTCGAACTGGGTGCGCTCGCGAGCTACTGGGACGTGATCGTCGATCCGCGGGCGCGCGAGGAGTTTCCGCTCCTCGTGGACGCGGCCCGGCAGGTGGGCGCGATCCAGATCCAGTCGCGCGGCACGTGGGCGGGAAACGTCGTCAACGGCTCCCCCGCCGCGGACGGCGTTCCCGTGCTCATGGCGTACGACGCGGTCGTCGTGCTCGCGTCCCGCGATGCGCGGCGCGAGGTCGCGCTCGACGCTTTCTACACCGGATACCGGGCGAGCGTGCGGAAGGATGACGAGCTCGTGGTCGCGATCCGCCTGCCGCGCCGGGCGCACACGCTCCAGCGGTTCGTCAAGGTCGGCCCACGAAGGGCGCAGGCGATCGCCAAGGTCGGGGTCGCGGTCGCGCGGTCGGCAGCGGGGTGGCGGGTGGTCGCGGCCAGCGTCGCGCCGACCGTCCGCCGGTGCCCCACGGTCGAACGGCTCCTCGAGAATGGTCCGCGGCCGCGCGCGCCGGAGGACCTGGACGAGGCCCTCCGGGCGGACGTCTCCCCGATCGACGACCTGCGCTCGACCGCGGGCTACCGCTCCCGCGTCCTGGCCCGAGTGCTGTTCGACGCGGTGCGGGACGACCATCGAATCGCCGGCTAGCTTCGCGCCTCCGATGGCCGACACTTCCATTCCTTCCGATCGCGCCCTGACCGGAGCGGTGGACGCCTACCGCGCCTGGGCGCGCGCACACCCCGGCGACCCCGAGTCCCGCCAGCCCGTCCACACCGTCTACGGCGGCGCCGACCTCTTCCGCGCCGAAACCGCGCGGCGGCTCGGCGACCTGGCGCTGCGCTCGCTCGAGACCTATGCGCCCGATCCCGCCTCGCTCGCGGACGCGATCGGGCTCGACCGGGAGCTGGCAGGCCCGGTCCGCGACCGCGTGGTGGCCAAGCTCGAGACCGAGCCGGTCGAGGACTTCCGGATCGACTTCGAGGACGGCTTCGGCAACCGTCCCGACGAGGAAGAAGACGCGGCCGCCGAAGCCTCCGGCCGGGAGGTCGCGCGGGGGCTCGAGGAGGGCACGCTGCCGCCGTTCATCGGCATCCGGGTCAAGCCGCTGACCGCAGAGCTCGCGCCGCGAGCCGGAAGGACGCTGGACCTGTTCCTCTCCGCCCTCCTGGAGGCGAGCGGCGGGCGGCTCCCCGAGCGCTTCTTCGTCACAGACCCCAAGGTCGTCGTGCCCGAGCAGGTCTCCGCCCTGGCGGACCTGCTCGACGGGATCGAGGAGCGAGCCGGCCTCGCATCGGGCGCCGTCCGGCTCGAAATCATGGTCGAGACCCCGGCATCGATCCTCGGCGCGGACGGATCGTGTCCGCTGCCCATCTTCGTCGCCGCCGCCCGGGGGCGCTGCGCCGCCGCCCACTTCGGCGTCTACGACTACACGGCCTCGCTCGGTATCACGGCCTTCCACCAGGACCTCGACCACCCGGCCTGCGACTTCGCGCGTCACATGATGCAGGTGGCGTTATCCGGCTCCGGCGTATGGTTGTCCGATGGCGCGACGAACGTCATGCCGGCTCCGCCCCATCGGGCATCGGAAGGCCATCCGCTGACGGCCGCCCAGGAGACGGAGAACCGGGCCGCGGTCCACCACGGCTGGGCGCTCCACTACCGCCACGTCCGCCACTCGCTGAGGCACGGCTACTATCAGGGTTGGGACCTCCACCCGGCCCAGCTCCCGACCCGCTACGCGGCCGTGTACGCCTTCTACCTCGAGGCGCTCGGCGCGGCGACAGAGCGCCTCGGCCGCTTCGTCGAGCGGGCCGCGCGCGCGACCCTGACCGGCGACGTCTTCGACGACGCGGCCACCGGACAGGCGCTCCTGAACTTCTTCCTGCGGGGCTTGGGATGCGGGGCGATCACCGAGGAGGAGGCGCTGGCCACCGGGCTTTCGATCGACGAGCTCCGCACTCGATCGTTTCCCACAATCCTGCGCGGCCGGAGCGGTCGCTAGCTGCCGCGCCTCTCCTCCCCGACGGATATCGCCAGCCCGTCCGGATCCAGGTACTGGGCGACGCGAGCGCCGAAGACTTCCGTCGGCTCCTGAATGCACGGCACATTCCCCGCGACCATCCGCGCGTGGAATTCATCGAGATTCGGGACGCGCAGGCCCGGGCGACAGGAGCCGGGCGCTTCGCTCCGATGGAGCGCCATAGTCGCCTCGCCGGTCGAGAACTCTGTCCATCCCGGAGACTCGAACTTCAGAGGCTCCGATTGCGTCTCGATAGAACGAAACGCTCCGCTTCATATCGCTCACGAAAACGATCGCATAGCTCAAGCGCACACGAAAACCTCCTGGGCGCGGCACGACCTTGCGAGTTTACTTCGTCTGCCGCGCCCAGCGCCCCACCAGCGCGCGCTCCTCTTCCGTCATCCCGGTGAGGTTACCGAGCGGCATGATGCGGGTCTCGATCGTGACCGAGTAGATCCTGTCGGCGCGGGCGCGGATCTCCTCTTCGGTGTCGAAGGCGATCCCGGCGGGCGGTGCGGTGAAGAGCTCGTGCAAGGGATGGGCGGAGTGGCAGACGGCGCAGCGCACGGCGAATATGTCCCGCACCTCGGCGAACTCGACCGGTGCGTCGTCGGCTCCCGCCGCCGGCGGTCCCGGAGCACCCGCCGTCGCCAGAAACGCGACCCCTGCGAACGCCAGCCCGGCCGCCGCCAGCATCCAGGGCCGGTTCCGGCCGGCGTGGCGCAGGTTGTAGTAGTGCCGGATCAAGCCCCCGATCAGACCCAGGGTGCCCAGGATCAGCCACCCCAGCGGATGCGCATACGTAATCGGGTAGTGGTTCGAGATCATGACGAACACGACCGGAAGCGTCAGATAGTTGTTGTGGAGCGAGCGGCGTGCAGCGGCGAGCCCCACACGGGCGTCCGGCGCGCGACCGGACTCCACGGCGTCGACCAGATCCCGGTGTGCCGGGATGATCACCAGGAAGACGTTCGCCACCATCATGGTCCCGATGGCGGCGCCGACGTGCATGTACGCGGCGCGACCGGAGAGCGATTGCGAGAGCGCCCACGCCACCCCGGTGGCGAGCGCAAGCCCGAATGCGGCGAAGAGTGCGGGGCGCTCGACCAGCGGGCTCCGGCAGAGCGCCTCGTAGACGAGCCAGCCGGCCACGATGGAGCCGACGCCGATTGCGATCCCGGCGCCGGACCCGATCTCCGCCACGCCGGGGTCCAGAAGGAACGTATCGGCAGCCAGGTAATAGACGAGGACGAGCAGCGATACTCCCGAGAGCCACGTCGCGTAGGCCTCCCACTTGAACCAGTGGAGCTCCCGCGGCATCTCGCCGGGCGCCACACGATACTTGGCGACCCGGTAGAACCCGCCGCCGTGGACCTCCCACGCTTCCCCTTCGACGCCTTCGGCGGGCTCGGCGGGAGGGGCGAGGACGGCGTTCAGGCGGATGAAGTAGAACGAGGTCCCGATCCACGCGATCCCGGCGATCACGTGGAGCCAGCGTGTGCCGAGCTCGAGCCACTCGATCCCCGGCACCTGAATCAGCTTCCGCGATAGGTGGAGTAGCCGTACGGCGACAGGAGGAGCGGCACGTGGTGGTGCTCGGCCGGGTCGGTCACGTCGAACGCGATCTCTACGTGCGGCCAGAAGCCTTCCAGGCCGGCGCCCCGAAACCAATCGCCGGTCTCGAAGCGGAGCCGGTACGTGACCGCCTCGAGCGTGCCGGCCCCGTCGAACCGCGCGCGCCCGTCCGCGTCGGTCGTGACGCGCGCGACCTCGCGCCACCCCTCGCCCGAGCGTGCGCTGAGGAGGACGCCGACGCCTGCCGCCGGCCGGCCGCGAGTCACGTCGAGGACGTGGGTCGTGATGCTCATGTCTCGTCTCCCTCCGTCAGGAGCCTGATCAGTCGCAACCGTCCGATCCGCCGCTCCTCCCGGGCCGCCACCGCGATCTCGGCGCCCGGGTCGTTCTGGAGCCGGGCGCGGCAGTCCGCCTGCATCTCGTCCGCCGTCCGTCCGGTCGCGCACACGATGTACGTCCAGCCGAACCGGCGCTCGTACTCCCGCTGGACTTCGGCGAGATCGGCACGGGTCGCCTCCTCCTCGGCGCCTATCCCGGCCTGCTCGTCGCGCGACCACGATGACGCCTGGCCCCCGGCAACACGGTGGTCCTCACCGATCCTCGGGTGGGCCGCGAACGCCTCGATCCACCCTTCCCGCGAGAGCGCATCCCACGCGATCTCGGCCGCACGGGCGAGCCCCGAGAAGTCGGCTAACGGGCGGGCGGCCGCGACCGCGCTCGCCCATCCGGGGGCTCCGCACACTTCCCGTAGCGCGGCTTCGGCCGCGTCCCCCGGCAGCGCGTTGAGGCGCGCCAGCGCCGTCCGGGCGCTCACGCCAGTGGCGTCCCCTGCACGCGAAGCCGCGCCACGCCGCCGTCCGGGAAGATCGAGAGGCGCACGTGCGTCGCCTCTGCTGTCGCGAGGACGGGCGGCTCGAACGAGTGCGCGTGGTCTGCCCTGAGCCTCGTCCGCGGCACGAGCTCACGCCACACCGCGCCGTCGGCGGTGAGCTCCTCGACGCTCGCGCCAGGGGCGTCGATCGCCTCCACGCGCGCGCTTTCCGGGTAGTTCCCCTTATAGTGCCGGGTGTCGATCTCGACGCGCTCGACCATCGTCCGACGGCCCAGCCGGACCACGACCCAGTCGTTCCCCGGCCCGCGCCGCCGCCGAGTCTCCCAGCCGTCCCACATCCCCTCGGGATCGCCGGGAAGGAGCAGGTGGTGGGGCGCGCCGAAGAACTCATCGCTTGAGGCCACCACTGCGCCGCCACGCGGGATCGCCGCGACCTCGACGCCGCCGGGCGCCGGCGACCGGTCCAGGAGCCCCCAGTCGGGAGCCACGTCCCCGTGGATGCGGAGTCGCGCCACCCCGCCGTCGGGGAAGATCGAGAGCCGGACATGGGTCCAGGGCCGCTCGTCCGCCACCGGAAACCGGTTCGCGCTGTCGCCGGACAGGGGCGAGCGCGGGACCAGCGAGGCCCACTCCACGTCGTCCCAATCACCGGGCTTGAACTCCAGCCGTGCCGCTTCGAGCGAGGCGCTCTCGGGATGGTTTCCCCGGAAATGAGCCGTGTCGACGATGACGCCGCGGACGATCCCCTGTACCCCGAGCCGGACCACACACCAGTCGTTTCCCGGTTCCCGCCGCCGGCGCGTTTCCCATCCATCCATCCACTTTCCGTGATCGGTGTAGCGCGCAGGGTCGAACACCGGCGCGGTATCGAGGACGAGGTTCTCCTTGGGCGCGAAGAACTCATCGTTGGCGCGGATCGCGCGACCGCCGAGCGCCTCGGAGGCGAGATCGGGCAGATGGAGGAAGTCGGTCATCGCGCGTTCGCGGCCGTCGCGACCACGCTCGGCGCTTCGCTCCGCCTGAGCCAGCGGCCGGCCGGCACTCCGGGAAAGGAACCGTGTTCGTAGATCACGTCCCCGCGAAGGATCGTGGTCTCGACCACACCGAGGAGCGCGCACCCCTCCCAGGGAGTCATGCAGTGGCGTTGATGAAGGTCCGGCGCGCCAACCACGAATTCGCGATCTGGGTCCCAGATCACCAGGTCCGCGTCGAGTCCCGGAGCGATGCGTCCCTTCCGCCCGGAGAGCCCGGCCAGCCGGGCCGGGGCTGCCGCCAGCCAGCGCGCGACGTCGATCAGGGTCGCGCCACGCCGTCGCGCCTCGGTCCAGGTGGCGGGGAGCCGCAGCTCGAGCCCCGCGATCCCGCCCCATGCGCGCGCGAAATCCCCCGTGGGCTTGAGCTCCGGCGGACAGGGCGAGTGGTCGGACGCCACCAGGTCGAGCGTGCCGTCGAGGAGCCCGCGCCAGAGGGCGTCCCTGTGCCGGCCCTCGCGGATCGGCGGCGCGCACTTGAAACGCGTGTCGCCGTCGGCCACGTCCCCGGACGCGAAGGCCAGGTAGTGCGGGCAGGTCTCCGCACTGAGCGGAATCCCCGCCGACTTCGCGCGCGCCACCTCGTCCACGGCCTCCGCTGACGACACGTGCACGACGTGGGCGCGGGCACCGGTGCTCGCGCACAAGGCCGCCACCCGCGCGACCGCGCGCGCCTCCGCTACGGGCGGACGCGAGGCGACCCAGGCCGCGTGCGATCCGGGATGGGCTCGGAGGTTCGCCGCGCCCGCCCGCGCCAGCTCGTCCGCGTCCTCGGCGTGGACGAGCACGGGCGCACCGCTCGCGGCCACCGCCGCCATCGCCGCCCCGAGCGCCGCGTCGTCGACGGGCGGAAACTCGTCGATCCCCGACGGCACGAGGAACGCCTTGAACCCCAGCGTACCCGCATCGAGAAGCGCACCGAGCTCGCTCCGGTTCCCTGGCACGATCCCACCCCACAGCCCAAAGTCGACGCAGCAGGCGCCTCGTGCCGCGGCCAACTTCGACTCCAGAGCGGCCACGGTGGTCGTCACCGGCAGCGAGTTGAGCGGCATGTCGACGATCGTGGTCGTGCCGCCAGCGGCGGCTGCCCTGCCGGCGGTCTTGAACCCCTCCCATTCCGCGCGCCCTGGATCGTTGACGTGGACGTGGGTGTCGACCAGGCCCGCCATCACGACCAGGTCACCGGCATCGATCTCGCGTCGGGCGCCGAGCGCTGTATCGACGGTCGCGACCTCGACGATCTTTCCGTCCGACGCCGCAATCGCCCCGGGGCGGACGCCGTCCGGTAGCACGACGCGGCGACTGCGGACGACGAGATCCATGGCGTCCAAGCTATGTGACCGCCGCCGGGAGCGGAACGTCCCCGCCTGCTTGCCTGCCCCGTCCCGCGGACCCACCTTCTCCGTCATGCCCGACGAGTCGATGCCCATCGAGGAGCGCCTGGTCGTGATCGGCGATCGCGTGCTGATCCAGCCCGACGAGGGCGAGCACCGGACCGAGGTTGGCCTCTACCTTCCACGGTGGGCGGTCGAGAAGGAGTCCGTGCAGGCGGGGCGGATCGTAGCCGCCGGGCCGGGCATTCCGCTCCCCGATCCCGGATCGATGGAGGACGAGCCGTGGAAGACGCTCGAGGCTTCTTTGCGCCACGTGCCCATGCAGGCGCACGTCGGCGACTACGCGATCTTCTTGAGAAAAGCTTCGGTGGAGATCAAGTTCGAGGGCAGGACGTATCTCATCGTCCCGCAGGGTGCGATCCTGCTCCTCGATAGAAGTCCCCCCGCGCGGCCTCCCAACGACAGGGACGCGGACTCCGAAGAGGAATAGCCGGCCGCTACGCCGTCGCGGTGCGCTGCCCCATCTCGCGGTCGAGCATGAGGAGCGCGGCCTTGTCGTCCCCCGCCATCTCCAGCCGCTCGACCACCTTGAGCGCGCTCGCCTCCTCCTCGACCTGCTCGAGGACGAACCACTGCATGAGCGCCTCGGTCGGGTAGTCGTTCTCCTTCTTCGCCGCCGCGTAGAGCTCGTTGATCCCCTCGGTCACCTTGCGCTCGTGCTCGAGCGCCTTCTTGAGGACGTCCAGCGAAGACGTGAACTTCGCGGCGGGAGCGGCGATCGCGGCGAGCTTCACGCGCCCGTCCCGCTCGAGAATGAAGTCGAAGATCTTCATCGCGTGACCGATCTCCTCCTGCCGCTGGAGGCGCATCCAGTGCGCGAAACCGTCCAGGTTGCGGGCATGGAAGTACTCGGCCATCGCTAGATACTGGTACGCGGCGAAGAGCTCGTTGTTGACCTGCTCGTTGAGTGCCTTCTGGAGCTTCTCGCTCAGCATGCTGGATCTCCTCCGTCTGAGGCCGGTTTGATCAGGGATAATGGAATGATTCCCATACAGGAATACCTATCGCTCACGGTCATGTCAAGGCTCGACGATCAGCACGATCTTCCCGACGTGTCGGCGGGCCTCCATCTGGCGGTGGGCGTCCGCCGCCCGCTCCAGCGGGTACGTCGCGTCCACCCGGGGGCGTACGCGACCAGACTCGATCAGCGGCCACACCTCGGCCTCGAGCGCCCGCGCGATCGCGCCTTTCTCCGCCGGGGACCGGGGTCGCAGGGTGGAGCCGGTCACGCTCAGCCGCTTGCCCATGATCGGCCAGAGGTCCACTGCGGCCTCCCGCCCCTCCAAGAACGCGATCAGGACCAGCCGGCCCTCGGGGGCGAGCAGATCCAGGTGCCTCGCGAGATGCGGGCCTCCGAGCATATCGAGAATCACGTCGACCCCGCGCCCCTCGGTCGCCTCCCGAACCACGTCGTCGTAGGCCTCGCTTCGGTGGTCGATCGCCCGCTCGGCGCCCAGCTCCTCGCACGCGCGGCACTTCTCCGGACCGCCCGCGGTCGCGAAGACCCGCGCCCCACGCGCGACCGCGAGCTGGATCGCGGTCGTGCCGATTCCGCCCGAGCCTCCCTGGACGAGGAGGGTCTCCCCGGCCGCCAGCCTGCCGCGATCGAAGACGTTCGTCCACACGGTGAAGAACGTCTCGGGGATCGCCGCGGCCTCGACCAGCCCCAGCCCGCGCGGGACGGGGAGCGCCTGGACCTCGGGCGCCGCGCAGTACTGTGCATATCCGCCCCCCGCCACGAGCGCGCAGACCTCCTCGCCAAGCTCGAACCGACGCGCCCGATCGCCGCGCGCCACCACCGTCCCGGCGACCTCGAGGCCGGGCAGGTCCGAGGCGCCGGGAGGGGGCAGGTATCGTCCCTCGCGCTGCATCAGGTCGGGGCGGTTGACCCCCGCGGCCCGCACGGCGATCACGATCTCTTCGGGCCCCGCGATCGGCACCGGACGCATGACCGGCACGAGCACCTCCGGGCCACCCGGGCGCGCGATCTCGACCGCGCGCATCTCGGCCGGCAGGCTCGCCCGCGGGCCGGCGGCTGGTCGGGTGGCGGCTTCGGCGGTCATTGCTCCCTCGTGCTCGAGTTGACGGATCCGCTTCCGGGCGGTGCTTGCTCGCCCTGGCAAACCAGCTCCAGGACAGCATCCAGCGACAAAGACCGCCCCTCTTCGCGAAAGCGCTCGCATGTCTCGGACCCGATGGCATCGGCAGCCGACTCGAAACGCGCCTTCCACCAGCGCTGCTCGTGAGGCGGCAGAACGACCCCGGCAGAACCCACGAGACGCTCGGCTGCTCCGAGGATCCGCACCCCCAGATCCACGTCCCTTCGCTCTAGGGCGCTCGCTCCGAGACCGGCCAGGGAAATCGCCATCCCGCGTCTATTCTTGAGGCGGCGGGAGATCTCCAGCGCCTCACGATGAAGCTCCCCTGATCGCTCGACACTACCCGACGCGAGAGCGATCGTCGCCAGGTGCTGAAGTGCCGAGGCGGTACCCGGCTGGCTCCCGATCAGGCGGCACAGATCGAGTCCCTCCTGATAGAGCGCCTCGGCGTCATCCAGATGACCGCGCTCCCGCGCCACGTCGCCGAGACCCGCGAGTGCGTAAGCCACGTAATGTCGATCGCCCGCGGACCGTGCCACCGACAGGGCTCTATCGTACAGGTCGCCGGACCGATCGAGGTCTCCCATGAAGAGAGCCGTCTTCGCCAATCCCCTCAGTGCCGCGCACTCCCCCAGAGAATTGCCGAGCTCCCGGTCCATCGCCAGCGCTTCCTCATAAAACGGCAGCGCATGCTCGTAACGCCCCAGGTTGTTCAGCCCTGAAGCCAGACTTCGCAGGGCACGTGGCACTCCGCTACGGTCCTCACGATTCCGCTCGAGCTCGACCGCTTGCTCGAAGTGGCGCGTCGCTAGCTCGCCCTCTCCATCCATCGTCGCGATCGACCCGATCGCGACGAGCAGGTTCGCACGCAACGAACGCGGGAGGTCGGAACCTTGCTGAAGCGCCAACTCCAGCCGGGTGCGCATCTCTGCGAAGTGACCGCGGAGCCAGAAGAACCACCACATCGAGCTCCCCAGGCGAACCGCCCTTTCGACCTCCCCGGCCTCCAGTGCCCAGTCCATGATCGCGGCGACGTTCTCGTGGTCCCGGTCCAGGCGGTCCAGCCATTCCGCCTGATCGGTCCCAGTGAGCATGGGCTCCGCGCGCAGCGCGAGGTCAAGGAAGTAGTCGAGCTGCCGGCTGCGGACTCCCGTCGCCTCCCCGAGAGACTCGAGGAGGCCCAATCCGTACTGGCGGATCGTCTCCAACATCTGGAAGCGAGGCTCTCCCTCCCCGGTCTCCACCTGCCGCACGAGACTCTTCTCCACCAGGGAGGCGAGCAGGTCGAGTGCGCTTCGCTCTACCGGCGACCCGTACCGGTTCGACTCCTCACCTCCCCCACCCAACATCCAGTCCGCTGCCTCGAGGCTGCACCCGCCCGCGAACGGCGCCAGGTTGCGGAACATCGCCTGCTCGCGCGGATCGAGCAGGCCGTAGCTCCAATCGCACACGGCTCGCAAGGTCTGATGGCGCTGAGGTAGATCCCGCGGCCCCTGGACCAGGAGAGCGAACCGGTCCTTGAGCCGACGCAGCAGCGCCGGAGGGGACATCAGCCGGAGCCGCGCGGCGGCGAGCTCGATCGCGAGCGGCAAGCCGTCCAGCTGACGGCATATTTCGATGATAGCCTCCAGGTCCTCCGGCCCCGGAAGGTAGGTCGGCTTGACTGCCTCCATGCGGTCGAGGAAAAGCGCCACGGCGCCGTACCTGACCAGTCCGGATAGGCTTCGGTCGCGCGAATCCGCAGCGGGGAGTCCGAGAGGCTGAACCTGAAAAACGTGCTCTCCCCGGACGCGTAGGGTGGCCTGGCTGGTCACCATCACGCGGAGCTCGGGGAGCGTGCCCAGGAGCTCGGCGACGACGGTGGCCGCTGGGAGGAGGTGCTCGAAGCCGTCCAGGACGAGCAGCACCCGGCGATCGCGCAGCTCTGCGACGAGCGCGTCGCGCGGATCGGATTCCGTCTCAAGAGGTCCCATCGCTCGGGCTAGCGCGGACAACAGGATCTCCGGTGGATCGACCGCGGAGAGTGGGATGAATCGAACGCCATCCGGGAACCCCTCCAACGCGCGGGAAGCCGCTTCGATCGCAAGCCGCGTCTTTCCCACCCCACCGGGTCCGACAAGCGTCACGATCCGGGCGGCGGGGTCGAGCAGCAACCCTCGAACCTCCTTGAGGTCCTGGTCGCGGCCCACGATGGGTGTCGGCTGCGCGGGGAGATTGTGGGGGACGCGGCCAGTCGACATCGGGAACCCGACGCGGGCGAGAAGCCGCTGGAAGCGCGGATCCTCGTGGAGGTGGGCGAAGCGCGGCTCGACGCGGAGGCTCGTGAACCAGCTCGGCCGTTCCTCCACGGCCAGATCGAACCAGCGGAACGCCTCGTCGCGGTCGCCGAGGGCCAGGGAGGCCGTCGCTACCAGAAACGCATAAGCCTCTCCCTGCTCCGCCATCGCTCGCAGATCCTCCAGAAGGACCCTCGCCTCCTCGGTCCGTCCCGCCGCCGCGTACCCGATGACCAGGCCGGCGATTGCCCCCCGGAACCCCGCCAGGTCCCGCACCCGCTCGAAGTGACGCACGGCTTCGTCGGGCATTCCCTTTTCGAGGTAGGAGACGGCCAGGTAGAAGTTGGCGTTGTAGAAACGAGGCTCCTGTTCGAGCGCTCGACGGCACTCTTCGATCGCCTCGTCATACCGTTTCGCGTGATAGAACACTCCGGCCACCGCCGCCGAGATCGGCAGCGAATGCGGATCCATCCCCTGGGCGCGGCGAATCTCGACGATCGCCTCGTCAAACCGTCCCATGTCACGGAGAAAGTTTCCGTAGCGGTAACGCGCGTCCGCATAATTCGGATCGAGGGCCAGTGCGCGTCGGAACCCTCGCTCGGCCGCATCCCAATCCCACTCGTAGCGCAACTGCACCTCCGCCAGGGACGCCTGGGCGGGTGCAAGCTGCGGATCGAGCTCCAGCGCCTTCCGGGCGGCCTCGCGGGCGCGGGGGTAGAGGTCACGTGGCCGGCCCAGAAAGACAGCGCCCATCGTGATGTAGGTATCGGCCAGCCCGGCCCACGCCAGCGCGTACTCCGGATCGGCCGCGATCGCCCTCTCGTAATGCTCGATGCTCTTCTTGAAATCCACCGGAGTGTGGCGGTTCCAGTGGTAGCGCCCCTTGAGGTACTCATCGTACGCGGCGGAATCGCGCGTGTGCTCCCGAGTGATCCGCTCGGGAGCTCCCAGCTTCACCTGCAGCGCGTCCACGATCGCGCTGGAAATCGTCTCCTGCAGATCGAACACGTCCTCCATCTCCCGCTCGAACGTATCCGTCCAGAGCTGGTATCCGTTGGCGGCGTCGACGAGGAGGGGGGTGACCCGCACCCGGCTCCCCGATTTCCGCACGCTCCCTTCGAGAAGAACGTTCACCCGCAGGGCCTCGGCGATCTCGGCGATTCCGGCGGTGCGTCCCTTGAACGAGTATGAGGAAGTCCGCGAAGCGACCTGCAGCCCCTCGACCCGAGAGAGGGAGTGGATGAGCTCCTCGGTCATTCCGTCGCTGAAGTATTCGTTGTCGTGATCCGGGCTCAGGTCCACGAACGGGAGAACCGCGATGGCCCAGGAATCGGGAAGTCCCGGCTCCTCCAAGGGCGCGGCTCCCTTCTCGCCCAGTTCGACCAGCTCCACGGCATACAGCCGACACGTACCCTCGAGACCGCGCAGCTCCCGTTCTCCGCGGTCCTCCAGGAGGAACTCCGAGCGCCCCTTGAGATGGCGCCAGACGTCCTCGCTCACGAGAACCTCCCCGGGCCTGGCCTCTCGCTGGATCCTGCTCGCGGTGTTCACGCCGTCGCCGTAGATGTCGCCCTCGGAGCTGACGATATCGCCGACGTGCACACCGATCCTCAGGAGGGCAGGCACGGCTCTGCGGGCGGACAGGCCCTGGAAATCGACCTTCAGCTCCAGGGCGGCCCGCACCGATGCGTCCGTGCTGCCGAACTCCGCCATCGCTTCGTCGCCGATGAACTTCACCAGACGACCATCGCAGTGTCCGACTGCACGGCGTGCGCAGGTTTGGAGAAGGGACACGAGCGCCATCGCGGAACGCTCGTCGCGCGCGGAGAGACCCGTGAAACCGACGATGTCGGCGAACCAGACCGCAGCGAGACGCCGCGTGGAGACTGAGGGAGCGAACTTCGACATACACACCTGAGGTTGTGGAGGAGCCTTCCAGTCAATGATGGGCGTCTCGGCGTTCGCGGTCAATCCTAGCCCCCACTGGCTGAATGACGCGGGGTGGATCGGGCGCCCCGCGCCGCGTACTCTGGACGCGTGAGCGTTCCCCGCTACTCCTCGCGTCCCCTCCCACCTTACCGATTCGTCCCCGGCGAGACCCCGCACCCGACCCGGGACCCCGAGGGGCATTCGCATGGAGAGGGGGCACCCGCGTTGGCTGCGTGGCGGCCGGAGGAGTGGCGGGGGCTGGAGGAGTGGCTGTGGGCGGCGGACCTGTTCAACAGCGGATACTGGTGGGAGAGCCACGAGGCGCTGGAGGCGCTGTGGCACGCGGCCGACCGGACCACGCCCCCGGCTCGCTTCGCGCAGTCGCTCGTCCATCTGTCGGCGGCCTGCCTCAACCGGCGCCGAGGGCACGACGAAGCGGCCCGCCGCCAGGCGGCGCGCGCAGTGCGTGGTCTGCGAGCGGCCCGCGTGATGGGTACCGTCGTCATGGGGCTCGACGTCGAGGCGCTCGCCGAGGACGTTGTGCGATCGTTCTCCGCGCGCGACGAGGCGCCGCCCCTGCTCGAGCTCGACCTCGGAGGATCGTGACGGACGATCGCCCTGACGAAAGCGTGCGGGTCGACCGCTGGCTTTGGGCCGCGCGCATGTACAAGACGCGCTCCCAGGCCGCCAGCGCGATCGAGGGCGGCAAGGTTCGGCTGAACGACGCCCGTCCCAAGACCAGCGCCTCGGTCCGGATCGGGGACGTCGTGCGGATCCGACACGGCCCGATCGAACGCACGCTAAAGGTGACCGGCCTGGCCGAGCGCCGAGGGCGAGCGTCCGAGGCCGCCACGCTGTTCGACGAGACGGCCGAGAGCCTGGCGCGCCGGCAGGAGCGCGAGGCGCAGCTACGCCTCATGCCCGAGACGTCGTTCCGCGGAAAGGGCCGCCCCACGAAGAGGGAGCGGCGGAAACTCGACCGGCTACGGGATCCCTGGTCGGAGTGAAGTTATTTCCCGTCGAGGACCGCCCGCATGAACTCGGCGAGAAGGGTTTCGTCAAGCCGGCCGTCCACCCGAATTCCGCTGCAAAGATCGACGCCGAACGGCCGCACAATCCCGATCGCGCGAACTACGTTCTCGGGGCACAGGCCTCCAGCAAGGAAGACCGGCACGTCGACCGCCTCCCGGATCGCACGGCTCGTGTCCCAGTCGTGGACCCGTCCGGTCCCGCCGAGCTCCTTGACCGCAAGGTCGGGACGGCCCGAGTCGAGGAGGAGCGCGTCGACCTCCCCGGCAGCGGCGATGGCGGCGTTCATCGAGGCCGGCCCCTGCACGTGAATCACCTGGACCAGTTTGACGCCGGGCAGGGCTCGTCTGAGCGCGGCGCGCGCTCCGGGCGCGGGTTCGTCACAGAGCTGAAGGACCCCCACGCCGGTCCGGCGCTGCTGGTCGATGATCGCGTCCGCCTCGCGGCGGCAGGTGAGCAGGAACGTCGCGACACCGGGCGGCGCAGCGGCCGCGATCTCGGCGATTCTGTCCTCGGGGATTACGCCAGGACCGCTCGGCATGTCCGACACGAGGCCTAGCGCCGACGCCCCGGCCTCGACGGCCATGCGCGCCTCCTCCACGCTCGCGATGCAGCACACCTTCACGCGTGTTCTCATCGGACCTCCGCCGCCATGTGCGGTCGACCGTGACTTCGGAGCTTCGGTCTCATGGCCAGCCAGGTGCCGACCAGCACGGTCGGCGTAAGGACGATCGCGCCGACCTGCGGGCCCAGCAAGTCACTGACCGCTCCGGCCGCGAGGACACCCAGCGATCCCACCGCCCACGCCAGGCCCATCACGATGCCCGAGCTGGTCGACGCGAAGGACGGCGCCAGCTCGAGGGCCATCACCACGATCGGCGGCAGTACCGCCATGTTGCTCGCCCCCGCTAGCACCGCGACGGCGAGGGCAAGCGCGCCGCCCGCAGGCAGGAGGAACGCGAGCAGGTGGAGGGGGAACGAGACCGCGGTGAGGATCGCGAGCAGTCGGGGCCGATCCGTGCGGTCGGCGAGGAAGCCGCCGAGGAGGGTCCCCGATGCCTGCCCGGCGAGATAGACGCTGAGGACGACGGCGCCCCGCGTCTCGCTCGCTCCCTCCGCCGACATCACGATCGGCTGAAGGGTGAGGAACAGCCGCTGGAGGAACGCGGTCGCGGCGCTGATGCCGAACACGAGGCCCAGCGGGCCGCGCAGGAG
>DASQEN010000368.1:0-3636 GCA_035633635.1 Gemmatimonadota bacterium | reverse complement strand
GGCCTGGGTGCCGACGAAGAAGATTTCCTCGGGGTCGAGGGCTCCGTCGAGGTTCTTGAACACCGCCGCTCGGCTCACCTCGGACAGGGTCAGGAACTCGCGCACCGAGTCAAGCCACTCGTGGCCGCGCGGTCGCCGAGCCGGATCGTGCGACCGAGCAGGGACGCATCGCTCTTCAGGGCGCCGGTCTAAAAGGCGTGCGTGAGGACGACCGCCGCTTTGGCCGAGCAGCCGGCCCAGAACGGGCCTGAGCCCCATCACCTCGAAGTACGATCCGCCCACGACCCCCGCCCCACGCGAGGCGCGGCGCGGTTGGAAGTCAGCGCACCGGCACCAGCCGGCGCAGCTCGTCCGCGAAGCCGAGGATGATCGTGACGTGGTCGCGCTTGCGCTCTTCCCCCACGGGGATCATCACCGCGAAGCGATCGCCATCCGGATGAAGGTCGAAGTTGCGGAAGGGACCTCTGGCTTCGATGGCGGTCGCTGACCAGCGGTTCGCCTTGTCCACGTGGAACGTGTCGCCCTCCACCCGGTAGGGGACGACCATGATCGCGCTTTCGCTGTACGACCGATAGAAGAGTTCGCTCCGCGTGCGCGACCACATCGGGTGCTGGCCCCCGCTCGTGGAGACGCGAACCCTTCCCCCTGCGCCCGGAAACGGGCGCACGTAGACCTCGAGGTTCCCCGTTTCAGAAGACGCGTACGCCACCCAGCGGCCGTCGGGCGAGAAGGCCGCGTTGTTCTGGATCGAGGGGCTCTCCTGAAGCGCGCTCGCCTTGGCGGGCTTCCATCCGGAGGACTCGTCAGCCGACAGCTCGAGGATCGAGATGTGGGTCCGACCGCTCGCGTCGTTGAAGGCCAGGAAGCGGCCGCTCGGATGCCAGGACGTGGGGAACTGAGGGGTCGCGCTCTCGGTCAGCCGCAAGACCTCCCCGGTACCGTCCGCCCGCTGGCAGTAAAGGTTCGGCGTACGCTGATCGCCGCGCGTGGATGAAAAGGCGATCCATCGTCCATCCGGGCTCCAGACCGGCGAGACATCCTGGCCGGGGTGGGTCGTGAGCCGGTACATCGCGTCGCGCGCCCACTCGTAGATCCAGATGTCGGCCTCATCACCATCCCGGATGTCCATGGCGAGTCGCTGTCCGTCGGGCGAGAACCCGATGACGAAGTAGATCGCCGGAGTCTGCCGGAGAGGCCGGGCTTGCCCGTCCTTTCCCAGCCACGCGATGGGCATCGGCGGCACCTGGCTCCCGCCGGCGAGAAAGACGAGCGCGCCGCTGTCCGACGCCGCGAACTGCGCTCCGCCTGCCCCCGGATTCGAGGCCACGCCTTCGAGCACGGGCATCGACGCGCCTTTGACCTCCAGCCGCTCGAGGTCGAACGGCGCGGCGAAGAGCACGCCCCCGCGCATGTACAGGAGATGGCCGCTCCGAACGTAGCGGCCCTGGTAGCCGCCCTTGTGGATTATCTTCCTCGGCCCGTCCGGAAGCCGCTGCACGACGAGGCTCGCGGCGTCGTAATTGCCGGAAACGCCGCTCGTGAAGATGACCGCTCGACCCCCGGGCAGGATCTGCGGCCAGCGCGCGTCGACGGCCGCGGACGCCTCGCCGGAGGTCGGCAGCTCGGTCACCGCGCCGCCGCCGGCCGAGATCCTGCGCAGGGTAGCTTCGCCCGCTACCGCGAAGAGGATGGTCCCATCCGGGCTCCAGGAACCGCCCCGATTGTCGACGGCGGAGTCGCAGAGCGTGACGGTGGGGCCCCCTTCAACGGCGACCTTCTTGAGCTTGTTGTCCGCGAAGAAGCCGATCCAACGGGAATCGGGCGAGAGGAAGGGGTGGCTCGCGCCTTCAGTGCCGGGCAGGGGGGACGCCAGCGCCTGCTCCAGCCGACGCACGTGAAGCAGCCTCGTGCCTGCGCCTGTCTGCCCCACGAACACGAGCAGTCGTCCGTCCGGGGAGAGAGCCATCGAGGGGCCCGGATTGCCGGTAGGTCGTGGCAGGATGACGTCTACTCCGAGCTCCACGCTCAAGCGCAGCGGCGTCGAAGGCGTGAGGGCAGGCCGCCAGGGCGCCCAGGCCACGAGCGTCAGCGCGAGGGCGAGCGCCCCTGCCACCACCCACGGCACTGCCGGTCCCTTCTGCGGCTGTGCCGCTTCGCCCTGGCTGCCGCCGAGGCGCGCCGCATCCGGCTGCGCGATCGCGTCCTCGATCGCGATGCGTGCCTCGCCGATGTCGCGCAGCCGGCGAGCGGCATCCCGTTCGAGACAGCGCCGGACCAACTGCCGGAACGCCGGGGGAGCTGCGGGCGGCAGGGCGTCCCAGGAAATCTCCTGGCGCACGACGGCCGCCAGCACATCCGTCACCGTCTCGCCGGTGAACAGCCGCTGGCCCGTCAGCATCTCGTACAGCACGACGCCGAAGGACCAGATGTCCGCACGCTTGTCGACCGGCCGGCCGCGCGCCTGCTCCGGGCTCATGTAGGCCGCGGTGCCGAGGATGACTCCCGCCGCGCTCATGTTCCGCGACAGCGTGGGCGAAAACGAGCCCAGGTCGCTGCCACTGACGCTCGCCGAATCGCTGTCGTACGCCTTGGCCAGGCCGAAGTCGAGGATCTTCACGCCGCCGTCGGGAGTCGTCTTGACGTTGGCGGGCTTGAGATCGCGGTGCACGACGCCGCGCTCGTGGGCGTACTCGAGCCCCGCCGCGATCTGTCCGGCGACCGCCAGTGCCTCGTCCACCGGCAAAGCACCCCGCAGAAGCCGCTGCGCGAGGTCCTCGCCCTCGACCAGCTCGAGCGAGAGCGCGAGGATTCCGTCCGCCTCCTCGAGCCCGTGGATCGCGCCGATCCGCGGATGGTTCAGCGAGGCGAGGATCTGCGCCTCGCGGCGGAACCGGGCCAGACGCTCCGGCTCGTCGGCGACCTCGGCTGGGAGGACCTTGAGGGCGACGTCCCGCCCGAGCTTGAGGTCGCGGGCGCGGAGCACCTTTCCCATCCCGCCCGCGCCGATCGCCTCGAGGATCTCGTAGTGGCCGAATCGGGCTCCCGCCGCGAGCTCCTTCACGCCGGGAGGGTAAGTGAAACAAGAGCGGTTTGCCAGTCAACCAGCATGATCGCGGGCGGCCGACACCTCGAATCCGGCAGCCTCGGCGGCATCGAGCAGTTCGCCGTTCCGCAGGCTGTCCAGAGCCATGAGCCCGGGCTTCCGCGACGACGTGCTCCTTCAGCGCCGCGGCCACACTTCTCTAGGCAAGCCGTTGTCGAACAGCACCCGCATTACCGCGCTGGAACTGGAGCGTCGAGACTGCGAGCGGCGAACTCCAGGACGGCCTTGACCTGATCGCGCGACACCGGGAACTGCGCGACGAGCACCACGCCCAGGCCGAGAAAGAGGGCGGCGGTCACCTCCAGCACGACCTCGCGGAGGAACAGGGCGCGCTGCTCCTCGATCTCGCTGCCACCTGATAAACGGCCTTCAGCGACGTGGCTAGACCTGTGTTCGGGTCGAACTCGATGGCGTAGAGTCCTTGGGGCCGGCGCATTCGGGGTTCACCGTGCACGTCAGCGTCTCCGTCTTCCCCGTCTTCACGGTCACCTTGCCGTGGCGACAGTCCAGGACGCTGAAGTACCTGCCGCTTT
>DASQEN010000367.1:0-19581 GCA_035633635.1 Gemmatimonadota bacterium | reverse complement strand
CGCTACTCGAGCCAGGAGTGCTTGCGGTCGCGCTCGCGATAGGAGGCTCGATCCTAATCGTCACGGCCGTGGTGGGTCGGTGCCTGATCTACGACTTTCTCGGAATCCGCACGCGTGGCCATACTTCGGGCCGGTGATCCGGTGAGCACGCCGCGTCGGATTCTGTGCCCCACCGATTTCTCGCCGTGCGCCGATCGGGCCCCCTCGCAGCAGGCGCGGGGGACGCGCCATGTCGACCGCGTGCACCAGCACGATCTCGGCGTCGGGCGCCAGCTCGAGCGCCGTCCAGCGGGCAGCGGGCCACCGACGGCTCGCGGAAATCCACTCCCACGACAATGCGATTGATCTTCATGGCATCCTCCTCCCGATTGGACCTGACTCTCTCGACGGTAGTCGGCAGCGACCGCCCCGTCTGTCGGGAGGCTTCTGCGCGCGAGTGTGGGGATGCGCGCGGCAATCCGCGCGCGGTGGGAGCGCTAGGTGGTCTTCAGGGCCGCAAGTCCTCGAGCGCCTCGAGCCTCAACCGCGCCCGCTCCTCGGCGGTCAGGTCTTCGTCTCCGGGATACAGGGCGCCCTCCCACGATCCGTAGGTAGGGTTCGGCAGGACGATCCACCGCTCCCCCCACCGGTCGCGGTATCGCTCGACCAGGCGGTCGCGATCGGCGCGCGGTAAGCGCGCGGCGACGAAGTCGTTGAAGTCGTCGCCCACGAGGAGCACGATCCGGTACCGCTCGGCGATCACCTCGCGACGGGACGTCTTGTCGCTTGTCCATCCCTCGCGCTCGCCGCGCGACAGGACGGTGTCGACGCGCGGATCGACCGGCATGCCGGCCGCCTCGAGATTGCGTCGCGTCGCCGCCTCGAGCGGCTCGTCGCGATTCGTGACGTAGAACACGGCGACCTCCAGCGAATCGGCCAGTTGCAGGAAATCGCGCGCCCCGGGAACAGCAGGCGCCTGGGCTTCGTTCACCCAGACGGCCCACGACTCGGGATCGAACGAACCCCCTTCGAGGATAACCCGCGCTTGTTGCGGGGAGTTGTCGAGCACGGTCTCGTCGACGTCGAGGATGATGGCCGCCGGAAGGCCGGAGAACTCGGCGCCCTCCTGCTCGACAGCAGCGGTCCAGCTCGAGTCGGCCAGGGCGACCAGAAGAACCTCGCGCGCCTCGTCGTACGCCTGCCAGGCGGCCGCGCGGTACTCGGCCGCCGTCTGCTGCCAGAGGGTAGCGTACAGGGTCGGATGCTCGACACGCGGCTCGGCCTGTGGCTCGACGCGCGGAGTGGCGCAGGCACCCAGTACGAATACCAGCGCGAGCGGAACCCGGTCCTTCACGGCGAGAGCATTCACGGCCGAGAAAGCTAACCGATCACGAAGCGCGTGTCTTGCTCTCGTCTCCGACCGTGGCCCGGATCCGCGTTCCGCCGCCAGGGCGGCTGTCGATTAGCAGCGTGCCGCCCGACGCCACCGCGCGCTCCCGCATCTCGAACAGCCCGAGCGCCTCGCTGGACAGGACGGCGTCGACGTCGAAGCCGCGGCCGTCGTCCTCGACGCTGACCGCAACCCTGCCCGCGTCACGCGCGATATGCACAATCGCGCGAGACGCGTCGGAGTGTTCGACCACGTTGTCGAGCGCCTCGCGGACGATGCGATAAAGATCGAGCTCGAGCGCGGGGTCGCGCTCGAGGCCCCCCGCGGTCGCGTCGACCTCCACCCGCAGCCCGCCGGCTTCCAGCTCGCTCCCGTAGGCCTCGACCGCGGCTTCGAGCCCGAGCTCGTCAAGGACGCGCGGCCGGCGCGCGACGGCGTAATCCCGGATCACGTCGAGGGCCGCCGCGATCTCCCTCCGCGTCTCCTCGAGGAGCACCTCAAGGCCGGCGGCCCGCTGCGGCCCGCCGGCCGTGATTCGGAGCTGGAGGAGCAGGGCCGCGAGCCGTTGGGCCGTATCCTCCTGGAGCGCCCGGGCGACCCGATCGCGCTCCTCCTCCTCCCGCCGCACCGCACGCGCGGCCGCCTCGCCCAGCTTGCGCCGGTAGAGCGCAACGCGCTCGAGCGCGTCGTTGAACGCGTCCACCAGCCGCGCCAGGTCCCGGTCGGCCAGGGCCGAGCGCGGAGCGCGGGCGGAGAGGTCCCCCGCTCCCACGCGCTCGGCCGCCCGTTCCAGCCGGTGGAGCGGATCGAGCGCGAGCTGAAGGATCACGGCGTCCACCAGAACGGTGAGCACCAGGCCTGCGAGCACGACGGGCACCGCGACCACCACCGCCTGGCGCTCGCTCCCGGCTGCGAGCTCCGCGCCGGCCAGCGCGCCCGCCAGCGCGGACAGGGACACCAGAACGGAGTTGGCCACAAGAATCTTGGTGAAGAGCCGGACGCGCAGGAGCGGCCGGACCCCCGTCCGCGCGAACGAGACAGCCCCTCCGGCGAACCCGATGGCCGTCCAGGCCGCGAGGCTCAACACCGACGCCGCGATCAGGAACGCGTATCGATTGGGACTCAAGCTCGACCTCCTTGTCTGGCCAGATCCTAGGGCCAGCGACGCGCGGCGTCTGTCGGGACGAGCGCACGGGTCCGTGTCGGGGTTTCCGGCCTGTTGGGTGGGGAAATTCCCGTCGGCCGCGAGCGGGGCTCCGGCGGGACGAGTCCTGTGGATCGTGGGGGATACGGATCAGGCCGACACTCGCGTCGGCCCGTATAGAAGCTAGAGCTCCTTGAGGAGCCCCGCGCGAAGCGCGAACCGGACCAGCTCGGCGCGGTGGTTGAGACCGAGCTTCTCCATGATCCGCGAGCGGTAGGTGTCCACCGTCTTGGGGGAGATGAAGAGCTTCTCGCCGATCTCCTTCGAGCTGTACCCCTCTGCCGTCAGAGCGAGCACCTCCTGCTCCCGCGTGCTCAGCTGGCGGAGGGGGTCATGAGGGCCCTCGCCCGACCCGGCGGCCCTGTACTCGCGCAACAGGAGCTTGGTGGCCTGGGGCGGCAGGAATACCTCCCCGCGCGCCACGACCCGGATCGCTTCGATCAGCGAGCGGTCGGCGGTCGTCTTGTTGAGGTAGCCGCTGGCGCCGGCCTCGAGGACCGGGACCAGGTATTCCTCCTCGGCGTGCATGGTCAGGACCAGCACCCTGGTCTCGAGCTCGAGCGCGACAATGCGCCGCGTGGCTTCGAGGCCGCCGGAGCCGGGCATCGAGAGGTCCATGACCACGATCGTCGGTTGCAGCTCGCGCACGAGATCGACCGCCTCGTCGCCGGTGGACGCCTCGCCCACGACCTCGATCCCCATCTCCGCGTCCAGCAGCGCGCGCAGTCCCGCGCGCAGGACGACGTGGTCGTCGGCGAGAACCACGCGAATCTCGCTCATCGCTCTCTCCTCTTGAGTGGAAGCTCTACCCGCACGCGCGTCCCCGCTCCGGGCGCGCTGTCGATGTCCAGGCTGCCTCCGGCGTTGCGCGCGCGCTCCCGCATGCCGACCATGCCCAGGCCCTGCCCCTCGTCCCCGTAGGCGCGATCGACGGCGAAGCCCCTGCCGTCGTCCTCCACCTCTGCTCGCACCATTCCGTCCTCCGTCTGCAGCGAAACGGCGACCCGCGAGGCGCCGGAGTGCCGCACCGCGTTCGACAGCGCCTCCTGAACGATCCGGTAGAGCGCCAGCTCGGCATCCGCTTCGAGGCGATCTCGCGGCCGGTCCGCCGTCATCTCGATGTTGAGGGAGTGCGCAAGGCGGAGCGAACTGACGAGGGATTCGAGCGCCGCCGCGAGCCCGACCTCGTCGAGGGCCGGCGGCCGCAGCCCGCGCGCGATCCGCCGGACGGCATCCGCCGTCTCCGCGATCTCCTCGCGAACCTGCTCGATCCGACGTTCCCGCTCCTCGTGGTCCTCGATCTGGCCCGCGACCCGGAGCATCAGCATGAGCCCCGCCAGCCGCTGAGCGGTGTCGTCGTGGAGCTCGCGGGCGATGCGCTGCCGCTCCTCCTCCGCCGCCCTCAGAGCTTCCGCCCCGAAGGCCTGAAGCCTACGCCTCTCGGTCACGTCGCGGATGATGCTGATCACCTGACGCGAGTTGCCCACGGTCATCGGGCTGAGGCTGATCTCGACCGGGAACTCGCTGCCGTCCTTCCGGCACCCCCACAGCTCCAGGCCGATTCCCATCGGCCGTGCCCGAGGCTCGGCCATGTACGCCTCCCGCTCCGCGACGTGGCCGCCCCGAAAGCCGGGCGGCACGAGAACCTCGATGGGATGGCCGAGGAGCTCCTCGCGCGCATATCCGAACATCTCCAGGGCAAGCGGGTTGACGTCCAGAATCGCACCCTGGTCGTCGACCAGGACGATGCCGTCCGGCGCCGACTCGAACAGGGCCCGGTACTCGGTCGCGTCACAGTCCGCCCTGGCTTCTTTTCGAGCTTCCACCACAATGGAGTATAGGGAGTTCCCCGGGATGCGACGACGGGAGTCGTGTACTCTCGAAGAAACGAGAACGGCTGACCGGACCGTCGGGAGCTTCTCGACGTTTCACGACATCCAACCCCACAGTGTCTGGGAGGCTTTTCCCGACAGACCGCAGGGCCCTGACGCTCTATGCTCACGCCAGACCTCGATCGGAGGAAGCCGTGGTGGCAAGAAAAGGGGCTCGGCCGGCCGAACACGACGACGGGCCGCTGGAGCTCTACTTCGCGGACATCCGGGGACATCCCCTTCTGACCGCCGAAGAAGAGACGGGACTCGGTCGTAGGATCCAGGCGGGAGATCCGACGGCCCTCGATCGACTCGTGCGGTCGAACCTGCGCTTCGTCGTTTCGGTGGCCAAGCGGTACCAGAACCTCGGTGTTCCGCTGCCCGACCTGATCGCGGAAGGCAACGTCGGGCTTATTCGAGCCGCCAGCCTGTTCGATCCGGATCGCGGGGTGAAGTTCATTTCGTACGCGGTCTGGTGGATCCGACAGGCGATCCTGCGTTCGCTCGAAGAGAACACGCGATCGACCAGGCGGACGATACCGCTCGAGATCCCGCTGTTCGACGACGACCGAGCTACGCTGACGAGCTTTCTCGAGGACGAGCACTCCGCAAACCCGGAAGAGCGGACCCACGACTCCGCCCGTGCAGCCGAGCTCCTGCGGGCGATCGGATCTCTGGAGGCCCGCGAGGCCCGAGTGCTCAGGCTCTACTACGGCCTGGACGGGAGCCAGCCGCTCACGCTGGAGGAGATCGGAATGGTCATCGACCTGTCGCGCGAGCGGATCCGCCAGATCAAGGAGCGCGCCCTCGACCGCTTGCGGAAAACCCACGGGGCGCGGAGGCTGGCGCCCTTTCTGGTCCGAGCCGAGCCGTGATCGACTACTCGATCTCGATCCCGTGCCAGAAGGCGATCCGTCCCTTCAGCTCTGGGAAGGCCGGCGTGGGAGTCGGGTAGGTCCATGCAGCGTCAGCGTTCAGCTCGCGCCCGACGATCACGTGGAAGTACCGCGCCTCTCCTTTGTCCGGATTCGTCGCGCGCGTCTGGCTCGGCCGAAGACACTCCTGCCTGACGTGCTCTAGCGGGAAATAGTGGTGGCCATCGACGAGCAGCGTGTCGTCGCTTTCGGCGATCACCGCTCCGTTCCAGTACGCCTTCGGCATTACACGTCCCCGATCTCCACCGCCAGCTCGTCCAACCTGCGCCGAACTCGCTCCGGGACGTCGGCCTGATGGCGCCCGCCCAGGTGGGCGGCCAGGAACTCCTCGACCTTCGCGAACAGGGCCTGGTTGGACTCCTCGCTGGCGAAGCCGTGGCCCTCGTCCGCCGCGACGAGGTACTCGACCTCGTGGCCCAGATCGCGCAGGGCGCGCACGATCTGATCCGACTCCGCCTTCTTGACCCGCGGGTCGTTGGCTCCCTGCACGACGAGGAGCGGGGTCCGAATGGTAGCCGCCGAGTACAGCGGCGACTGGGAGCGCATCCGCTCCAGATCTGCCGGGTCCTCGGGATCGCCCACGCGGACGCTGAACGTCCGCTTCACCGGCTCCCAGTACGGCGGGATCGACTCGAGCAGGGTCGGGATGCTGGAGGGCCCCACGATCGAGACCGCGGCGGCGTAGAGGTCGGGTGTGAACGCCACACCCGCCAGGGTCGCGTAGCCGCCATAGCTGCCGCCCATGATCGCCACCCGATCCGGGTCCGCGATCCCCCGCTCCACCAGCCAGCGCACCCCGTCGGACAGGTCGTGCTGCATCGCGCCGGTCCCCCATTCCCGGTTGCCGAGGTTGAGGAACCGCTTCCCGAAGCCGGTCGAGCCGCGGAAATTCGGCTGCAAGACCACGTAGCCGCGGTTTGCTAGGAACTGCACGATGTTGTGGAAGCCCCACGTGTCGCGCGCCCACGGGCCTCCGTGGGGGAAGATCACGGCCGGCAGGTTCTCCGCCGAGGACCCGTTCGGGATCGTCAGATACGCGGGGATCTCGAGGCCGTCCCGCGCTGGATACCGCACCGGATCCATGAAGGCCATGTGCTGGCTGGGAACGTCGGGGCGAGTGCGGTAGAGGAGCTCGAAGGTTCCGTCCTCGCGGTCGTACATCCAGGAGGCCCCCGGCTCGACGTCGGAGAGGACGGAGACCAGCATCCGGCGCCCGTCGCGGGTCATCGAGCGGAACCCGAGGTCGCCTTCGGGGAGCGCGCGCCTGGCGCGCTCGATGCCTTCGGCAAAGCGTTCCTCCCGCGGATACCAGCGGACACGGTCCCCGGTGTACCAGGTCGCGATCAGCTCCCGCGTGTCTGCCGAGAACAGCGCGCCTCCGAAGTCCGCCTCTCCCTCGGGGTCGCTCTCGACCTCCTCGGTTTCGCCGCTGGCCGGGTCCAGGAGGATCAGCCGCGAGAGATCCGGCTCGCCACGGTTGGTCACCACGTACGCTCGCGCGCCGTCGACGTGGAAGCAGAGGGGGGTGCATTCCTCGTCCGGGCCGCAGTCGTAGACGGGAACTACATCCTCACCATCGACGCGCAGGATCTCCCAGCCGCCGTCCGGCCTCTGCCGGTGGCCGAGCCGCAGCCGGCCCGCGAGGTCGGCGATCCACTCGGCCACGTTCTCCTCGTTGGCCAGGAGCAGCTTCCGCTCCCCAGTCCACAGGTCGAGCCGGTAGACATCGTGAAGCCGCGGATCGCGATCGTTCAGCCCCACGATCGCGTGGCGGGGGTCATCCTCCGGAAGCTCGTAGATCCGCGCCTGGACGTCGCCGCAGGGGGTGAGGTCGAGAGCCGGCGGGACGCGGGCGCCCCCGGCTACGTCGGCCGCGGGATCGACCGCATAGACGTGGTAGTTCTCGTCGCCACCCCGATCCTGGACGAAAAGAATCCGGCGCGCGTCGCGGCTCCAGAAGCTTTGGATGACCGGCCGATCCCGATCGTTGGACATCGGCCGCGCGGCCTCGAACGGCTCCTCGATCCGCTTGACCCAGACGTTGAGGACGCCGTCCAGCGGCTGGACGAAGGACAGCCATCGGCCGTCCGGAGAGAGCTGGCCGTTGGCGATCCGCGGGTTGCCGAAGAACACCTCGCGGTCGATCAGAGGGCTGGGGCTCGTCGGTTGGTGATCCCTTTCGGACATGGCTCCTTCCTGCGCGTTCGGTCCGACAAGCGCGCTAGTATACGGCTCGCCCCGTCACCACGCCCCCGCGGATCAGCCTCCGTCAGGCTCGAATACCTGCTCGATCGCGAGACCGAAGAGACGCGCGATGTCGAACGCGAGCGGCAGGCTGGGATCGTAGCGTTGATTTTCGATCGCGTTGACGGTCTGCCGCGAGACCCCGAGCCGGTCGGCCAGCTCGGCCTGCGACCAGCTCCGCTCGGCCCGCAGCACACGCAGCCGATTTCTCACCGGTACCGCCAATGGGCGAACAGGAGTGCCGGCGCGTAGAGCAGGAACATGAACGGCCACACGTCCCCAATCCCCACGCTGCGCGCGAAACCGGCCTTCTGCAGGTACTCGACCGTCATCCCGATCATCATCGCGGCTGGGAAGGCGATCGCGAGGGCCTCGAGCTGGATCCGCCGCTGGAGCTCGTCCAGGGCGCGAACGGTCAGCACCAGCATGGTGATCCCTCCGCTCCAGAGCGCGACCGGGATCATCGCGAGCGCCAGCCGACCCGCGGGCGCGATCGGGAGATGATCCAGGCTCCACGAAACCGCGATCACGGCGATTAGGGTCAGGCCAGCCAGGAGATAAAGATAGGGGAGGAATCGGCGAGCTTCGGGTCGGTTGCAGGCGTCCATCGATCGTCTCCAGAGAGAGAGGGGGGGTTCCGTCCCCGGCATCCGGCCGCTTCGGGACCTGGCCCAACTGTAAAGCACATAACCCATATTGTCAAGTATACTTTCTATAATGGAAAGTGTAGTTGTCGTGCGACGGGTGCGTGTCAGGCGGGGAACGTCTCGATCTCGGTGACTTTGATCGCGGCGTGGACAGCGATCCCTTCGGCGATCCCAAGTTCGCCCAGCGACTTGCGGGTAATCTCGGCGGTGAGCGGCGGGAGGGTGTCGAGCGTCACGCGGGCGCGGTCACCTGTCGTGTCGATCGACGCCACCCGTCCGGCGATCACGTTTCGGGCGGAGCCCCTGGGCGGCTCGAGCGACAGCGTGATCGTGCGGGGAGGCACGACGGCCGCAACCTCCGCCCCGGCCGCGAGTGCCCCTGGCAGGACGGTCAGGGAGAGCTCCCCGCATTCGAGGCGGCTCTCGGTTCCCGCCGCGACCAGCCTCCCGCGGAGGAGGTTGACGCCGGCGAGCGCCGCCACCCACGGAGACGCCGGACGTCGGCGGAGCGACTCCGCGTCGCCCTCCTGGACGATCCGGCCCCCTTCCAGCACGGCCACCCGCTCGGCGAGCGTCAGCGCCTCGACCGGATCGTGGGTCACGATCAGGGCCACGCCATCGAAGCCGGCCAGCGCGTCGGCGAGCGCGCGGCGGACCGCCGAGCGCGCCTCGATGTCCTGGGCCGAGAGCGGCTCGTCGAGGAGCAGGACCTCGGCGCCGGTGGCGAGCGCGCGGGCGAGCGCGACCCGCTGGGCCTCGCCGCCCGAGAGGGAAGCGGGCTTCCGGCCCGCGAGGTGCCCGGCGCTCAGGCGCTCGAGCCATGCGCGCGCGCGGCTGCGCGCCTCGGCCCGTGGGATGCCACGCGAGCGCGGCCCGTAGGCGACGTTGTCGAGGGCGGTGCGCGATGGAAAGAGCCGCGGCTCCTGGAACGCGACCCCGATGCGGCGGTCGCGAGGCGGGAGCCGGATTCCAGCGGCGGGGTCCTCCCACATCCTGCCACCGGCCGCGACGCGGCCGCCCGCGAGCGGGACGAGGCCCGCGAGCGCGGCGACGAGCGTCGACTTGCCGGCGCCGTTGGGGCCCAGCAGTGCGGTCGTCCCCCGCGGCGCGGAGAGCTCGGCGGCGAGCGCGAACCCGCCACGCGCGGTCTCGACGCGGGCTTCGAGGCCGCCGATCACGTCGGCTCCCGGAACATGCCGCCCCGCACCGCGACCACGGCCAGGAGGCAGATCGCCAAGAGGACGACGCTCAGCGCGATCGCCGCGCCCGCGTCGGTCTGGAGCATCTCGTAGACCGCGAGCGGCATCGTCTGGGTCCGGCCGCGCAGGTTGCCGGCGAACGTGATCGTGGCGCCGAACTCCCCCAGCGCGCGCGTCCAGGAGAGCGCGATGCCCGCCGCGAGCGAGGGTCGGAGGCCGGGCAGGACGACGGTCACGAGGATGCGCGCGTCGGAGGCGCCGAGCGTCGCAGCCGCGTCCTCGAGCCGGCGGTCGAGGCCGACGAGGCCCGCCTCCAGCGTCACGACGAGGAACGGCGCCGACACGAACGTGGCCGCCAGCACGACGGCAGCGGTCGTGAACGGGATCGAAAGCCCCGCCGCTTCGAGCACTCCTCCCAGTAGACCTCGCCGCCCGAAAGCGGTCAGGAGCCCCACGCCGGCGACCACGGGCGGGAGCACCATCGGGAGGAGGACGAGGCCGCGCAGCCAGCGTCGTCCCGGGAAGTGCGCCCGCGCCAGCACCCAGGCGAGCGGGAAGGCCAGGGCCAGGCCCAGGACGACGGCAGCCGTCGAAGCGATCACCGACAACCCGGCCGCCCGCATCACCTGCTGCGAGAGGAGCGCGGAGCCGGCGGAACCCCACGGCGTCTCGGCTACTAGCCCGACCAGCGGCAGGGCAAAGAACACGGCCGCGAGGGCCGCGAGCCCTGCAATGAGCCGCGGGGTCCTCAAGGTGGCCCGAATCCGTGCGCGGCGAGGATCCCGCGACCGGTGTCCGAACGGACCAGGTCGAGGAACGCGCGCGCCCCAGCGGGATGCTCGGGCTCGGAGGCGATCGCGATCGGGTACACCGCCCGCACCGAGACCCTCTCGGGCATCGGGAAGACCCGCACGCTCCCACGCAGCACCGGCGTGACGTCGGAGGCGTAGATGATTCCGGCGTCGGCTTCGCCGAGTGCGACGGCGGCGGCGACCGCCTTCACGTCGAGGGCGTTCGAGACGACGTTGGCCTCGACGGCCTCGGCGATCCCGAGCGCCTCGAGCGCGCGGCGCGCGTACGCGCCCACGGGGACGTCGTGCTGCGCCAGGACGACGTCGACGCCCGGGCGCGCGAGGTCCTCGACGCCTCGAACTCCGGCCGGATTGTCGGACGGCATGATGACAACAAGCTGATTTGTAGCGAACGCGGACGGCTGCTCGATCCGACCCGCGCGCCACGCCTCGGCCATCGTTCGCTCGTCGGCCGTCGCCAGGACGTCGAACGGTGCGCCCGCCCGTACTTGGGCCGCCAGCGTGGAGCTGGCGGCGAACTCCAGCACGACCTCGGCGCCCGGGTGGCTCCGCTCGTAGGCGTCGGCGATCTCCGTGAACGCCTCGGTCAGCGAAGCCGCCGCGAGGACGACCGCATCGGCCGGATCGCCCTCGCGGCACCCCGCTGCCACCAGGCACGCCGCGAGCACGGCGCTCCGCAGAGAACGCGCGCGCGGGCCCGCGCGGGTCACGCGGGCCCGAGGTCGAAATCGTCGGGGGAGCGACCGCGCAGGAAGATCTCGTCCCACAGCTGGATCTGGAGAACCGCCTGGAGGTGCTCGCTTCGGTTGGCACGGCCCGACCGGTGGATCTCAAGCGTGCGAGCCACGCGGCCGGCGTCGAACCATCCCTTCCTCGTGAGGCTCTCCGGCGACAGCATCTCCTCCGCGAAGGGCGGGAGCGCGCCGCGCATCTTGCTGGCGGTAGGGCCGCCGAGTCCTCGTTTCCGTCGACCCAGGATCTCCGCGGGTAGCTCGTCCGCGAGCGCGCGCCGCAAAACCCGCTTCTCCCGTCGAGCCTCCTTGAAGCGGGGAGGCATCGCCAGGCACCACTCGGCGACTTCGTGGTCGAGGAACGGCACTCGGATCTCGATCGACCAGGCCATCGAGTGGCGATCGAGCGTCTGGACGATGTAGTCGTGCATGCGGGTGGTGATGTCCCAGTGCTGGAGCCACTCGACCGGGTGTCGACTCCCCAGGTCCGCGGGGACCGGGAGCGGGGCCGGCTGGGCCGCGTCGATCGCCAGCGCCAGCTCTTCCGAGTAGAGCCGTCGCCGCAACTCCGACCCAAGAGGCCCGGCCGCGGCCTGGAACCTCTCGGGGCCCGGACCCGTCGGGGCGCGCGCCAGGCGGAGCGCGCGCTCGAGCCCTTCCGTCCGGGGGGGCACGTTCGTCCGCCGCCCGCGCCCGCCGACGATCTTCGAGACCCATCGCATCTGGCGATCGGCCTTGTACCACCAGTAGCCGCCCAGCATCTCGTCCGCCCCCTCGCCCGACAGCGCGACCTTGACCCGCGAGGCGGTCAGCTCCGAGATACGCTGGCGCACGCTCCCCCACCCGCGAGCGACCAGATCCTCTCCGTGCCACACGCAGCGCGGCATCAGGCCGAAGTCGCCGTCAACGTAGCGGGTCCGGTGCCCTCGCAGATCGTAGCCCGGAAAGCGGTCCAGCGTGCGGGTCGATCCCACCTCGTCGAAGTCGGGGTCCTCGAACTCGAGGCTGAACGTGTCCACCGTGCGGCCGAGGATCCGCGCGGCCAGGGCGGCGACGGCGCTCGAGTCGATCCCGCCCGAGAGCCAGGCGCCGACCGGGACGTCGGAGCGCAGATGGATGCGCACGGCGTCTTCGAGCCGCGCCAGGAGTCCCTCCGCCCATTCCTCCTCGCTGAGCCGCGGTCGGTCGCGCTCGTCGACGAACGGCGGAGCCCACCAGCGGCTGAGCTCTTCGCGGCCGTTCTCGTACGAGAGGAAGTGGCCGGCCGGCAGCCGGTTCACGCCCGCGCACGATGAGCGCGGCGCTGGCACCCAGCCCCACGCGAAGAGGTCGTCGAGGCCGGCCGGGTCGAGGGCGGGGTCGATCAGGCCGGCCGCCAGGAGAGCCTTGAATTCCGAGGCGAACGCGAGTCCCTCCTGCGTCCGCGCCCATACCAGCGGCTTGATGCCCAGGCGATCCCGGGCCAGCAGGAGCCTCCCGCGCGGCGCGTCCCAGAGCGCGAACGCGAACATCCCCCTGAGGCGATGGACGCAGTCGGCGCCGTGATCCTCGTACAGATGGACGATCGTTTCGACGTCCGACCGGGTTCTAAACCGGTGGCCGGCGCCGATCAGCTCATCCCGCAGTTCGACGTGGTTGTAGATCTCGCCGTTGCAGACTACGACCACCGAGCCGTCCTCGTTGGCGATCGGCTGGTCGCCGGTCTCGAGGTCGACGATGGCGAGCCGCCGGACGCCGAGCCCCACGCCGGTCGAGGCGAACGTGCCCTGGCCGTCGGGACCTCGATGGACGAGAGCCGCCGCCATCCGCTCGACCAGCCTCTCGTCGACCGGACGCCTCGGATCGGTCGTAGCGATGCCGCAGATCCCGCACATGGGCTAGGGAACCTCCACCACCGCTGGGCGTCTCACACCGCCGGCCCGACGTCGAAGTCGTCGGGGGAGCGGCCGCGCAGGAAGATCTCGTCCCACGTCTGGACCTGGAGCACGGCCGACAGCTGCCGGCTCCGGTCGGCTCGGCCCGCTCGATGGATCTCCCGCGTGCGCGCAACGTGCTCGGGATCGAACCAGCCCTTCGCCCGCAAGCTCTCCGGCGATAAGAGCTCCTCGACGAACGGCGGCAGCGCTCCGCGCAGCCAGCGGGCCGGCGGTCCGCTGAGCCCTCGCTTCTGGCGCCCCAGGATCTCGGGAGGGAGGTCGTCGGCCAACGCGCGCCTCAGGACCCGTTTCTCCGGCCGCGCCTGCTTGAGCCCCGGAGGCATCGCCAGACACCACTCCGCGACCTCGTGGTCGAGGAAGGGCACGCGGACCTCGACCGACCAGGCCATCGAATGGCGGTCGAGCGTCTGCACGATGTGGTCGTGCATCCGCGTGGTGATGTCCCAGTACTGGAGCCACTCCACCGGATGCCGACCCGCGAGCTCCGGCGGAGTCGGCGGGGGCGACGGAGGATTCGCGTCGATCGCCCGTGCAAGCTCCTTCGAGTAGAGCCGGCGGCGACTCTCCGACCAGAGCGGGCCGACCGCGGCCTGGAACCTCTCGGGGCCAGGACCCGCCGCAACGCACATGAGGCGCAGGGTTCGTTCCCTGCCCCCCTTGCGGGAAGACCACTTCAATATCCGACGACCTCCGCCGAGGAACCGGGAGGTCCAGCGTAACCGGCGCTTCGCCCTGTACCACGAGTAGCCGCATAGCATCTCGTCCGACCCCTCGCCCGCCAGCGCCACCTTGACCCGCGAGGCGGTGAGCTCCGCGATGCTCTGGCGCAAGCTCCCGGAGCCCCGCCCGAGCTCCTCCCCGTGCCACACGCCTCGCGGGAAAAGGCGGTAGTCGCGATCGGTGTGGCGGGTCCGATGGCCCCGGAGATCGTAGCCGGGGAAACGGTCCAGCGTGCGCGTCGAGCCCACCTCGTCGTATTCGGGATCCTCGAACTCCAGGCTGAACGTATCGACGGTTCGGCCGAGGATCCGTGCCGCCAGCGCGGCGACGCCGCTCGAATCGATCCCACCGGAGAGCCAGGCGCCGACCGGGACGTCGGAGCGGAGATGGATGCGGACGGCCTCTTCGAGCCGCGCCAGCAACCCCTCCGCCCATTCCTCCTCCGAGAGCCTCGGGCGATCGCGCTCGCCCAGGAATGGCGGCGCCCACCAGCGCCTCAGCTCCTCACGGCCGTTCTCGTACAGCAGGACATGACCGGCGGGAAGCCGGTGTACGCCGGCGCATGACGATCGCGGCGTGACGACCCAGCCCCAAGCAAACAAATCGTCGACAGCCGCGGGATCGAGGGCGGGCTCGATCAGCCCGCCGGCCAGGATCGCCTTGAACTCCGACGCGAACGCGAGCCCGTCCCGCGTGTGCGCCCACACGAGCGGCTTGATCCCGAGCCGGTCGCGGGCCAGCATGAGCCGCGCGCGCGCCACGTCCCAGAGCGCGAACGCGAACATCCCCCGCAGGCGGTGGACGCAATCGTGACCCAGATCCTCGTAGAGATGGGCGATCGTCTCGACATCTGACCGGGTCCGGAATCGATGACCCGTCCGGATCAGCTCCTCGCGCAGCTCGACGTGGTTGTAAATCTCGCCGTTGCAGACGACCACGACGGAACCGTCCTCGTTCGCGATCGGCTGGTCGCCGGTCTCGAGATCCAGGATCGCAAGCCTCCGCACGCCGAGCCCCACTCCGCTCGAAACGTACGTCCCCTCTCCGTCGGGCCCGCGATGGACGAGCGAGGCCGCCATCCGCTCGACCAGCCCCACGTCGACCGGACGCCTCGGATCGCTCGTCGCGATTCCGCAAATCCCGCACATCCGGCTAGTGCACCGGAGCTCCCTTGAGCTCCTTGACCATCGCTTCCACGACCGCCCGCGCGTCGCCGAAGACCATCATCGTGTTGTCGCGGTAGTAGAGGGGGTTGTCGATGCCGGAGAAGCCCGGGTTCAGGCTTCGTTTCACCACGATCACCGTGCCGGCGCGGAACACCTCGAGGATCGGCATGCCGTAGATCGGCGAGCCGGGCTTGTCGAGCGCGTCCGGGTTCACAATGTCGTTTGCGCCGAGCACGAGCACGACCTCGGTCTCCGGGAGGTCGGGGTTGATGTCGTCCATCTCGAAGACCTGGTCGTAGGGCACGTCGGCCTCGGCCAGCAGCACGTTCATGTGGCCCGGCAACCGGCCGGCCACGGGATGGATGGCGAAGCGCACCCGCACGCCCTCCTGCTCGAGCCGCTGGACCAGCTGCCACGTGGGGTGCTGAGCCTGCGCCACCGCCATCCCGTATCCGGGCACGATGATCACGTTCCGCGCGCCGCGCATCAGCTCGACCGCGGTCTCCACGTCTCCCACGTTGACGCCCTTCGCCATCGCTTCGGCCATCGGGGTCCCCGCTCCCGCCCCGGCGGCCTCGCCGTCGCCGAAGCCACCGACCAGGACCGATCCGATCGAGCGGTTCATACCGCGGCTCATGATCGTCGACAGGATCGCCCCGCTCGCGCCCACCAGAGCGCCGGTGATGATCAAAAGGTCGTTGCCGAGCACGAACCCCGTCGCGGCGGCTGCCCACCCCGAGGCGGAGTTCAGCACCGAGACGATGACCGGCATGTCCGCACCGCCGATCGAGAGGATGACGTGCGCGCCGACCAGGCCCGCGAAGAGGGCGGCCAGCCAGAGCGGCGGCGCGACCGGCGCCTTCACGTACCACGCGCCGAGGGCCACCAGCGAAGCCAGCCCGACGACGTTCAGCGCGTGTCGAGCGGGCAAGAGGAGCGGCTTGCCGCCGATCGTGCCCTTGAGCTTCCCGAACGCGATCACCGAGCCGGTCAGGGTCGGCGCGCCGATCACCACGCCGAGGAAGATCTCGATCCGGGTGACCACCTCCGGATGCACGCCGTGATAGTGGGCCGACACGCCGACCAGGGTAGCCGCCGCCCCTACGAACGAGTGCAGCAGCGCGACCATCTCGGGCATGGCGGTCATCGGGACCCGGCTGGCGAGGAGCGCGCCGATGGCGCCGCCGGCCAGCGCCGCGATCCCGATCCGCACGTACGCGGTGAGCCCCGGGGCGGCCAGCGTCGCCGCCACCGCCAGCGTCATCCCGACGATCCCGTACAGGTTCCCGCGCTTGGCGGTGGCCGGCGTGGAGAGTCCCTTGAGCGACAGGATGAAGCAGACCGCCGCAGCGAGATAAGCGAGCTGGATCATCGCCGGCGAAAGAGCTTGAGCATGCGGTGGGTGACCAAGAAGCCGCCCACCACGTTGATGGCGGCGAGGAAGACGGCGGCCAGCCCGAGCCACCCGCCGAGATCCAGCGCTCCCGTCCCCGCGGCCAGCATCGCCCCGACCAGGATGATCCCGCTGATCGCGTTGGTCACCGACATCAGCGGCGTGTGGAGAGCGGGCGTCACCTTCCAGACCACCTGCCATCCCACGAAACAGGCCAGCACGAAGACGGTGAAGTGAGCGAGGAACCCTTCCATCACGCCTGCCTGCCGGTCGTTTCGACCGACTCCTCCGCCTGGCGCGGCTGACCTTTTCGCAGGACCGCCGTGCCGTCGACGATCTCGTCGTCGAAGTCCAACGCCAGCCCGGCCTCGCTCCACAGGTGGTTGACGAGGTGCTGTACGTTCCGCGCGTACAGCGTGCTCGCGCTCACGGGCACCCGAGCGGCGAGGTTCGTCCACCCGATCACGGTGACGCCATGGATGCTAACGACCTCGTCGGGACGTGATCCCTCGCAGTTGCCGCCCTGCTCGACGGCCAGATCGACGACGACCGATCCTGGCTTCATCGCGCGCAGCATCTCGTCGGTGATCAGGACGGGCGCGGGCTGACCGCGAATCAGCGCGGTCGTGATCACGATGTCGACCTCATCCATCTGGGCGACGAGCAGCTCGCGCTCGCGCCGCAGAAACTCCTCCGACTGCGCGGCCGCGTACCCGCCGGCGGTCTCGCCCAACTCGAGGTCGAGGTCGAGAAAGCGGGCGCCCAGCGACTGCACCTGCTCCTTGACCGCGGGACGCGGGTCGAACGCGCGGACGACCGCTCCCAGCCGCCGGGCGGTCACGATGGCGGACAGGCCAGCCACGCCGGCGCCAATCACGAGCACGTGAGCCGGTGGGATCGTGCCCGCCGCTGTCATGAGGAGCGGGAAGAAGCGGCCAAACGCGTTGGCGGCCTCGAGCACCGCCTTGTACCCCGCCAGGTTCGCCATCGAGGAGAGAGCGTCCATCTTCTGGGCGCGCGCAATCCGCGGAACCGACTCCATCGCCAGCGCGGTCACACTGCCGCGCTCGAGCGCGGCGACCGTTTCGGGATTCGACTCCGGGTACAGGAACGAGACGAGCGTCGCGCCATGGACGAGACGGGCCGCCTCCGCGGGGGTTGGCGGCTGGACCTTGAGCACCACGTCGGCCGACCAGGCGACGTCTCCGCCGGCGACTTCCGCGCCCGCGGCGCGGTAGCTCGCGTCGTCGAATGCCGCGCGATCGCCGGCGCCCGACTCCACGACGACCGTGGCGCCCTTCTCGACGTACTTGCGCACGACCTCGGGGGTGGCGGCGACCCGGGTCTCGCCCGCTCGTGTCTCCCTGGGGATGCCGATCCGCATAGGTTCCTGGTGCTCGGGCTCGTCGAGGGCGTAAAAAGGGGAAAACGGCTCCCCAGTATACGGACTTGGAGGCCTCCCCGCCCATTCCGCCCGCCCGATTTTCCCCTCCGGAATCACCGCGGCGTATATTCCCATTCGTTCGACGTGGCCGACACCGGTCGCGCTTCGTCGCTTTTCGATCCGCCTCCACTATCGAAGCGAGTCGTAGAATGACCACGCTCCACCGCCATCTCGCGGCCGTCTGGTTCGCCGACATCGTCGGGTACACGCGCCTGTCCGAGGAGAACGAGGGCGAGGCGGTCCGGCTGGCGCACGCGTTCCAGCGCGCGGCGCGGAAGGTGGTGGAAGGCTTCGGCGGGCGGGTCGTGAAGTCCATGGGCGACGGCGCGCTGGCCGAGTTTCCCTCGACCGAGACGGCGGTGCGCTCGGCGTACGCGCTCCTCGCGGCGTTCGCGCGTGCTGCCGCCGAGGACGGCCTGCGCACGGGCGGCCTCAGAGTCGGCGTCCACGTCGGCGACGTGGCCGCCACCGACGACGGGGATCTCTACGGCGACGGCATCAACGTCGCGTCCCGGCTCCAGTCCGCCGCCGAGCCCGGCGAGGTGTGGGTCAGCGAAGACGTCTGGCGTCAGCTCCGTCGGCGCCCCGAGCTTCGCTTCGAGTCCCGCGGGGAGCACGAGCTCAAGGGGATCGGACAGCCGATGCAGGCCCACGCGGTCGCGGTGCTCGACGCGGACAACTGGATCCCGCCGGAGCCCGAAACGACGCGCGCCGCGGTCGATCGTCCCGGCAGCCTCTCGACATTCCTTCGCCGCCCTCTGGTTGTCGGCGGCGCCGCGCTCGCCCTCGTCCTCGCGGGATCGATCGCGGGCCTGATGATGCGCGATCGCGGCGGCCTGGTCCCCACCGACGCGCTCGCCGAGAGCGCGGCCCCCGGCGTGGCGGTGCTTCCGTTCAGCGTCAACGATCCCGAGCTCGAGCGCTGGGAGGAGGGGATGGTCGACCTCCTGTCCACGAATCTCGACGGAGCGGGCGGCTTGAGGGCGATCGACAGCCGCACCGTGCTCGCCCGATGGCGCGAGCTCGTCCCCGAGGAGGGGGTCGCGGACCTGCCCACCGCCCTCGAAGTCGCGCGGCGGGCGGGCGGGAAGTACGGCCTGGTGGGCAGCGTGGTGTCGAGCGGCGCCTCCATGCGGCTCGCCGCCGAGCTGTACGACCTCGAGAGCGGCGAGGCGCTGGGAAGCCCGCAGGTCGAGGGGTCGCCGGACAGCATCTTCGGTCTCGTCGACCGCCTTTCGATTCAGGTCCTGGCCCTGATCCTGGAGCGGCAGGGCAGCGACGCACCGCGCGTCGACCTGGCCAGCGTGACGACCTCGTCGCTGCCGGCCCTCAAATCTTTCCTCGAGGCCGAGGGGCTCGCCCGCCGCGGCGACTTCCCCCGCGCGATTCCTGCCTATGAGGGCGCGATCGAGGCCGACTCGACGTTCGCGCTGGCCCACTACCGGCTAGGGGACGCGTACGGCTGGAGCGAAGGGCTCACCGCACCGGAGGTCCGCCAGCAGTACGCCGCGGCCGAGCGATTCTCCACACGACTTCCCGCGCGTGACGCCGACCTGTTGAACGTCAGCCTGGCGTACGCCAACGCGCACGAGGATGCGACCCAACTCGCCCGCGAGGCCACCAAGCGCTATCCCGACGACCCCGGAGCGTGGTACCTGCTCGGCGAGGTGTACTTCCACATGCCGTATCAGTCGCTGGCGAACGTGGACGAGCAGCGGGAGGCGTTCGGGAGGGCGGTCCGGCTCGATCCGACGTACCTCCCGGCCGAGATCCACTTGCTCGACCTCGCGTTCACGAGCGCCGACAAGGCGGCGGCGGATTCGCTCATGCGGCGCTTCGCTCCCGTCACGGCCGGGAGCGACTATGGCGAGGCGTACTCGACCGCATACGCGCTCGCGTTCGGCGACTC
>DASQEN010000366.1:0-9453 GCA_035633635.1 Gemmatimonadota bacterium | reverse complement strand
GCATGCTTCCACCGTCGGGGTCACCGATCACCTCGACCCGTGTGTTGCTGGGAAGCTGGTCGGGCGCGAGCTGGTGGCGTTCCGCCGGCTGCTCGAAGGCCCGCGCCGGCCGTTCGTGGCAGCCCTCGGGGGGGCCAAGATCGCGGGCAAGCTGGAAACCGTTTGCGGCCTGCTCGAGCGCTGCGACCGGATCTGCCTCGGAGGCGGAATGGCCAACACGTTCCTTCTCGCCCGCGGCGACGGGGTGGGCGACTCGCTCGTCGAGCCGGATCTGGTCGACGAAGCACGGTCGCTTCTCGACCAGCACGGCGAGGCGCTCGAGCTACCGTCGGACGTGGTCGTAGCCCGGGATGTCGATCCCCACGCCGAGACCCGCACGGTGGCGGCCGATGAAGTGGAGCCGGGATGGAAGATCCTCGATGTCGGACCGCGGACCGTCGAGGCATTCGGTCGTCGGATCCGGACGGCGGGCACCGTATTCTGGAACGGGCCGCTGGGCGTTTTCGAGATCCCTCCGTTCGACGCCGGGACCCGGGCCTTCGCCGAGCTGCTGGTCTCGGCCACGGAGGCGGGGGCCTATACCGTGGTCGGCGGCGGGGACTCGATCGCGGCGCTCGAGGAAGCCGGGCGGCTGGGGGATGTGAGCCACGCGTCGACCGGCGGTGGCGCGGCGCTGGAGCTGGTGAGCGGGGCGAACCTCCCCGGAATCGAGGCGCTGGATCCAGCCGCCGCGAGGGAGGCCGTATGACCCCCTTCGGAGGACGTTCGTGAGCCGCGAGCGGCCGACGATCGTGGCCGCCAACTGGAAGATGCACGCGCCCGACCCGGCGGCGTGGCTGGCGGCTTTCGACCGGGCCCTCCCGCGCGAGCGCCGCCCGGCCCCGGGCCTGCGCATCGTCCTCTTCCCGCCTTTTCCACTCCTTCCGGCGGCTGCCCGGGCCCTCGCTTCGCGCGAGGACGTCGAGCTCGGCGCGCAGAACAGCCATTGGCAGGTCGAGGGGGCGTTCACGGGTGAAGTCTCCCCGCCGATGATCGCGGCGGCCGGCGCGCGGTGGGTCCTGGTCGGTCACAGCGAGCGGCGCCAGCTCTTCGGCGAGACCGACGAGATGTGTGGACGGAAGGTCCGCGCCGCTCTCGAGCACGGGCTCCGTCCCATGCTCTGTGTCGGCGAGACGCTGGAGGAGCGCGAGGCGGGGAGGGCGCGGGCCGTGGTCCTGAGCCAGCTCACGCGGGCCGCGGACGGCCTCGATCGCGAGGGGTATCGGCGGCTCGCCATCGCCTACGAGCCGGTCTGGGCGATCGGTACGGGCCGGACCGCCGCTCCCCGCGATGCTCAGGAGATGCACGCCGCCGCGCGCGACGTGCTGGCCCAGATCGCCTCTCCCGAGCTGGCGCGGGCGATCCCCGTCCTCTACGGAGGCAGCGTCAAGCCCGACAATGCGGTCAAACTTCTCGCCCAGCCCGACGTCGACGGAGCGCTGGTGGGGGGGGCGAGCCTGGATCCGGTCGAGTTCTCAGGAATCCTCGCGGCAGCCTGCGAGGCTGCCGGTTGACGCTCTCTCCAATCGCGGTAAATTTGTAGGTTGCTATGTATACGACCCTTCTCATCCTGCTCCTGATCGATTGCTTCGCGCTCGTGGTCGTCGTGCTGCTCCAGTCCGGAAAGGGCGGCGGGCTGGCCGCGGGTTTCGGCGGTGCCGGCACAGGCATGGAGATGATGGGGAGCCGGCAGACCGCGACGTTCCTGCACAGCGCCACCAAGTGGCTGGGCGGGGCGTTTCTCGTGATCTGCTTCGTGCTCTCACTCCTCACCGTTCGCGGGAGCGCGCCGAGGAGCCTGATCGAGTCCGAGATGCAGGGCCAGCGGCAGGTGGCTCCGCCCGACGCCCCGACAGGGGTCGGGGAGCCCAGCGATCTGCAGTCGATCCTGGGTGAGGAGCAGGGAGCAGCGACGGGCGCAGAGGGGGCCTCCGAGAGCCCCGCCCCCGCCACCGAGCCGACCCAGCCCTAACGCAGCTACCGTGAACGCAGGACGCTCAAAACGTCGAAGATCAAGGCGGGTGACCGAGGACGTCTGAGGCGTAGCGAAATCTACGCCGCAAGACGGCCGAAGGAGCCCAACGCCGAGATTCGGACGTTTTCAACGTCCTGCGCCCAAGTGGTGGAACTGGTAGACACGCTGTCTTGAGGGGGCAGTGGCCGAAAGGTCGTGGGAGTTCGAATCTCCCCTTGGGCACCAGACACGTCGATCGGAAGAAGAAACGGGCCGCCGTGAAGGCGACCCGTTTCTTCATTACCCGTTTCGTTTCCCGATGGTCCGGCGGGGCATTCCGCACTGGGGTCTACAGCAGCTGGATGACCACCAGGATGAGGATGATGACCAGCAACAGGTGGATGAAACCGCCCACCGGTCTCACGAACCCTCCCAAGAGCCACAGGATCAGCAGGATCACGATGATCGTCCACAGCATGGTCCTATTCCCCTCCTCCTCCGAGTCAGTGCACGGCGGCGCCTCGGCGCCCGATCCGCCATACTATCTATCTTTTTTGGTACGCTGTCGATAGTAGGAATCTGACAAGGGCGACGCAGACGCCGGTGCATCGCTCGCCGCGGTTGACGGCGCCGCGCTCAGCCGCTCATCTTGAGCCGAGGACCGCGGAACCTCCCCAAGGAGGACAAGGATGATCGGAAAGATGAAAGCATTCGCCGCTGGGTTCCTGCTCGGCGTCTTTGTCGCGCCTCGCTCCGGGCGCGCTTCCCGTCAGCTACTCATGGACCGGCTCGCGGAGTTTTTCGAGACCGGCCAGCGGCGGTTCGAGGAGCTGGAGGACGAGCTCGCGGATCGCAGGCGATCGAACAGTCCGCTGAGGGAGGGCGATTGGCCGGAGGTCGACGAGTCGATGACCGGTGGATCGGAGACTGGCTCGGGCGCGTGAGCGACGCGAGGCTGGCGCTCATCCTCGCGTGCGGTGAGCGGGTGGTCTGCCACCTCGTGGAGCCCTCCGCTCTCGCCGGCGATTTGCCCGCCCTGGTCGAGCTGTACTTTGCGCCGCATACGGTCGCCTCCGGCCCGCTTCGCGCCCGGACTTCGGGCGTCGAGATCGAGCTCGACCCGATGCTTCCCATCGGCGACCAGGTTCCACCGGACACGGAAATCCTCTTCCCGGCTGTCTGACCACACAAGGGCTCAGAATCGGCATCGACGCGGGAGGGACGTTCACCGACGGCGCCGCGGAGCGCCCCGACGGATCGTTCGCCTTTCACAAGCTTCCGTCGACGCCGGACGATCCGGGCAGGGCGGTCGCCGATGTCGAGCGCGCGCTAGCGGGCGCCGGCCCGGTGGCGGTCGTATCGCACGGCTCGACGGTGGCGACCAACGCGTTCCTGGAGGGCCGACTGGGGGCCGTGGGGCTCGTGGTCAACCGCGGCTTCGAGGACGTGCTGGCGATCGGGCGGCAGCGCCGACGCCATCTGTATTCGCTGGCGCCGGAAGGCCCCCGGCGGCTCGTGCCGGATGCGCTAGTCCGCGGGGTCGGCGCGCGGACCTCGGCCGACGGCGACCCGATCTCTCCGCTCGATCCGCTCGAGCTCGACCGCGCCGCGGAGGAGCTGCTGGCTGCGGGTGCCCGCACGATCGTCGTCGCCTTCCTCCACTCCGCCCGCCACCCCGCCATGGAACGCGAGGCCAAGGGTCGCCTCGCAGGACGGGGGATCGCGGTCGTCGCGAGCCACGAGGTCACGTCCGAGCCGCGCGAGTACGAGCGGTGGGCGACCGCGGTCGTCGATGCGGGTCTCTCGCCCGTCGTGAGCGCGTACTTCAAGGGCCTCGCCGAGCGCCTCGCAACCCGCGAGCTGCGGATCATGCTGTCGAGCGGCGGGACCGCACGGGCGTCCGAGGCGGCGTGTCGTGCGGTGTCGACGATTCTGTCGGGGCCGGCCGCCGGGGTCGTCGGAGCGCGGCTGGCGGCGCGGGCCTCGGGCTTCGAGCGCGTGGTGACGTTCGACATGGGCGGTACCTCGTGCGACGTCGCGCTCGTCCCGGGAGAGCCGCTCCGCACGACCGAGACCGATCTCGACGGCGTTCCACTGCGGGTGCCGCTCATCGATATCCAGACGGTCGGGGCGGGTGGCGGGTCGATCGCGTGGATCGACCGGGCAAACGCGCTGAGGGTCGGGCCGCGGAGCGCAGGCGCCGTTCCGGGGCCGGCATGCTACGGCGCCGGTGGCGAGGAGCCGACGCTGACCGATGCACACCTCGTCCTTGGCCATCTCGACCCAGCCCGGTTCCTGGGTGGGAGGAAGCCGCTCGACACGGGGCTGGCCGCGCGCTCGATCGAGATCCTGGCGCGAAGGCTGGGCGCAGGTCTCCGCGAGACTGCCGGGGCGACGATCGCTGTGGCCCGGGGCCATCTGGAGCGCGCGGTACGAAGGGTGACCCTCGAGCGGGGGCACGACCCGGCGGACTTCACGCTGGTCGCCTTCGGCGGCGCGGGCGGCCTGCATGCGGCGGAGCTGGCGGCATGCCTGGGGTGCCGAAGCGTGCTGATTCCCAGGGCGGCGGGCGTGCTGTCGGCGCTGGGTTGCCTGGCGGCGGACGTCCGGCGCGACTTCTCGCGCGCGGTGCTCGAGCCGGCGAGCCTGATCGGTTCGGATCGTCTCGCGCGATCGTTCGAGTCGATGGAGAGGGAGGCTGACCTTGCGCTGGCGGCGGAGGGCGTGCCGACGGAGCGACGGACGACGTCGCGCGTGCTTGCGATGCGCTACAGCGGTCAGTCGTACGAAGTGGAGGTCGCGGCCGACGACGGCGGCGATCCCGCCGCCCGATTCCACCGACTGCACCTGGAGCGCTACGGCCACTCCCGGCCCGACGCTCTGGTCGAGATTGTCGCCGCGCGGGTCGCCGCCATCGGCATCGGTCGTCCACCCGCGTTGCCCGACCACCGTCCGACGGGCTCCGGCGGGCCCACAAAGCGGGCCGTGTGGCTGGACGGCGAGGAGGTCGAGGCGGAGTCGTGGGTGTGGGAGGGTCTTCCACCCGGGCACGAAGGCCGCGGTGCCGCGCTGGTCCTCGGCGACCACGCCACCGCGCTCGTCCCTGCGGGCTGGCGCTGGCGGGTGGACGCGTTCGGCAACCTGATCCTGGACGCGGGGACGTGAGCGGCGGCCGGCCGCCGCTCCGCGTGCCCCTCGAGCTGGGGGTCTTTCACGCGCTTTTCGGTGCACTCGTCGAGGAGATGGGATCGGTGCTCCAGCGGACCGCCGTGTCGCCAAACATCGTCGAGCGGCGGGACCACTCGTGCGCGCTGTACGATCGACTCGGACGCACGATCGCGATGGGCGACCACATGCCGGTCCACCTGGGCTCGATGCCGCTGTCCGTGCGCGCCGTGCGCGAGGCGCTCCCGCTCGCCCGCGGTGACGTCGCGATCGTCAACGATCCGGCGGACGGGGGCACCCATCTGCCCGATCTCACGCTGGTCCAGGCGGTCTTCCTGGGCGACGACCGGGAACCCGCGTTCCATCTCGCCAACCGCGCCCACCACGCGGACGTCGGCGGGCGGAGCGGCGGATCGATGGGACTCTCGACCGACCTCTGGGAGGAGGGTGTGGTTCTGCCGCCGATCCGGCTGCTCGCCGGAGGGAAACGGGTCGCGCCCACCTGGCGTCATCTCCTGTCCGGAGTCCGGACGCCGGAGGAGCGCGAAGGGGATCTGGCGGCGCAGCTCGCGAGCCTCGAGACCGGCGAGCGTCGGCTCCGCGCGCTGGTCGCACGGTATGGCCGATCGAGGCTCGACGCGATGGCCACTGAGCTTCTGGCCTACACGTCGCGGGCCGTGCGCGCGGCGCTCCGCGACCTGCCGGACGGATCGTGGGAGTTCACCGACCGGCTCGACGACGACGGGATAGACGGGACCCCGCTCGAGATCAAGGTCCGGCTGGTCGTCGAGGGAGACGCGGCTCGCTTCGATTTCCGCGGGACCTCGTCTGCGGCGCGGGGGCCGCTCAACGCGAATCCGGCGATCGTCCGGAGCGCGGTGTTGTACGTGATCCGATCGCTCTGCGCGGACGACCTCCCGGCCAACGACGGGCTCCTCGATCCGGTGGCGATCGACGTGCCGCCCGGCTCGATCCTCGATCCCGGCCCGGGCAGCGCCGTTGCCGGCGGCAACGTCGAGACGAGCCAGCGCGTCGTCGACGCCGTGCTAGGAGCCCTCGGGCGGGCGATCCCCGACCGGATCCCCGCCGCCAGCCAGGGGACGATGAACAACCTCGCCCTGTCGGGCGCCCGCGCGGACGGCCGACCGTTCACGTACTACGAGACCGTGGCGGGCGGGGCCGGCGGGCATCCGCGCGCCGCGGGGGCTTCCGGCGTCCACACCCACATGACCAACAGCCTGAACACGCCGGTCGAGGCGCTCGAGCGCGCGCTGCCGGTGCGGGTCGTCCGGTACGCCTATCGTCGAGGCAGCGGTGGCGCGGGACGCCGCCCGGGGGGCGACGGGCTCGTGCGGGAGCTGGAGGCACTCTCATCCATGGTCGGGACGCTCCTGGCGGATCGGCGGCGCATCGCCCCGTGGGGGCTCGCCGGTGGGGGGGATGGTCGGCCCGGCGAGGACTGGATCGTGCGCGCCGGACACACGGAGAAACTTCCGTCCAAGGGACGCTTCGCTCTGGATGCCGGGGACCGGATCCGGCTCGAGACCCCGGGTGGCGGTGGTTGGGGAGCGCCGGAGGCCGGGCCATGATCGATCCGGTCGCTCGACCGCTAGAGGTCGTGGTCGTCGGCGCTTTGCCCTGTGCCGAGCTGATTCCATCGGACGCGGGGATCGAGTGCCGCTCGGTGCCGTCCGGGTCGCGGGTGAGCGGAGCAGCTCTCGTCGAGGCAGATGTCCTGATCGTGGACCTGGACGGACCCATCGAAGAAACGGGTGGAGAGGGCCTCGCGGTAATCCGGTGCGCCTTCGATCCGGAGCTCCCGGTCTTGATCGTCGCGGTCTCGCGGGACCCGGCCCGCGCGGCGGCCGCGCTGGTCGCGGGCGCCACCGACTTCGCGCTCCTCCCGCGGGACCGGCGGTGGCTCGGAGAGGCGATCCTGCGCGAGCGGGACCGGCGGCTACGGTGGTCCGGGTCATCGGGCGAGGTGCCGGAGACGGGGCCCGAGCGCCTGGTCGTCGAGATCCCGCCCGAGGGCTTGTCGTTCGAGGAATACGAGCGGCGCGTGGTCGAGCACGCGCTCGCTCGCTCCAACTGGAACCGGTCGCGGGCCGCCCGCGAGCTCGGGATCAGCCGTCCGCGCCTCCTCCGGAAGATCGAGCGCCACGATCTCGTGGCGCCATTACCGACGCCCCTCCCCTCCCTCGCCATGCGGCGTGGGGAGTTCCGCGAGATCGACCACGCGGCCGATGTCGGGCTGGACCTCGAGGGGCCCGATCCGGGCGCGATCCTGGAGGCCGCCCAGCGCGGCCTGGTCCAGCTCCTGTTCGGGGAGGCCCCATCGCTACTTCCGACGGAGGAGCGCGAGGTCCGGCTGGCGGAGGACGGGTACGCCGAGCTCCTGAAGGCCTGGTGCGAGCGACTCTATCGGATGATCGAGGAGCAGGCTTTCGTGCCGCTCGATGTCAGCGTCGAGGAGCACGAGCCAGCGGGGTTCCGAGCCCGTGTGCGGGGCGCGACCCTGTCCCGGGATGTGCTCGCCGCGGCCAGCGAGCTCAAGGCGGTGACCTGGCATCAGCTCGCCTTCGAGCCGTCACCCGGCGGCGGCTGGCGGGGGCGGGTCATCTTCGACGTGTAGTGGGACACGAGGGGGGATCGCATGGAGATCCGTAGGATCGAGCCCTGGCTGTGGGAGATCCCCCGAGCCGGTGAGATGCGGGTGCCGGGGCGCGTGTACGCCTCGGACGCGCTGATGAACGACATCCGCGGCGACGAGAGCCTGATCCAGGTCCGGAACGTGGCCACGCTGCCCGGCATCGTGGGCTGGTCGCTGGCCATGCCGGACATCCACTGGGGCTACGGCTTTCCCATCGGCGGGGTTGCGGCCACCGATGCCGAGCGGGGCGCGATCTCCCCGGGGGGTGTCGGATACGACATCAACTGCGGGGTGCGGCTGGCCAGGAGCGACCTCACGACCGAAGCCGTGCGCGGCCGGTTGCCGCAGCTGATGGATGCGCTCTACGACGCGGTTCCGAGCGGGGTGGGGGCGGAGGGGGCGATCTCGAAGCTCTCGCGCGCGGAGCTAAGGCGGATGCTCGAGCGTGGAGCGGGATGGGCGGTCGAGCGAGGGTATGGAAACGCCGACGACCTCGAGCACACCGAGGAGCGAGGTCGCCTCGATGGCGCCGACCCGCATGAGGTCAGTGACCGGGCCCAGGAGCGCGGCCTCTCGCAAGTGGGGACGCTCGGCTCGGGCAACCACTTCCTCGAAGTGCAGCGGGTTGCGCGGATCTACGACCCAGACCTGGCCAGCGCGTTCGGCCTGTTCGAGGATCAGGTCGTGGTCATGATCCACTCCGGATCACGGGGGCTGGGTTACCAAATCTGCGACGACTACATCAAGCGGATCAAGCCGCGGCTCAAGTCGTACGGCTACGAGCTCCCCGACGTCCAGCTCGCGGCCGCCCCGCTCGATTCCGAGGACGGGCGCGCGTACCTCGGCGCGATGCGCTGCGCCGCCAACTACGCCTGGTCGAACCGCCAGGTGATGCTGCACTCGGTGCGGGAGACGTTCCAGCGCGTGCTGGGGATGGGGCCGCGGGAACTCGGGATGAAGCTCCTCTACGACGTCTGTCACAACATCGCGAAGGTCGAGGAACATGAGGTGGACGGAAAAGCCCGCCAGGTGTGCGTGCATCGCAAGGGGGCGACGCGGGCGTTCCCGCCGGGTCACCCCGACGTGCCGGAAGCCTATCGGAAGTCCGGCCAGCCGGTCCTGATCCCGGGCAGCATGGGCACGTACTCGTACGTGTGCGCCGGCGCTCCAGGAGCGATGAAGGGGACGTTCGGATCGACCTGCCATGGAGCCGGACGACGGATGAGCCGCACCCAGGCGAAAAAGGAGTCGCGGGGCCGGGACCTGCTCGGCGAGATGGAGCGCCATGGTGTCATCGTGCGCGCCACGGGCCTGCGCACGGTGGCCGAGGAGATGCCCCACGCGTACAAGGACGTCGCCGACGTGGTGGAGGTCATGGAGCAGGCGGGGGTGAGCCGCCGCGTGGCCCGGCTCGTGCCTCTTGGCGTGGTGAAGGGGTGAGCGAGGGGAGCCGCGTTTCCCTCGGAGCGCGCGCGCCGCATATTGACCTGCCGATGACGCAGACCCCGAACCCGGATCTCGTTGACCGCCTGCGGCGGGAGATCGTCGCCGTCGGGCGCCGGCTGTACGAGCGCGGGCTTGTCGGGGGAAGCGAGGGCAACATCAGCGCGCGCCTGCCCGGTGGAAGGGTGCTTGCAACTCC
>DASQEN010000365.1:0-3075 GCA_035633635.1 Gemmatimonadota bacterium | reverse complement strand
CGAGCGCGACGACCTCTCCCTTCCGCACCGTGAACGAGATGTCGTGGAGCACCGGGCCCGAGGCATCCTCGTAGGCGAACGAGATGTTCCGATACTCGATCCGGTCCTCGAACGAGCGGATCGGGCGGGCGTCCGGCGCCTCCTTGACCTCAGGCTCCGTATCGAGGATCCCGAAGATGCGCTCGCAGGCGGCCAGCGCCGGCTGGACGTCCTCGTTGAGCTTGGACAGGTACTTGATCGGGCTCGACAGCTTGAGCGCGGCGACCAGGAACACGAAGAACGTCTCCGGCGTGAGCGTACCCGACACCAGGATCATGCGCCCGCCGATCCAGAGAATCAGCACCACGGCCCCGGCCAGCAGGAGCTCGGAGAGCGGGGTTCCCATCAGCGCGTACTTCTTCGCGCGCACGATGTTGCGGAAATAGCCCTGGTTGTCGCGCGCGAAGCGGTCCTGCTCGTAGCGCTCTGCCCCGAACGCCTTGACGACCCGGATCCCCGCAATGTTCTCCTGGAGCGTGCTGGCCACGTCGCCGAACTTCCGCAACCTCTCGCGGTTTACGCGCCGCAGCTTCTTCGCGATCGTGACTACGATCCAGGTGATCGGCGGGAGGACCGCCAGGGCCACGAGCGTCAGACGCCACGAGATCGCCACCAGGATCAGCAGCGTCACGCCGGCTTCGAGCAAGTATTGGCTCGCCTTATAGAGCCCGGTGGCGATCGCGTCCTTCAGCATGTTCACGTCGTTGGACATGATCGAGAGCAGGTGGCCCGCGCGCGTCCGCTGGTACCAGCGGAACGACAGGTGCTGGAGGTGCTCGAACACCTCCTCGCGCAGGTCCTTGAGCGTCCGCTCGAGGACGATCTGCGGCAGGAACTGCTGGAAGTACCCGAGCACGGCCTTGACGAAGTAGATGCCGAGGATCAATAGGCACACGTTGCTGAGCGTGCCGAGCGCGGTCGGCTCCGACAGCCAGGACCAGAGGTCGTGCTTGAAGAAGTTCTCGGCGCGGTCGAACAGGCCGGCATCCGGGGGCAGGACCACCGCGGTGTCCGACGGCCCGCCGAACAGGACCTGCAGGAATGGAACCAGGATCACGATCGAGAACCCGTCGACGATCGCGAATGCGACCATCAACGCGAGCGACGTCGCGAGCAGCCCCGCGTGCGGGCGCAGGTACCGCAGTAGCCGAAGATAGGTGCGCATGATAGCGTAAGATAGCCGATTCTCGGACATCCCATCCATCGAGGGGGCTAGCATGCACGAGATCCTACCCGGCGTCTGGCACTGGATGACCGTTCACGAGAAGTGGGGAATTCCGGTCCACTCTAGTTTCTTTCCTGACGTCGGCGGCGGAGTGTTGATCGACCCCCGCATACCCGACGCGGGTCTGGACTGGTTCGGCGAGCACGGCGAGCCGGCCCATGCGATCCTGACCAACCGCCACCACTATCGGCATTCCGGGAAGTTCCGCGAGGCGTTCGGCACGACGATTCACTGCCATTCGGCGGGGATGCACGAGTTCACGCAGGGAGAGGATGTCGAGCCTTACGAGCACGGCGACACGCTTGCGGGCGGGGTCGAGGCGCTGGAGGTGGGTGTGCTCTGCCCCGAGGAGACCGCGCTGCTCATCCCGGTCGAGGGCGGAGTCCTGGCCCTAGGCGACAGCGTGATTCTGCGCGGGAGCGAGCTCGACTTCGTGCCCGACGAGCACATGGGGGACGACCCGCCGGGGATCAAGCGCGGGATCAAGGCGTCGCTGGGCCGGAACCTGAGACGCGAGTTCCGGCACCTGATCCTCGCCCACGGGGATCCGATCATCGGGGAAGGCAAGGAACGCCTCCGGGCGTTCGTGGACGCGCCCTGACGCCGACGCTTTCTCGGCGCCCGCTTCTCCTTCTGGCCGCCGCGCTGGCCGTGGTGGTCGTGGGTGCCCGACTCGCCGTGGAGGTCCACCGCCTCCTGTTCGAACCCCAGGGGCCGCTTGACCTGTTGCTCTACCACGAACTGATCCGCGACTGGTTCGCCCAGACTCGGGTCTATGTCGGCTACCGGGGTGCGATCCATCCCCCGGCCGTGTTCCTGCTCCTCTGGCCCTTCTTCGGCTGGGCCCCCGCCCAGCTCGAGCCCTGGTACTACGCACTGACCACGGCCTTGGTGATCGCATCGTTCGTCAAGCTTCTCCTGCGCGAGGCGCGCCCCGCGAGCGGTCTGGATCGCGGGCTGCTCGCGGTCCTGATCGTAGCCTGCTACCCGGCCGCGATCACGATCGGGAACGGCCAGATCACGTTCCACGTCCTGCTCGCCGCTCTCGCCGGCATCCTGCTCCAGCTACGCGAGCCCCCGAGCGCGAGACGAGACGCCGTGGTGGCCGCGCTCTTCCTCTTCGCGCTGGTCAAGCCGAATCTGACGTTGCCGTTCTTCTGGGTGATCGCGTTCTCGAAGGGCTGGGTCCGGCCGGCAGTCCTGGCGGTGGTCGCCTACCTCGTCGCCACCGTCGTGTCGGTCGCGCTCCACGGCACCGGCCTCGATGCGGTGCGCGCCCTGCTGGCCGCGTGGTACTACAAGTCCGAGTACGCCCTGGCCACGACAGGGTACGGAAACCTCCACTTGTGGCTGGGAGAGCTGGGACTCGACTCGTGGGTCTTCCCGGCTTCGGGCCTGGTCTTCACGCTCCATGGCGCCTGGGCCTGGCGCCATCGTGGGGCGGACCTCTGGCTGCTGATGGGTGTGGCGGCGATCGTGGCTCGGGTCTGGGCCTACCACCGCGTCTACGACGACCTGCTTCTGATCTTCCCCGTGATCGCGCTGTACCGGCTGGCGCGCGGCGATTCCCCCGATGCCGGCGCGTGGATGCTGTTCCTTCTGGGAGCCGTCGCGCTGGCGGCACCGATCACGCCGCTTATCGAACACGCGTCGTGGACGATGGTGGCGGTCTGGTTCCTGCAACTGGCATATCTGATGAGACGCGCGCGCCCGTCACCGACACGGGCACCCGCCGTCAGCGCGGCGTGAGGGTCGCGACCGGCAGGATCAGCTCTTCGAGCGAGACGCCGCCATGGAGGAAGGCGCCGTAG
>DASQEN010000364.1:0-12982 GCA_035633635.1 Gemmatimonadota bacterium | reverse complement strand
GACGCCATGAGATCGGGATCTTCCGCTCCGTGGGCGCGAGCCGGGGCGACATCCGGCTCCTGTTCCTGTGCGAGGCTGCGCTGATCGGACTGGGAGGGGCGGCCGCGGGCCTGGGCCTGGCCGCTGCGGCCGCGCTGGGGGCCGACATGGCCCTCGACCGGGCCCTGCCGGACCTCCTGCTCCTGCCCGAGAGCTTCTTCGCGCTGTCTTGGCCGATCCTGGCCCTGGGGCTTAGCTTGGGGCTCCTGGTCAGCATCCTCGCCGCAGTCCCTCCCGCGCACCGGGCGGCGCGGATGGATCCTGCGCGCATCCTTACATCCGGATAGTCATTCCCGTAGCGGGGTCACAGTTGGTCGAGAAGACGCGCAAGAAGGTTTCGGCCAAGACACTGGCGAAGCGCTACGAGGGGATCGACACGCGCACCGAGCGTCTCGACCGGCTCTGCGATCTGCTCCCGGGTGCGCCGGATCCGCTCGAAGCGGCTTCGCGCGAGGAGCTGGTCGCTCGCTCCGAGTGGGCTTCGCTGGACACCAGACGCCGCAACCGGGCGGTGGGTTTTGTGCGCCGCAGCTATCTGCTGGCGCGCCACATGATACGCCCACCGGCCACCTATCTGCGCAGCATCAAGGACGAGCCGTTCGACAAGAGTCATCTCAAGGCCATCAAGCTCCCCAAGGTGCCGTTCCGCTACAAGGACGTGCCCATGGCCGCCCTGGCGCCGAAAGGGGTCCTGATGGTGGCTCCGCTGCTGTCCCTTGTGCCGCGACTCGTGTCGACACCGACCGAGGACCTGCCCGTGATCCTCAACTCGCGGCTGTTCCACTTCTACTGGCAGCACTATTACCCGAAGAAGTCGGGGGCCCCGGCTGTCCCCGCCGAGAATCGTCTGGCCGCGTTCGAGGTGCCGATGTTGACCTTGAAGACGGGCAGAGCGTTCCGCGAGGTGCGGGACCGGCTGCTGGAGCTGGTCCTCCAGAACAGCGACCGGCTGGCGGCGATGGATGAGGTCCACCGGATCGCCGTGGAGGCCCGGGTCCCGCTGGTCCCGATCGCGCGGACGGAGGGGATCATCCGGGAGATCAACGTTCCGCGCCCGCTCTCCGAGGTCGCCGACGTGAAGCGCCGCGGCCCGGTCGTGATCTTCCGCCGCGGCTCCACGATCGTGACCACTACCGAAGAGGCGGCCACCTACCTGGAGCTCTGGCTCAAGCAGCGATTCAACGAGTTGCGCGGGATGTCCAAGGAGGAGCTCGAGATGTTTATCAAGCTCCCGGTGTCGACGGCCCACGTCGTTGTCGTTCTGCAGCACCGGGCGAGGATCGAGGCCGAGATCGAGCGCGCACAGTCGAAGATCGAGGAGTTGCAGGCCCAGGCCGAGAGCCACCTGTACGATCTGTACGGAATGTCCGACGCGGAACGCGAGTACCTCCGCGCCGCCTATCCCTGAATCGATGGAACCGCTCTCGCTCCCCATCGGGGTCGAGGAGGAATACCAACTCTGCGACCCGGAAAGCGGCGACCTGGCACCCGCCGTCGACGTACTGCTCCGTGCCGCTGGTCCGGAGCTTCGGGAGCGACTGCGGTACGAGCTCCTGCACACGATCCTCGAGGGGAACATCGAGAAGTCCGCGGATGTCGCCGCGGCGATGGCCCGGGTCCGCGCGCTGCGCTGCGACGTGCTCGAGATCGCGGCGCCGCTCGGGGTGGCGATTGGCATCGGCGGCGTGCACCCCTTCGCCCGGTGGCAGGACCAGGACTTCGTGGACACCGAGGCGTACCAGTGGGTGGGCCGGCAGCTGCAGTATCTGGCGCGGCGCAATCTGTCCTTCGGCCTGCACGTCCACGTCGAGGTCGAGGATCCCGAGGCGCGGGTCTACGTCTCCAATCAGTTCCGGCGGTGGTGTGCGCCGCTCCTGGCGCTGTCCGCCAACGCTCCCTTCTTCGAGGGAGCGGACACGGGATTCCGGACGATCCGCATGCACGTGTTCGGGTCGTTCCCCCGCACCGGGTTCGCGCCGCGCTTCGAGGACTGGTCCCATCACACGCGGGTCATCGAGGCTCTGATCGCCTCCGGGGCGATCACCGCTCCCCGTCAGGTCTGGTGGAACGTGCGTCCCCACGTCACGTACCCGACAGTCGAGCTGCGCATGCTGGACATGCAGATCGGCCTGGATCGGACGCGGACGCTGGTCGCCCTCGGGCAGGCGCTCGCGGCGGAGCTGCTCTCGCGGTGGGAGGCTCGCGAGCCGGAGTGGGAGCTCGAACCCGCCTACCTGTCGGATGGATGGTTCAAGGCCCAGCGCTTCGGCTGGGAAGAGTCGATCGCGCATCCGATCACCGGCGAGACGATCCAGCTCCGGGACGAAATCGAGAAGATGCTGCGGCTGGCGCGCCCATGGGCGGCAGCTCTGGGGACGACGGCCGAAGCGATCGATGGGACGCGGCGGATCCTCGCCGAGGGGCCCGAGTCCGACTGGCAGCGACGCGAATGGCAGGAGTGCGACCGCGATTTTGCCGCCCTTCAGCGTCGGATCTTCGCGCGCGTCCGCGACGAGGCGCGCTGCGAAGCACTCGTCTCCTGAGCTCCTGATTTCATGACCCCACCCAGCAAACCGCGCCGGCGCGCCGAGGAACTGCGCGCCGAAATCCGGCGGCACGAGAGGCTGTACTACGTCGAGGATGCGCCGGTCGTCAGCGACGCGGAGTTCGACGCGCTCATGCGCGAGCTCCTCGAGCTCGAGGCCGCACACCCCGAGATCGCGACGCCTGATTCGCCGACCCGCCGGGTGGGCGGAGAGCCCCAGTCGGCCTTCCCCCGGGCAGCTCACGAAGTCCCCATGCTCTCGCTCGACAACGCCAACGGAACCGAGGAGCTCGAGGCGTGGCTCGATCGGGTGCGCCGCGCCGTCGACGATCCGGACGCGCTGGCGTGGGTGGCGGAGCACAAGATCGATGGGCTTTCGATCTCGCTGCGCTACGAGGACGGCGTGCTCGTGCGTGGCGCGACTCGCGGTGACGGGACCATGGGAGAGGACATCACCGTGAACCTGCGCACCCTCCGCGAGATCCCGCTCCGGCTGCGCGGCGATGCGGTGCCGGGGGCGATGATCGTCCGCGGCGAGGTGTACATGATGCGCAGCGGTTTCCAGCGGCTGAACGAGGCCCGCGAGGAGGCAGGCGAGGCGCCGTTCGCGAACCCCCGCAACGCCGCCGCGGGCTCGGTGCGCCAGCTCGACGCGCGGATCACGGCTTCTCGCCCGCTGCGCTTCTTCGCCTACACGCTGCTCGAGGCCGACGTGTCGCGACAGTCCGAAGGGCTCGAGCGGCTCGCGGAGTGGGGCTTCCCGATCAATCCGGAGTGGCGGAGGTTCGAAGGCCGGGAACCGCTCGTCGCCCACTGCCTGGATTGGCAGGAGCGTCGCCACGAGCTCGACTACGAGATTGACGGCGTGGTCGTCAAGGTCGACGACCTCGACCAGCAGGCGGCCCTGGGAGCGACCTCGAAGCATCCCCGCTGGGCGGTGGCCTTCAAGTTCCCGGCCGAGGAGGCGACCACGGTGGTCCGCGACATCATGGTCACGGTCGGCCGCACCGGGAAGCTGACCCCGACCGCGGTCCTGGAGCCGGTCGAGGTCAGCGGAGTGACGGTCCAGATGGCGGGGCTCCACAATGAGGACGAGGTGGCCCGCAAGGACGTGCGCGTGGGGGATACCGTGGTCGTTGCCCGCGGCGGCGAGGTGATCCCACAGATCGTCCGGGTAGTGGTGGAGAAGCGGCGCCGCGGAGCGAGGCGCTTCCGGATGCCGCGCCGCTGTCCGGCCTGCGGGGCCGAGATCGTCCGGTTGGAAGGCGAGGTCGCCCACCGCTGTCCCAACGCCTCTTGCCCGGCACAGCTCCGCGAACGGATCCTGCACTGGGCCGGTCGCGGGGCGATGGACGTCGACGGGCTGGGAGACATGCTCGCGCGCCAGCTGGTCGACAGGGAGGTGGTCCGCGATCTGGCGGACCTTTACGACCTGGACGCCGACACGCTGGCTGGTCTGGAGCGGATGGGGAAGCTGTCAGCGCGGAACCTCGTGGCCGCGCTCGAGCGCTCGAAGTCCCGCGGGTTTCGCCACGTGCTCTACGGACTTGGCATCCGTCACATCGGCCAATCGGCGGCCGGTGCGCTGGCCGAGGCGTTCGGCTCGCTGGAGAAGATCCTGTCCGCCGATCGGGAGCGGCTCGAGGAGGTCGAGGGCATCGGCCCCACGCTCGCCGAGTCGGTGCGGGAGTTCTTTGACGCGCCGGAGAACCGCGCGGTCGTCAAGCGGCTCGCCGGGCACGGCGTCGACATGACGGCCCCGAGACGGGCATCGGTCTCGGGGCCCCTCTCGGGGAAGGCATTCGTCGTCACCGGCACGCTGTCCTCGCTAAGCCGCTCCCAGGCCACGAGCGGGATCGAGGTCCGCGGCGGCCGGGTGACCGGCTCGGTGTCAAAGAAGACCGATTACGTGGTGGCCGGGGAAAGCCCGGGCTCCAAGCTCGATCGGGCGCGGGAGCTGGGGGTTCCCGTCCTCGACGAGGAGGCGTTCCTGGAGCTCTTGCAGTCGGGCTGACGTCCCCAGGCAGGGGGTATTGGGACACCGGCGCCGCCCGTATATATTCGTCCGACATGAGCATGCGCGACGAGACCCGCGAGATCCCGATCGAGGATCCCGAATCCGACGCTTCGGGCGACGATGGCCAGCTCGCGGAGGAGACGCGCGCTGAGGAGCGCGCGGTTGCCACCGAGGACCTGGAACAGGAGCTCGATGCGCTCGAGGACCGATTCCTCCGACTCCAGGCCGAGTTCGACAATTTCCGGAAGCGCGAAGCGCGAGAGCGCTCCGCCGCGTGGGCGCGCGCCAAGGCGGATCTCGTCCAGAAGCTCCTCGGGGCGCTCGACGACCTCCAGCGCGTGGCGCACCTGGATCCCGGGAAGACCGCCGCATCCGCGGTCATCGACGGCGTGTCGCTTGTGGAGCGGAAGCTTGCCGATACGCTGGAGCGCGAGGGTCTGACGCGAATCGGAGAGATCGGAGAGCCGTTCGATCCCCACCGGCACGAGGCGATCTCCATCCTCCCGGCGTCTTCTCCCGATCGGGACGGCACCGTTGCCGCGGTCGCGATCCCGGGATACGAATTCGGAAGCCAGCTGCTGCGACCCGCTCAGGTGCAGGTGTACGAGCACAGATCCGCCGACCCCTCCTGAGCGCTAGTGGCGGCGAAGGATTACTACCAGGTCCTCGGTGTCCCGCACGACGCTGACCCTGACACGATCAAAAAGTCCTACCGCAAGCTTGCGCGGAAGTACCACCCCGATGCCAACCCCGACGACCCGTCCGCCGAGGAGCGCTTCAAGTCGATCTCCGAGGCCTACCGCGTCGTTTCCGATCCGGCGAAGCGGAAGCAATACGACGCGATGCGGAGCGCGGGAGCGGGCGCCGGATTTGGCGGTGGGCCGGGAGTCGGCTTCGGCGGCTTCGGGTTCGGCCAGGGAGGCGCCGCCGGAGAATGGCGGACGGTCGACCTCGGGGATCTGGCGGGCGCCGAGGCGTTCAACCTCGGCGACCTGTTCTCGTCGATCTTCGGGGGCCGGCGGCCACGCGGGGGTGGTACGCCGCAGCCGCGCAGGGGTGCCGATCGGCGTATCGACGTGCGGGTCTCGTTCCTGGTCGCGGCGAAGGGCGGCCAGATCGAGATCCGCGTTCCGCTCGAGGTGGAGTGCCCGCGCTGCGAGGGCAGGGGCGCCGAGCCCGGCACGCCGGTCGAGACGTGCCCGCAGTGCGGCGGCTCCGGCCGCGTGTCGCTGGTTCAGGGCGGCTTTGCGGTCCAGCGGCCCTGCCCGCGATGTTACGGACGCGGCACGCTGATCGAGGAGCCGTGCTCGAAGTGCCGCGGCGAAGGCTCGGTGACCGAGCGCAAGCGCGTCAAGGTCCGGATCCCCGCGCTGACCGAGGATGGCCACCGCATCCGGATGCGCGGTCAGGGCGAGCCGGGGCCGGCCGGCGGGCCTCCCGGAGACCTCATCCTGACCGTGCGCGTGAAGCCCGACCGATTCTTCCGCCGCGAAGCCCTGGACCTCCACTGCACGGTCCCGATCTCGATCGTGCAGGCGATGCTGGGGGCGAAGATCCGGGTGCGCACGATCCACGGGACGAAGGTCCAGGTCCGCGTTCCGCCCGGAACACAGAGCGGGACCAGGCTGAGGCTCAAGGGACAGGGGCTGGAGAGCGCTGACACGAAGGGAGACCAGTACGTGGAGATCCATGTGAAGGTGCCCGAGACGCTGACCGAGGAGGAGCGAAAGCTCGTCGAGCAGCTCGGACAGAAGCTGGGCGCCGAATGAGGGCCGCATGAGGCCCGAGCTCGGCATCGTCGGATACGGCCGCTGCGGCCAGCTGGCAGCGGAGGTCCTGGAGACGGACTTCCAGGTGCTGGCGACCGACGTTCGGGACCTGTCGAGCGAAGCAGCGGCGCGCGGGGTGGCGTGGGGCGACCTGGCCGCCTGCGCATCGCGCCCTACCGTGCTCCTTGCCGTGCCGGTTCGCACGATGCCCGCCGTGCTGAAGGCGATGGCTCCGCATCTCAGACAAGGCGCCACGGTCGTGGACATGGCGTCGGTCAAAATGGAGCCGATGCGGTGGATGGCGGAGCTGTTGCCCGCCGGCGTGTCGCGCGTGGGCACCCACCCCCTGTTCGGGCCGGAGAGCGCGCCGGAGCGGAACGTCCGCGGCCAGCGCATCGTCGTATGCGAGGCCGAGGGGTACGCCGCGGCTGCGCGCTCGATCGAGGTCGTGGCGCGCCGGCTGGGGCTCGAGGCCCTGCGGCTCGATCCCGAGACCCACGACCGCGAGATGGCCAGGTCACAGGCGCTGGTCTTCCTGCTCGCGCGGGCGCTCTCGGCTGCGGGGTTGGAAGGATCCGAGTACGGCACTCCCTCCGAGCGTCGCGTGTGGTCGGCGCTAAACCTGACCACCGCCGACACCGACGAGCTCTACGAGGACATCCTGCGCCTCAATCCCTTCGCCTCGGAGTCGGCCCGGGCACTGGCCGCGGCTGTCCGGTCGGAAGCCGATCGCTTGACAAACGGCTGATTTTGTAGAGAGATACGACGAAGCGTCGGTCCCGACTCCCACTCCGGAACAGGAGATTCGCCATGCGCATGGCCCTCGGCCGACTCCTCGCGGTGCTCGTCCTCGTCGTCCTCGCCGCAGTGCCCGCGCGAGGCCAGACCGGCACGCTCTCGGGGCGCGTCATGGACGCGGAGTCCGGAGAGACGATCGCCAACGCCGTGGTCCGGGTCCTCGCGTCCGGCGGCCGTGAGGTCGCGGGGGGCCTGACCGACTCAGACGGGAGGTTCGATCTCCAGGTTCCGGCGGGGGACTATCAGGTCGAGGTCACGTCGCTCGGCTTTTCCTCCCGGCGTATTGATGCCACGGTCGCGGCCGGAGCCGCCGAGGCGATGTCGATCGCGCTCGTTGTCGAGGCGATCGAGCTGAACCCAATCATCGTATCCGCCTCGCGGCGACCCCAGAAGCGGCTCGAGGCCCCGGCTGCGGTCGAGGTCGTCGAGAAGGAAGAGATCCGCGAGCGGGCCGCGCCGACCGTTATCGATCACGTCAAAGGCGAGGCGGGCGTCGACGTCGCCCAGACGGGCCTCGCCCAGTCCAACGTCGTGACCCGCGGGTTCAACAACATCTTCTCCGGCGCAATGCTCGTGATGGCAGACTATCGCTACGCCCAGGTGCCTTCCCTGCGCGTCAACGCGTACAACTTCATCCCCGTGACCAACCTCGATCTGGAGCGAGTGGAGATCGTGCTGGGGCCGGGGGCGGCCCTCTACGGCCCCAACAGCGCGAACGGGGTCATGCACCTGATCACCGCCTCGCCGATCGACGACCCGGGGACGACGGTCACCATGACAGCGGGGGAGCGCGCGGTTTTCCACAGCGAGGTCCGTCACGCCCAGCGGATCGGCGAGAACATGGGGGTCCGGGTCTCGGGGCAGTACTTCCGCGGCAACGACTGGCGCTACATCGACCCGGCCGAGGCGGCGGCGCGCGAGATCGCGCTGCAGACCGATCCGAACACGAAGGTCGGGCTCCGGGACTTCGACCAGGAGCGCTGGTCGGCGGAAGGCAGGTTCGACGTCCGCCCGTGGGAAGACGGCGAGGTCGTCCTCTCCGCCGGCGTGAACACCGCGCTATCCTCGATCGAGCTGACCGGCATCGGAGCGGGGCAGGCGGATAACTGGCGCTACACCTACGCGCAGGCGCGGCTCCGGAAGGGCAACTTCTTCGCGCAGACGTTCGCGAACTTCAGCGAGTCCGGGGATACGTTCATCCTGCCGACCGGCATGCCGATCATCGACGAGTCGTACGTGCTCGCGGCCCAGGCCCAGAACGCGACCGCGGTGGGGAGCCGGGAGCTGTTGACGTACGGGGTCGATTTCCAGCGGACCGTGCCGCGAACGGAAGGCACGATCACCGGACGCAACGAAGACGACGACACGATCGAGGAGCTGGGCGGCTATCTCCACTCCGAAACGAACCTCACGGAGCGGCTGGAGCTCGTGGCGGCGGCGCGGCTCGACTGGCACAGTCGCCTCGAGGACCTGGTGTTCTCGCCCCGCGCGGGTCTCGTGTACCGGCCTAAGGACAACCACAACCTGCGGCTCACGTACAACCGCGCGTTCTCGACCCCGACGACCAACAACCTGTTCCTCGACCTCGTCGCGGGCCGCATCCCGGTCGGGCCGGTCGGGTACGACGTCCGGACGCTGGGCACGCCCGAGAGCGGGTTCACGTTCTCGCGCGACTGCCCGGGCGGGTTCGACGAAGGGCTGTGCATGCGCTCTCCCTTCGTCCCGGGCATGGAGCTGCCCGCCGACGCCTCCCTGGCCTGGAACACCCTGATCCAGACGCTTGCACCGCCCCCGCTCCAGCCGCTCGTGCCACTGCTCCTGAACCCGGGCGATGCAATCGAGACCTTGCTCCGGCGGTTCGACAGCTCGGCGCAGACCTTCGTCCTGGACCCGATCGGGCCGGTCGACATCGACCGCATCACGCCGACGATTACGACGACCGCCGAGATCGGCTACCAGGGGCTGATCGGCAACCGGCTGCTGATCGCGGCCGACGTCTACCGCACCGAAGTAGAGGACTTCGTCACCCCGCTCCGGGTCGAGACGCCGACCGTGTTCCTCGACCCGGCCACCACCGCAGCGTTCGTTCAGCAGCGGCTGACCCCGCTCGTTCTGGGGGGTCAGATGACGCCGGCGCAGCTGGCGGCGACCGTGGCCGCGATCACGGCCTCGCTGGCGCAGGTCCCGATCGGGACCATCGTACCCGATCAGGTCGACCAGCCCGACATCCTGCTCGCGTATCGCAACTTCGGGAACGTGGACCTGTGGGGGGCGGATATCTCGACCGAGGTCATCGTCAACGATGCCTGGTCGCTCAAGGGCTCCGCTTCCTGGGTCAACACCGAATGCGTCGACTTCGACGGCGTGCCCGGATGCGCGGGGTTGCTGGACGTCTCACTGAACGCCCCCAAGCGCAAGGGTTCGCTGGGGGTCCGCTACCGCGACGCGGCCCACGACTTCACGGCCGAGGTCCAGGGGCGGTTCATCGAATCGTTCCCGATGAACACGGGGGTGTTTATCGGACGCGTGCCGGGATACGGTGTCGTCGACGCGAACATGGAGGTCGCGATCCCGTGGGTCGCCGGGGCGTCGGTCTCACTGACCGCGTACAACCTGCTCGACAGGGTGCACCGCGAGTTCGTCGGGGCCCCGGAGCTCGGGCGGCTGGTTCTAGCGCGGCTGACGTACCAGATCCGCTGAGGCGGAGGCCGGGCGCTCGGCGCCGGCCTCGCTCTAGCCCTTCGCCTTCGCGTAGCGCTTCGCGACCTGGTTCCAGTCCACTACGTTCCACCACGCGGCGATATAGTCCGGGCGCTTGTTCTGGTACTTCAGGTAGTACGCGTGCTCCCACACGTCGAGGCCGAGGATCGGGGTGTGGCCCTCCATGATCGGACTGTCCTGATTTGGCGTGCTCCCCACATGCAGATCCTTGCCATGGAGGCCGAGCCACGCCCAGCCGCTGCCGAAGCGCTTGATCGCCGCGTCGGAGAACTTCTTCTTGAAGTCTTCGAATCCGCCGAAGGTCTCCTTGATCGCGCTGGCCAGATCACCAGTCGGCTCGCCGCCGCCGTCCGCGGACATGATCGTCCAGAAGAACGAATGGTTGGCATGCCCGCCGCCGTTGTTGCGAACCGCGGTGCGGATGTCCTCGGGAACCGTCTTGATGTCCCGGAGCAAGTCCTCGACGCTCTTCTTCTCTAGGTCCGCGTGGCCATCGAGCGCCTTGTTGAGGTTGGTCACGTAGGCGGCGTGATGTTTGTCGTGGTGGATCTCCATCGTGCGCGCGTCGATGTGCGGCTCGAGCGCGTCGAACGAGTAGGGAAGAGCGGGAACTTCGTGCGCCATAGGGTCCTCCTTTGGATTCGAGCGATCTTTCCTGGCCGTGGAGATGGCGACCGGAGATGAAGCGAAGGTAGGGTGAACGTAGCGTGGCACGACGGCGATGGCCAACGGTCGTCGGAAGCTGGGTACTCCAATCGCAGGCGTTCGAATTGACGCTCTACAGGGAGGCTCCTAACTTTCATTCTCTCCAGCGACCCCATCGTCTAGAGGCCTAGGACTCCACCCTTTCAAGGTGGCGACACGGGTTCGAATCCCGTTGGGGTCGCCATATCGGACACCAGTTTGAAACCGCCTGGTCGAACTTCCCCAACGGTCGGATCGGCAGATCGAGCCGCAGCCGGGCGCAGGCTGGCCCTTCGACCGTGACCGCCCGCACGACGGCCTCCAGAAGCTCTTTGCGCTGCCCGGCCGTGAACTGGTCGAGGTAGTAGCCGAACTCGGCCAGGTGGCGGGCCACGGCCTCGGCCGTCACCCCGTCGAGGTTCTCGTCCCCGCGCCTCTCGATCCTCGCCCGCTGCGTCCTCGACGGTGATGAGTCCGCCTTTGGCGGCGCGTGAGAGAAGGGCGAGGATCTTCTTGTCGTCAGCCATGGGTAGTCTCTGTGCTGCTGTGTCGATTTAACCGGCATTATAGCGCAGAAACTATACCTGGCGAGGCAATTCAACTACATTTGAAGTATTCGCTGGAGGCGGGTTGTCTGGCGTGGACATCTCGCGTCCTCGCGAGATCTAGCGGTGACTAGCCGCGCTGCTTCGTGATGCCGAGCTTCTTCATCCGGGAACGCTGGTGCTCGGGTTGATTCCCAGCAGGACGACGGCGCCGTCGGGCCCGTGTACCCGTCCGCCGGACAAGGCACGCGGCGAGCTGCCCGCGTTCCCCGAGCTGGCTGTCTTCCACACCATCGAGGTGATCGGCGGGGCGGTCGGTCGCCTCGATGCCATGCTGAGTGAGGGTGTAAGGCGCGGCGAGCTCCGCCTCCTCGACGTTCGCACCGTCGCGCGCGTGACCGTCTCGGCGCTGATCACGTACGGCCTGTGGCTGGCCTCGCCCGCCATCTACGGCGATCTGACCGGGCTGGATCACGAGCGGGCCGAGGACGCGGCGATCGACTTTCTCATCGCCGTAGTGGGCGGAGCGGCCGAATAGGGGACAGAGCCTATATTCTGTCTGGTCGTCGGCATCTATTCCTTTTACGACCTCGAGCCGCGGGCGCGTCCGGGACGGGCGGTCCTCGGCCAGGGCGTCAGCCTCGGAGACCGCGGCTTCCTTGGACAGCTTTGCGTATTCATGGCAGGGGCGGGATAGATGATTGCCGCGATTCCTCGTTCATTTTCCGTCATTCGCGCTGACCGTAAGCGGGTGCATCATTCGAGGCGGTCGTGACTGCCAGGTTTCATCGTCTCGCCGCCATCTGCTTCGCCGATATCGCGGGGTACACGAAACTCTCGGCGACCAACGAAAGCCAGGCCCTCGACCTGGTCGGGGTGCTGCAGAACGTGGCTCGACGCATTGTCGAAGATCACGGCGGACGGATAGTGAAGTTCATGGGCGACGCCGTGCTGATCGAGTTCTCCAGTACCTACGACGCGGTGCACTCGGCGATCGAGATCCGGGATCACTTCACCGCAGACGCTAGCTCGGCCGGGCTCGGGCCCCGGGATCTCAGCATCGGCGTCCACGTCGATGACGTCGTGGCCGAGGAGGACGGGGACGTCTACGGCGATGGGGTGAACATCGCCTCTCGGATCCAGGCCGCGGCCGAGCCGGGCCATGTGTGGGTGAGCGAGGACGCGTGGCGGCAACTCCGCCAGCATCCCGAGTTCCGCTTCGACGCGCGCGGCAGCCGCGAGCTCAAGGGAATCGCCGAACCCGTCGCGGTCTATGACGTCGCGATGGTGGGCGCGGAGACGGGTGAACCGGCGAACGTCGAGCCGGGAGGAGTCCCGCCGAAACAATCGGTCGCCGTTCTTCCGTTCGCCAACCTGAGCCCCGTCAAGGAGAACGAGTACTTCTCGGACGGGGTGACCGAGGAGATCCTGGCGCTACTGGCCCGGATCGAGGGCCTCAAGGTGATCAGCCGGACCTCGATCATGCGCTATAAAGGGACGAGCAAGTCGCTGCGCCAGATCGGCGAGGAGCTGGGCGCGGCCACGATCCTGGAGGGCAGCGTCCGCCAAGCCGGTCACCGCGTGCGGATCAGCGCTCAGCTTATCGATGCTTTGTATGTGCCGTGTCCGTCGGTAGCGCGGTCTTTCTGGTACTGGAGATGGATACACCGTTTGAAGGTTTGCTTAAGGTATCCGCGGATCCGGTTCGCTACGCATATGAGCATCTCAATGAGTAGACGCTTTACCGTCACTTGTGTCTGGATAGCACGAGTCCGCATTCGAACTGCGGCGAGGTTTCCAGCCCAAGCCAGTATGAGGAGGTTTCCATGAGCCCGAAGAAGGGAACGCAGAAGTCCGCCAAGAG
>DASQEN010000363.1:0-14088 GCA_035633635.1 Gemmatimonadota bacterium | reverse complement strand
AACCAGCCCCCCTGACAGACGAGGAGTGGGAGGTGATGCGTCGGCACCCGGTCTATGCATATGAGCTCCTCTCTCCGATCTCGTACCTGCGTCCGGCGCTCGACATCCCCCACCTTCATCACGAGCGCTGGGACGGCAGCGGCTATCCGCTCGGACTCGAGGGTGAGGAGATCCCGCTGGCCGCGCGTGTGTTCGCCGTGGTCGACGTTTGGGACGCGCTCACCTCGAACCGTCCCTATCGCGATAGGTTGCCCGAGGATCGGGCTCGCGAAATCATCCGTGACGGGGCCGGCAAAACGTTCGACCCGCGCATCGTGAAGGTGTTCTTGGAGCTCGACGTTTCAGGGAGCGATCCGGCGCGGACATTGCCCACGCAATAGCAAGCCTCATTCGGGTTGTAACTTCGGCTCGGCCTGTAGCGAGACGTGACCCCTGGCGACCTCTGCCTTCAGCGCAGCTTCCGCAGTCCGGTACGATTCCTCGATGGCCGTCACGAGGTTCGCGGCGTCCGGAACGCTGCCCATTCGACCGAGGCGCTCGATTTCCGCGCACTGCTCCGAGAGCTTCCTCGCGCCCAGGGTGGCGCTCATGCCCCTGATCCTGTGAGCGGTTCGCCAAATGCCATCGGCATCGGCGCGCGCCGCTGCCTTGCTGAGCTCGGCAAGAACCGAAGGAGTTTTCTCGAGGAACGTCGCGATCACCTGGCTGACGGGCGCCATCCCTCCGAGATCGTCCCGCAGCTGGTAAAGCACGACCCGATCGATCGCGCCGTCGGTTTCCGCTTCGCGGGCGTCGGCGATTGAAGGCGGAGTTTCCACTACGGCTGCGCGGGCTGGCGTGTGCCGCAGGGGCCGGGACCGAGCGAGAGCTGCCGCGAGCTGGTCCAGCGTCACGGGCTTGACGAGGTAGTCCGCCATGCCCGCCGCCAGGCACTTCTGTCGGTCACCCTCCATTCCTTCGGCCGTCAGCGCGACGATGTGCGGGCGCTGGCCGGCGGGCCAACGTGCGGAAATCGCGCGGCTCGCCTCGAGGCCGTCCATCTCCGGCATCTGCACGTCCATGAGAATAACGTCGTACGGCGCTTGCTCGAGGCGTGCCAGCACCTCCCGGCCGTTTCCAGCGGTGTCCGCCGCGTAGCCGAGCCTCTCGAGGAGACGGACGACGACTTTCTGGTTGATCAGATTGTCCTCGGCGATGAGGATGCGCAGCGCCGACGGGCGGACTTCCAGGTCTCGACTCGACGTCCCGGCAGTCTCGGCCGCGGCCGTTTCGGACGGCTCGCCGACCGTCTCGATCAGCCGATCGCGCAGCTGCGAGAGCTTGAGCGGCTTCCAGAGCACCGCGGAGAAATCGGCCTGCAAGTCCTCGGCCGCCAGAGGCTCCCCGACCGACGATAGCAGGATGAGCACCGGAGATCGTGAACCGCGTACCGCGCGAATCCTCCTGGCGAGCGCGACACCATCCATCTCCGGCATCTGATAATCGATAACGACGACGTCGAAGGGGTCGCCCTGGTCGATCCACTTGAGGGCAACGGTCGGTGATTCCGTCTCGCGCGCGAGCATGCCCCAGCGCTGCATCTGGAGCTTGAGGAGCAGGCGGTTGTGGCGGTTGTCATCCACGATCAGGACTCGCTTGCCTCCAAGCTGGATGTGCTCCTCTTCAGGAACGAGGATCGGAGCTTGCACCTCTTCGGCGACGATCGTGAAATGGAAGGTCGAGCCATTCCCCGTGTCGCTCTCGGCCCAGATCCGCCCGCCCATGAGCTCGGTCAGGCGCTTGCAGATGGCCAGCCCCAGACCCGTGCCGCCATGGCGTCGCGTCGTGGAGGCATCGACCTGACTGAACATCTTGAAGAGACGATCGAACCGGTCCGGCGGGATCCCGATGCCGGTGTCGCGAACGGTGAACAGAATCTCATGACGTACATCCCCCAGCTTCCGGGCCGACACCGCCACCCCGACCTCTCCTTCCGGCGTGAACTTGATGGCGTTGGTCACGAGGTTCATGAGGATCTGACGCAAGCGCCCGACGTCGCCGATGATCAACCTCGGTGTCGTCTCGTCAACCACGTACGTAAGGTCGATGTTCGCGTCCATGACTCTCGGCGCGACGAGCTGCAGCGCTTCCTCGACACACGCGGTGATATCGATCGGCGCCTGCTCCAGCTCGAGTTTCCCGGATTCGATCTTCGAGAAGTCGAGGATATCGTTGATGATCGTCAGCAGGTGCTGGCCGCTCATCCGAATCGTCTCCGCCATCTCGCGCTGCTGCGGGTCGAGTAGGGTCGTCGTCAGGAGATCGGACATGCCGATGATCGGGTTCATGGGCGTCCGGATCTCATGACTCATGTTGGCCAGGAAGTCCGACTTGGCCTGCGTGGCCGCCTCGGCGGCAACCTTGGCGCGATCGAGCTCCGCCTCCGCGCGCTTGCGCTCCATGTATTGCCCGACCTGACCGCCCACACCCTCGAACCGAGTGAGCATCGCGTCTTCGGGAGCGCGAACCTCGGTGCTGAAGAACTCCATCACCCCCTGAAAACCGCTGGGCCCGATGATCGGAAAGCCGAACGCGCCGTGCAGGCCCGCGACCTCGGCCTCGGCCGCGCGCGGGAAATTCGGATCCCGGACAACGTCGACGATCCAAGCGGCCCTCCCTGAGCTCCACACCCGACCTGGAAGGCCGATGCCGGGCTGGAAGCTGAAGCGACGGCTGAGGTCGGCAAGCGCGTCGGACCTCAGGTCCGGCGCGACCCAGATCTCCTGGCACCGGAGCACCTGCGCCTGGGAATCGACACTCCATCGGATCCCCATGACCCACTCGAGGCTTTCGCAAACGGCTTGGAGGACGCGGAACATCGCTTCCGACAGCGTCTCCGACTCCAACAGTACGCGCGTGGTCAGGTACTGCGCCGACGAGAGCCGTTGGGCGGTCTTCCGGACGCGGTCGGTTAGAGCGAGCGAGCGTGCCGTGATCCCGATGAGCGTCGCGAACGCGAACATCGTGACCACCACGCTGAAGGTCTGACCCAGCTCTTCGCTGAAGAGACCCGAGCGCTGACCCCAGAGCGCAAGCCAGCCGAGGGCGGCGGGAATGAGGATCGCGGCCGGCAGAATTCGGCGAGCGAGCACCCCTCCCGCGTCGTCGCCGATGATCCCCGAGACGAATCCCCGGTCCGGGCGAGCGCAGAAGACGCCGAGACCCAGCACGAAGATCGAAATCGCCGTCGCCAACGACATGGGTATGTACTCGCCGAGACCGTACATGGCGTCAACGCCGTACGCATAGCCCAGGAGCGAGACGCCGGCGATGCCGATCGGGAAGAGCGCCACGAGCTCCGCGAAAGGGCGCTGAGAGGATCGGTGCCAATCGAGGAGCCATAGCGCGGCGCCGATCAGCACGAGGCAGAGGCCGGTGTTCGGCGCGATACGGTTCCCGCCGAGCCGCGCCCGGAACAGGACCTGATCGACGCCAAAGTTTTGCCCAGCGACGTACCCGGCGAGCGTGATTACTCCCAAGGCGACGACGAGGGCGACTGCCGCTCGGAAGGCCGAAACCATCGGGGTCAGTGAGGACCTGTCGCTCCAGGTCCTGGGCCTGATCGAGAGCGCCCCCGCGGCCAGGACCAGCACGATCGCGGTCGCCGGGTTCATCGCGACGTCACCGGGCAATCCACCCTTGAGGAGATCGACGTCGAATCCCCATCCGATGAGAACCACGAGAGCGATGAGCGCGACGAAGACACCAGATGCCCGGCTCAGCGACACGAGCTTGCGAGCGTGGTCGCTCTCGCTCATGTCTCGGCCGGAGCTTCGCTGCGGCGGCGCAGCAGCCAGGCCTGAACGCGCGCCCGGACGTGCGCCGGCCGGAACGGCTTGGTCAGATAATCGGTCACCCCGGCGGCAAAGCCCGCCGCCGTATTCTCCTCCCCCGACTGCGACGTGATCAGAACTACTGGCACGTCCCTGAGGGCAGGGTCCTCCTGGCTGCGAAGGGTGCGTGTGACTTCGATCCCGTCCGCGCCCGGCATATGCCAGTCGAGCAGGACCAGGGCGGGGTGCTCGAGCCGTGCGAGGCGGAGCGCGGATTCACCGTCGCTCGCCGTCACGACCCGGAAGCCATCCGGCTCCAGGGTCAAGATCAGGAGCTGCACGATCGTGGGGTCGTCATCGGCGACCAAAATCGTTTGCGGCCCGGTCATCATGGTCGGCTCGGGTGGCGTTTCGGTCCGCGGCGCTTCGGTGTCCCGCTCGACCAGCCCGATCTCCTGTCCCTCGGCCGCGGCGAAGATCTCGATCCGGCTGCCGGCGGCGCGTGCGCGACGGCGACAGACCTCCACGAGGCGATCCAGCGCGTCGTCGTCGCGGAGCGGATCGTGGTGAAAGAGGGCGAGCCGCCTGGCGCCGGCGGCGACAGCATAGTCGACCGCCCACTCGGCGGGCGTATGGCCCCAGCCCGTCTTCTGCGGATACTCCTCGATCGTGTACTGGGCATCGTGGATGACGAGGTTCGCGCCGGCGAGGAATTCGACGTGGCGCTGGTCCTCGCCGTGCGAGGGGGGCTCGCCGGGAGCGCTGGCCACCGGGTTCGGAGCGTGCGGCTCGTGATCGACCGAGTACACAAGCGCCTTGCCCCCGGACTCCAGCCGATACCCGAGCGCCAGGACCGGATGGTTGAGATACTGCGCGGTAACGCGTACGCCCCCGACCATGAAGGGGCCCTCGGCGAGGTCGTGAAAGCGGATCGTAGCACCGAGCTGCGCGAGCGTGACTGGGAAGTAATTGTACTGCATCTGCGCGGCCAGAGTATGTTCGAGCTCCTGCCCGAGCGATCCCGGCGCGTAGATGTCCCACGTGTTTCCCGGGATGAAGAGCGGCGCGAAGAACGGGAACCCCTGGATGTGATCCCAGTGGGTGTGGGTGATCAGGAGGTGGCCGTCGTGGGGCGGCGCGCCGGAGGACACCAGGGCCTGTCCGAGGCCGTGGGCGCCGGTCCCGCAGTCGAGCACGATCAGCGTCCCGTCGTCACCCCGCACCTCGACGCAGGACGTGTTGCCGCCGTAGCGCAGCGTGGTCGGGCCAGGCTTGGCCAGGGACCCGCGAGTACCCCAGAACCGCACATTCATGTTGTCCTCGACGGTGCCGCGTTCAACCTCGACTGCGCTGCTCTGACGGTAGCGAAGTGCGCGAGGTGGAACAAGGGACCCGTAGCCCACGGTGGCGACGCTCTGTCGAATCCCGGGCGGATGCGGTAGCATTCGGCGCCAATGCAGCTGCCGATCGACCTGTTCCTGCACCTGGACCGGCACCTGGCCGAGTTCATCGCCTTGCACGGCCCCTGGGTATACGGACTTCTCTTCCTCGTGGTCTTCGCGGAAACCGGACTCGTCGTCACGCCGTTCCTGCCGGGAGATTCGCTCCTCTTCGCCGTGGGCGCTCTAGCGGCCCGCGGCGCGCTCGACCTCGGCCTGGCCACCCTCCTGCTCCTGTCGGCTGCGATTCTGGGCGACACGGTGAACTACGCGGCCGGACATTTCCTCGGACCCCGCATCCTCACTGCGGAGGATCGCTCGGGCTTCCGGCACCGGCTGCTCAATCGCAAGCACCTGGACCGCACGCACGCCTTTTTCGAGCGCTATGGCGGCAAGGCCGTGGTTCTCGGCCGCTTCGTGCCGATCGTGCGGACGTTCGTGCCCTTCGTCGCCGGCGCCGGTTCGATGCGGTATTCGAGCTTCCTCGCATACAACGTAATCGGCGGCCTGGCGTGGGTGGGGATTTGCGTCGGCGCAGGCTATGCATTCGGCAACGTGCCTGCGGTGAAGGACAACTTCTCCTTCGTCGTAATCGGCATCGTCGCCGTATCGATGCTGCCGATGGCGATCGAGTTCATCAAGGGTCGCCGCCGCTCCGGCCGGTAGCTTTTGGCAATCAAGGTTGACACGACGGCGATCGCCCTACACCCTTCGTCTATCGCCATTCACAAGGAGGAAAGGCCACTGTGACCGCGAAGAATTGCCGGGTTCTGTCGGTTGGCCTCTCCCTTTCGCTCGGGATTTTCGCCGTAGCGGGATGCGAGTCCGAGGCTGACGAAGCTGTTCCGGATCTGCCGATCATCGACCTCTCCGCGGGACCGGCCTTCCCCCTCGCAGGAGGTCACCTCGAGTCCAGCGAGATCACATCGGGTAAGATGAGCTTGGAGCAAATCTTCGACGCAGGTGAGGCGCTCTTCCACACTCCATTCAACGGCCTGGACGGCGTCGGGATCTCGCGATTGCGGGACGGCTCGACCATTCCACGCTTCAGCGTGGCGCCCGCGGGGGGTGGGATGATCTCCTCCCAGTCGTGCGGGGAATGCCACAACATGCCGGCCGCCGCGGCGGCCGGGCTGGCTTCGACCAACCGGGTAGGCGATCCCAACGAAGATGGCATGCCGCCGTTCAACACCCGCTCGACCACTTCCCTGTTCGGTGACGCCATCGTGCAACTTCTAGCCCAGGAGATCACCGAGGAACTGCATTCGATCCGGGACGACGCGGAGCGGGAAGCCGGCGGGAGCCCGGGCACGTCGGTCCAGAGGAGCCTGACCTCGAAGGGCATCGACTACGGGACTATCGTCGCAACCGCCAACACCGGAGGAGAGGTCACTTTCGACCTCACCGGTGTCCGGGGCGTCGATCCGGATCTGGTGGTTCGGCCGATAGGCTGGAAGGGGGACGGCCCCACGGTGCGGGGTCCGGTTGTGGGCGCTTCGGCCGGCCTGATGGGAATGCAGGCCGAGGAGCTGGTCTGGTTTCCCCCGCCGGATCGTGAGTTCAACCCCGATCCCGACGACGACGGGGTGACGCGTGAGTTGTCGGTGGGAGATGTCACGGCCATGACGATCTACACCGCCGCTCAGGAAGTGCCACAGTCGCTGGAGAGGCTGGCGGAGCTCGGAATGGTGGCCGCCCCGGACGAAAAGACCCTCGCCGAGATCAAGCGGGGGCGGTCGGCGCTTGAGAAGGTCGGATGTGCAGCGTGCCACATGCCGGAGCTCAGGCTCCAGAACACGGTATTCGAGGAACCGACGCTGCGTGGCAACGGCAACTACTACAACCAGCGACTTGCGGAGAGGGATCCGGGGTACGATCCCGAGCACCCGGTCCGCTTCGACATCCTGCTGGATTCTCAGCCACCCCGGGCGGAAACCCACCCCGATGGTGGAGCGATCATCCGGCTGTATGGCGACCTCAGGCGCCATAGCATGGGACAGCACCTCGCGGATCCTGCGGCGCCCGAGCTCTCCTTCACCGCGAACTTCGTGCCCACCATGGTGGACGGAGAGGTCGTGGTGATCGCCCCCTCGGTCTTTCTGACTCCCGAGCTCTGGGGTGTCGGGAACACCGGGCCCTGGCTGCACGACGGCCGTGCCGGAAGCCTCGAGGAAGCGATCCTCCTCCATGGGATCGACGACCCGCCCGCCGTCGGGGACCCGCTTCGCAGCGAGGCGCAGGATTCGCGCGACGCCTTCGCGGCCTTGCCCGGGGAGGAACGGAAGGCTCTGGTGACCTTCCTGCACAGCCTGCGCACCTTCTCGCCCGAGGATGACTGAGGGCGCGAGGGTAGCGAGCCTTGACGGCCAAAGCGGTCGGACCGACCTCCTGGCAGCGGCGGATCCGTGGCGTGCTCGTAGTGGGCTACCTCGCAGCCATCCTTCTCGGCCTGACGACGGACTCGCTGCCGCGCGTCTTCTGGACGATGCTGCTGCCCCTGCTGCCGATGTCGATCGTGCTCATGGGGTTTCCCAACTGGCGTTGGATCTGTCCGCTAGCCTTTCTCGGCGAGCTAGGCCGGAAGCTCAATCGCGGCGCCCAGCGACGCGTGCCGAAGTGGTTGGAACGATGGTTCTTCCTCGTCACCTTTGGGTTCTTACTGGCGATGCTCGTGCTGCGCCTGGTGGCGACGAACGGGGACGGTGTTTGGCTCTCCGGTCTGCTCATTGGCCTGGCCCTGGCGGCGGTCGCCACCAACCTGATCTTCACCGGCAAGACGTGGTGCAACTTCCTCTGCCCGGTCGGCCTGGTGGAGCGGATCTACACCGAGCCCAACTCTCTGCCGAAGGGTTCCAATTCCCAGTGCGTCCGATGCACCGCCTGCAAGAAGCACTGTCCCGACATCGACCAGGAGAACGCCTACTGGCAAGACGTGACGGCCACGGGACGCCGGATCGCGATGTTCGCCTTTCCCGGTCTGGTGCTGTCCTTCTACGTCTATTACTGGCTGCGACACGGCGATTGGGAAGCGTACTTCGACGGTCGCTGGACCCGGCTGCCGTTCAGCCCGGAGCTGGTCGGAGGCGCCGGCTTTTTCTTCGCACCGCAGGTTCCCGCCGTGTGGGCGGCGCTGCTCACGCTGCTCGTCTTCTCGGCGGCCAGCTATGCGGCCTTCCTGGGCATCGAAGCGATCGTGGGTCGCTTCGTGGAAGATGCCGAGCGTCGACGTCACCTGGTGCTGACGGTGGCGGCCTTCGCCGCCTTCAGCACCTTCTATTTCTTCGCCGGCGCACCCTCGCTTCGAAAAGTGCCGGGTGGAACTCGCACAGTCGCATTCGCGGCACCGCTGGTCGCGACCCTCTTCGCGGTCAAACGCTCGCGCCGAACACGCGAGCGTTACATCCAGGAGAAAGGCGCCGTCAAGCTCCTTCGCAACTGGCCCTTCGAAGATCCGCCACCCCGGGATGCCGGTGAGGTATACGCCTGGATCAAGGCGGGCGAGCACGCGCGGGAGCAGCTCCTGGCGGCATACAACAACACAGTTCGGGAGATTATCGCCGAGGGTCTCGTCAGCGGCGGGGAGCTCCAGCTTCTGGATGAAGTTCGAGAGCAGCTGGGCATCTCCCCGAGGGAACACGAAAAGGTGATCGAGCGTCTTTCCGAGGAGGAGCGCCGGCTGTTCGAGCAAGGCGGGGTCGCCAGCGTCGAGGAGCGAGCGCAGCTCGAGGGCTACCAGACCGCTCTCGCGGAAGCTTTGCTGAGGCGTGCGTCCGCGAGCGAGGTGACCGAGCTGCAGCGCGCGTTCGGGGTCGGGCCCGAGGCGCACGCGAGGCTCCTGGAACAGATGCGAGGGGAGTCGGGCGCGCTGCTCGTCAGGGCGCGCGGTCAGATGGAGCACGCGCTGGCCGTCCGCCGCGATCTCGCGAGGCTCGGCGCTCCCGAGCAACCCGGTGCCAGGGGGCTGCTGTCCTACCTGCTGCACGGTGAGCAGGAAGCGGCCATTAGCCGGGTGCTGGAGTTCCTGGAGATCGCTGGTGACGCCGAGCGGGTGCGGGCACTGCGACCGGGGCTCCTCGCCGGGGAGATCCACACCCGCGAGGCAGCTGTTCGGGAGCTCGCGAGCGCCTGTCCCGGCAGCGAAGCGCTGGTCCGTGAGCTGGAGCCGGTGATCCTCGATCGAACACCGATGCAAGCCGAACCGGACACCGCTGCCTGGGCTGAGATGCTGAAGCGCCTGGCAGCCGCCACGGATCCCTACATCCGCGCGGGGGCCGTCTGGACAGCGGGAACCGATGGGGGGGTCGCGCACACGATCGTCGCGCGCGGCCTGGAGGATCCCCATCCCCTGGTCCGCGAGACGGCCGCTCTTTGCGAAAGGCGCGCCAAGGAGGGGCCGGAGACGCCGGACGAGCGTTTCTCCAGTCTGGCTACGATCGAGAAGATGCAGTTCCTGCGAGGCGTCCCCCTGTTCGCCCACCTGGATCCGGAGGATCTGGAGGATCTCGGGAGACTTACCGAGGACGATACCATTACGGCACCCCAGGTCCTCTGCGAGGAGGGCGACATGGAAGCCGATGCCGTGTTCATCATCGTCGACGGCCTGGCGTCGGTCGTCCTGCGTGCGCGCTCCGCGTCCGGGGAGGAAACCGAGCGCGAGGTAGCCGTGCTTGGCGCCGGGGAGGTCGTGGGCGAGCTGTCGCTGCTCGATGGCAGCCCCCGGATGGCCACCGTGCGGCCGAAAGACGGTCCCCTCCGGGTTCTGCGCATACCCGGACACCTGTTCCGAAGTCGCCTGCTCCACCGACCGCGAGTCGCCCAACCCCTGCTGGTCACTCTCGCCCAGCGCCTCCGCCGCCTCTCGCAGCGCGTCGCTGACGACCAGCGGCCTTCGTAGGGCGTATCCTTCCCGAGTCATGAGCAGGGACACGGAGGTCGGGTCAAGCTTCCGGCCGACGGTCGCACTGACCGCCGTGCTCGCGGCCTCGTTGGTGGCCGGATGGCTGGTGTTCGTGCGCTTGGTCCTACCCGGCCGGCAACCGGAATGGGACGAGGCTGCGCACGCTCTCCAGGGTGCTCTCGTCGCGCACGACCTTCGCGCGCTCGATCTGATGAGCCTCCTGTTCGACAGCTACCGCCAGGTCTGGTGGCCGCCGATGCACTCCTGGCTGGTGAGTGGCGCCTTTCTCATCGCAGGACCGAGCATGGAGACCGCGCGCGCAGTGAGCGTGCTTGCGTTCGTACTCCTCGCCCCGACGCTCTTCCTCGTCGCTCGGACCGTCGAGCCCCGGCACGGCATCCTGGCCGGCAGCGTGTCGGCCGCGCTCGCACTCACTTCCCCGGGACTCATCGCGCTCGCCGCGGAGAACATGCTGGAGCTGCCAGGGCTGCTGGCGCTCAGCTTAACGACACTGGTCTACTGCACACTGGAGCGATACCCCGACGCCCGACCTCGCACGCACATGCTCCTTGGCGTGTGCACGACGCTCACGTACCTCCTCAAGTCGAACTACGGGATTCTGCTCATCATCAGCATCGTATTGACGAAGCTGATTGTCGTCGGCTTCCGCGCACGCCGGCTGCTGACCAAGCAGAATCTCTATGCTGTTCTTCCACTGGCGGTGTTCGGTGCCATCTGGTTCGCATACCTGCCGAAGGTGGTGTCCACGTGGTATGCGCTAATCAACGAGGCGTCAGGAGAGGAGGCCCGTGGACTCCTGGGGCTGCTGTTCTATCCTCGCGCCATCGTCCACCTCTCGGGGTCCTGGTGGATGTCCCTTCTACTCTGGGGCGGTCTGATCATGGCATGGAGGGCAAGACGGCAGCCAGGAATCGGCTTCCTGGCGGTGCTGGCGCTCGCCCAGTTCGTCATCGGCGAGTTCCATCACACGAAGGCCGATCGGCATATGCTGCCGATGTTTCCCGCGATGTTCGTCCTGGCCGGCGTTGCCGCGACGAAGCTGTGGTCGGGACTCCCGCCCCTCGGAAGGTTCCGCCGAGGTGCCGCCATCGGATTGCTGGCGAGCGTCGCGGTGCTCCACGCCGCGGCGCTCGGACGCCGAGACTGGTCTCCCGCGGAGGCTCGGGACGCGACCGAAGTCCTTACCTACATCGCCGCGCTCACCCGGGAGAACGCGCCGGCTCTGGTGATCGGCGCGAGGGAGGCCCCGCCGGGACCGCCGGCGATCGACTGGCATCTGGTGGCATCGGAGCGCCTCTTGCCGGTGACGGCAGCCGGCTCGGCCATGGATCCTCGCCAAGAACGACGGCTTTCCCGCGCGATAGGCGGCGCAGGCGTTCCGGAGCGCTTCCGTGAGAGCGCGCAGCGCGTGCTCGGGCGATACGACGTTTCGTCAGTGACACGATCGCTTCACTTGGGTGACCGACTTCAAGAGGATCAGGCGGATTTCGATACCGCACTCGAAAGCACGCTCGCCAGCGGCTCCCCACGCGCTATCATTACTGTGATCGCGATCTCGGACACGACGCGGTATCCGACAAGCTTCCTTGCACCAGGCCTCGCCAGGGCAGGCTTCCGCGAAGTGTCGGTGCGGGAGTTCCCGCGCGAGGGAACTCGCGTCCACGTGTTCCGCCGCCCGTAGCTGTAGGTGGTGGGCGCAGAAGGATTCGAACCTCCGACCCCCTGCTTGTCGGCGACATACCGCACCGAAGGTTCCGGGTCATCGGGAGCGACCCACACCGCTTCGAGGCGACAACGACGGGATCGACTGCGAGGGAAGATAGATTCTTGCGCAAGGAGGGGCGATGGACGTCCCGGTGAGTTGATTCTCTTCGCTCGATGTCGTGCAATCGCGAAGGTGGCGTAGCGCAATGGGCGCTCGTCACGTGAGGTGGTCGGGTCGAGCGGATACTGGGGGGCCGTCGGCGAGCTGAAGATCCGCCGCGAGAATCAGCTGGGAGGAGGGAAGAGAGGTTGACCGCTAGGATTAGGAAGAAGGACGAGCACCTGCCCGGCGAGTGGCGCGTGGTCGGACTCCGAAACGGCGAGCGGACGACTCACGGAAGGGGGGCTGGCGAACGCGATGTTCGGGACGGGAGCCGTGGTTCCTGTTGGCGCGCGACGTAGGCGCCGACGCGGCCCTATGGCGACCAGCCAGGGTCCGCGTCGTCGCCGACCACCTGGGTGAGCCTCCGGCGCTGGTCACCTGCTACGTCGATCACGACGATCTCGAAATCTCCGGGCTCGAGCTGGGTAACGATGGCCAGGGAATGGCCGTCCGGCGACCACGCCGCGCGACTGATCCAGTCGTCCACCCGGCCCGCCTCGTCACTGATCTTCACCTGCCCGGTGCCGTCGGGGTTCATGAGGTATAGTTCCCAATTTCCGTCGCGGGTCGACCAGAAGGCGATCTGCGCCCCGTCCGGTGACCAGGTCGGCAGCCAATCCTCTCCCGGATTCTCGGTGAGCCTGACCTGCTCGTTGCCATCCGCATTCATGCGGTAGATCTCCCAATCGCCGTCTCGGTTCGAATGAAACACGATGGAGCGGCCGTCCGGCGACCAGTGGGGATATGTGTCCGTCCCGGCGTTCCGGGTCAGGTTGCGAGAGCTCTGGTCGTCTATGAATAGGACAAAGATTTCCCAGTCGTCGTCATGCACGGTGTAATAAGCGATCTGGCGCCCGTCCGGAGACCATACCGGGCCGCTCGAGGCAGATCCATGGCGCGTGATCTGCCGGGGATCCGAGCCGTCGGCATTCATCACGTAGATTTCCGATATGCCGTCGACTTCCCTGGAGAATGCGACCTGGCCGCGGTCGGGCGACCATGACGGCTCCGCATCCTTGCCTGGACCGTTCGTCAGCCTGCGTTGATCTGAGCCGTCGGGGTTCATCGAGTAGATCTGTTCATGGCCGTCGCGCGTCGAGACGAAAAGGATCCGCTCTTCAACGCCGACCTTTTCCTTAGTAGAACCGACGAGGTGGATGCACAGGCAGGGCAAGAGCAACAACTTGGCAAGCAAAGGAGAAACGATCATGCCTTCATTCTAGCACGTCTCGACCGAGAGCGATATCAAGAGGCGAGCCCTGCGTCGTTCGCACGTCCGATACCGGCACCCGCCAGTAACGGGCAGGGGAGCTAAACGGGGACGGGGTACGGCCCTCCGACCTCGACCACTTCCAAGCGGCAGGACCGCGCGGGCCATCGGATTTGTTGTGTGAACCGCTGCTGTCGGTGCGCCGACGAGCCCCGGTTGCTCCTGCCGCCCGAGTCCCATGCGCAGCCCTCGACTAGACAACACCTACGCACCGTTGGCCAGCTGCTTGAGCTCCGCCAGGAATGCGTCCCGGCCCGAGCTCCGCGAGGAGCGCCCGGCGGAGGGCGCGTATCAGGTCCTCGGGGGCCGGCCGCGCGTCGATCTCGACCTCGGCTGCGGGCGCCGAGTCCGAATCGGCCGAGGCCGTCCGCCAGATACTGGCCACAGGTCGTGACCTTAACTCCATGGTGTGAATCGTGTTATAGTGGTTGGCGCAGAAGGATTCGAACCTCCGACCCCCTGCTTGTAAGGCTCGATCCACCCAATCTCACCGGCGCGCTTCCCTCTGAAGGTCGCCGATCAGCGTCAGCCCGCGACAACCGAAACCGGCGCGTTTTGGCACCATTCTTGGCACCACCGGTGCTTTGGGCTGCTCGCGTGATCGAGCCGACCTCCGGTCCTCCTCCTGCTCCCCCGTCCAGCTACGATCCCGCTAGACAAACCGCAGCAACCAGCCGGCCAAGAGGTAGAGACTCACGGCCAGGAGCAGCGCGCCGTCCAAGCCGAGGTCCAGGGCGATCAAGGGCGCCGCGGCAGCGCCGATCACGGACAGGAATCCGTTG
>DASQEN010000362.1:0-2169 GCA_035633635.1 Gemmatimonadota bacterium | reverse complement strand
GGCTTCGCGATGCCGGTCCGCCTCGCCGCCATGCAGACGGCCGGGACGGTCGACAAGGAGGCCCTCGCGGCGATCAACCCGCCGACGACCCCGCCGGTCATGCTGACCCCCGAGCAGACCGACGCGGCCAAGGTGGTCCTGGCCGAGCAGTGGAAGTTCATCGCCATCAAGTAGCGCCACGACGTCACCGACGAACGGAGGGGTGCGCATGACCGATCCATCGGCGTCCGTGCGCGCGCCCTCCTCGTCTGCTTCCGCCGGCCCCGCCTCGGGCAGGGCCGGCGGAAGCCGTTTCCGGGGGGCGGGCAACTACCTCGCCCTCATCCCCTTTCATGCGTACGTCGGGCTGTTCCTGATCCTCCCGACGCTCATCGTCACCGCCGGGGCGTTCACGACCGCGGACGGCCAGTTCACCCTCGACAACTTCCTGCTGCTGTTCACGACCGACGTCTTCATCGACTCGTTCGCGAAGTCGATCCAGCTTGCGGTGATCACGGCGATCCTCGGCGCGGTCTTCGGCGCCATCCTCGCGTGGGCGGTCGTGCGCGGTGACCCCAACGGCCTGCTGCGCCAGCTCGTGATCGCCGCCTCGGGGGTGCTCGCGCAGTTCGGCGGCGTGATGCTCGCCTTCGCGTTCCTCGCGACCTTCGGGTTCAATGGCCTGATCACGATGGTGATCAAGAACAACCTCGGGGTCGCCTTGGACCCGTCCTGGCTGTACTCGCTGACCGGCCTCGCGGTCGTCTACACCTACTTCCAGATCCCGCTCATGCTGATCGTCTTCCTGCCTTCGCTCGACGGGCTCCGCCAGGAGTGGTACGACGCCTCGGCGAGCCTCGGCGGCGGCGCCTGGTCCTTCTGGCGGAACGTCGGCGGCCCCATCCTCGCCCCCAGCTTCCTAGGCGCCCTGCTGCTGCTGTTCACCAACGCGTTCTCCGCGTACGCGACGGCGAAGGCGCTGATCAGCCAGGGCTGCGTGCTCGTGACCCAGCAGATCGCCTGCCAGATGACGAGTGAGGTCATCCTGGGCCAGGAGAACGTGGGCAAGGCGCTGGCGCTCGGGATGATCGTGATCGTCTCGGCCGTGATGCTCGTCTACGCCTGGATCCAGCGGCGCGCCTCGAGGTGGGTCAAGTGAGCGGCTTCCCGGAGCAGATCGGCGCCCTGGAGCCGCACGGAGGCGCCCTCATCGCGCCCCGCCCCAAGGGCGCGGGCAAGGCCCGCCGCGCGCCGCGGAGCCGGACCTTCGCCCGAGCCGTCGTGCTTCTCTTGGTGCTCGGTTACCTGGTCGTGCCGCTGTTTGCCATGCTCGAGTTCTCGACGCGCGGGCCCATCGACAAGGTCACCCGCGCCTTCCCCCGCAGCCTGGAGCACTTCGCCGCGATCTTCAGCTACCCGAACCTCGTCGACGGGATCGTGATCTCGCTGCAGATCGCGGTCCTGACGGTGGTGGGCATGCTCCTCCTGCTCGTCCCGACGATGGTCTGGACGGTCGTGCGGGTCCCGCGCATGCGCCGCGTGGTCGAGTTCCTGTGCCTCCTGCCGCTGGCTATCCCGGCGATCGTGATCGTGGTGGGCATCGCGCCGCTCTACCGGTTCATGGGCCAGAACCTCGGTGCGTTCGGGGCATCGCCGCTGACCCTCGCGTTCATCAACATCATCCTCGTGCTGCCCTACTCGTACCGCGCCATCGACTCGAGCCTGCAGTCCATCGACTCGGCCACGCTCGCCGACGCCTCGCGCAGCCTGGGCGCTGGCTGGCCCAGGACGATCTTCCAGGTGATCGTCCCCAACATCCGGGGCGGCATCCTGTCGGCCTCGGTGCTGGCGATCGCGCTGGTCCTCGGCGAGTTCACGATCTCGTCGCTGCTCTCGTTCAACACGGTGCAGGTGGTGATCTTCCTGCTCGGCAAGCGCGACCCGTTCGTCTCGGTCGCGGTCTCCCTGCTCGCCCTCGTGTTCGCCTTCGTCCTGCTGTTCGTCATCTCCCGTTTCGCCCCCGGCGTCGACAGCCGGTCCCAGCGAGCCGCCGAGGAGCCCGCCTGATGACCCCCACGACCACCGGCCCCGCCGCCGTCGCCCAGGGCGTCGCCGTCGTGTTCGATGACATGCACCGCTGGTATGGCTCCGTGCACGCCCTGAACGGGCTGTCGATCGAGATCGCCCCCG
>DASQEN010000361.1:0-14178 GCA_035633635.1 Gemmatimonadota bacterium | reverse complement strand
CGATCGACATCCTCCCGATGGTCGCACCCACGGCGTCATCGGTCGCCGGCTGCGGGGTTAGCTCCGCGTCGAACGTTCCGCTTGCACGAGCCGTCATTGCCGCCTCCTTCTGGACTGCGCTCGGAACCATGGAATCTGCCTGCGCGTACGCCAAGGAGCCGAGGCCGAGGGAAAGCGGGATGCCAACGAGCACCCCGGCCGCGTCCCGCAAAGAGGCCTTCATTGCTGCGGTTGGTACACGATGGCGACCGCGCTACCCGTCGGAGCCACGGCAAGAATGACGATGCTGTGCATCACCGCTTGACGATAGTCCGCTGGGCGCCGCGCCGCATCAGGTGGGATCCCGTCGCTCCTGGCCTCCCTCGACGACCGTCGCGGCGCGCCCGGGTACATGGCCGCTTTCGGCGGCGACCCCGTCGACCGCCCCGGGCTTGATCCACCCCTGCTCAGCTGCGTGGCGAGCGGCGGCGAGCGTGTCCTCGGCGAGGACGAGCGTACTTCCCGCGGAGCTGACCTCTTCGGCGAGCTCGGCGATCTCGCGACGCCGGAGGGGATCACGCGACACGTCCCGGATGTAGACGGCCGGCACCCGCGACGGAAACTCGTGGACCAGGTCGCGGTAGATCTCCGGATCGTCTTCGCCGGAGTCCCCGATCAGGACGAACGGCAGGTCCCGGAGCGTGCGGAAGATCCGGCGGATCGACTCGAGCTTGTGCTCGTAGCGCCCGACGCGCCGGACCTCCCTCCACGGCGCCCCCCAGTCGCGCAGCTCGACCGGCCCCGGCGGGATCCCACGCAGCTCGAGGAAGTGCTCGAACACGTCGTACAGGTTCCACGGCCCGTTGGAGACGTAGAACACCGGGTTCGGCGCGCGACCCGTGCCGGCATGGAGCGCGCGGAAGAACGCCGCGACGCCGGGGAACGGCGCGCGCGTATGGGCGCTCCCGAAGGCCACGTCGGCGACCATCGAGGCGAGCCGCGCCACGTCGGTCTGGATCACCGTGTCGTCGATGTCGCTGACGATCCCGAAGCGCGCGGCCGGGCTCGGCACGAGGACGCCTGTCTCGCCGCGCCCGGGACTGGCCGCCCGGGGGTGCAGGACCTCGAGCTCCACCCTGTGCCAGAGACGATCAGCCGGCGGGGGCGTGTCGGGGACGAGCCACGTGTGTACGTGCCCCTCCGCATTGGCCACCGCCTCGGTCTCCGAGCCTTGAAAGGTGATCTTCACCCGCGCATGCGGCACCTCGCGGCTCCGCATCCGGCGCCATGTGCGGCGGACGTTCCGCAACCAGCGGTCCTCGGGCGCGGCGCGCGCGACGCTGGGATCGACGAGCACGCGGCCGCGCACGAACACGCGGTCTCTCGTCCCGTAGCTCCGATACGCCTCGACGACGATCGACCGCGCGCCACGCCTCAACGGATGCCGACGATCCCCTTCGTCGACTCGATGAGCTTCGGGGCGTCGAAGCCGAGGCCGTCCTTGAATACGAGCGTGACGTTCCGGATGTCGGCCGGGCGGGCGACCGGATCGCCGTCGATGACGACCAGCTCCGCGAGCTTGCCGGGCTCGATCGAGCCGTAGCGATCGTACTCTCCCAGCACCTTCGCGCCGTTGGCGGTCATGATCTGGATCGCCTCGACCGGCGTGAACCCGCCCTCGACGAGGAGCTCGAGGTTTCGCTGGTCGCCGAGGCCGGCGAGCGCTCCGCCGATCCCGGTCGGGTCGACTCCCGCGGCCAGGAGACCGCCGGCCTCGACGAACGCGTGCTCGTAGGCCTGGGCCTTCTCGAACAGCCCGGGCCACGCCGAGGAGTCCGCGGTGGCCGCGATCTCGGTGCGGGTCGCGAGGTATTCCTCGCGGGCCTCGGGGGCCATGAGGTCGAGCATCCGCTGGTCGAGCGGGGGGCGGTTCGGCACGAAGGTCTCGTAGATCGCGACCGTGGACGTCATCGCCACGCCATGGTCGATCATGTCGCGGAACGTGGCCTGGACCTCGGGGCCGTCGAGGTCAACATCCAACAAGCTGGCGACCAGGTCCTCCGGGCACTCGTCGGGCTTCTTGCCGGGCGCGTAATCGGAGTTGGTGAACAAGCCGTGCTCGAGATTGTCGATCCCCAGCTCGACCGCCTCGCGGAACGAGACCGAGCAGATGTGCCCGGTCACCTTGAGGCCGCGCCGATGCGCCTCCTCGATCACCGCGGCCAGGTTCGCGCGCGAGATCCGGGTGTACACCTTGAACCAGGTCGCGCCTTCGTCGGCCCAGTAGCCGACCACGCGGCGCGCCTCCTCGGGGTCGTCGACGATCGCCATGGAGCTGGACGTCCCGCCGGTCAGGTACGGCCCGGTGACGTGGACGCGCGGGCCAGGCCGCTCGCCGGCGTCGATCGCGCGCTTGAGGTTCAGCTCGGAATAGGGGTGGTAGCTCCCCGTTGTCCGGATCGTGGTGACGCCGGAGCCGAGATAGAGCTTGGGAGCCGTCTCGGTCGCCTGGATGGTGCGTCCGGCGGTCGTGTAGAAGGTGTGGTCGTGAAGCCCCACGATCCCGGGGATCACGGTGTGGCCCGAGAGATCCAGCACCTCGGCCCCCGCGGGGATGTCGACGTCGACTCCCACCGCCTCGATCACGCCGTCCCGGATCACGACCGTGGCGTTCGCCATCGGCACCCTCCCGGTGCCGTCGACGACCTGGACGCCGGTCAGCGCCACGACCGGCGCCTGGACCTTCACGAACTGCGCGACCGCCTCGGGCAGCTCCCTGGCCGCCTGCGCGCGGGCGGATCCGGCGAGCGCCGGGACCAGCGCGGCTGCAAGGAGCGCGAACGCCACTCTTCTCATTGTGTACTCCTCGTTTTGGTTTTTCGCTGACACTAGAGCCTACTCTACCGTGAACACGGTCTGCATGCCGGACTCCAGATGCTCGGCGACGTGACAGTGGAGCATCCAGTCGCCGGGATTCGAGATCTCGATCAGGACGTCCACCGATCCGCCTGCGGGGACGATGACCGTGTCTTTCCAGGCTCGATTTTCGAGCGGCACCCCGTTGACGGCCGCCACCAGGAAGCGCTGGCCGTGGACGTGGATCGGGTGGTGCATGGCGTGGAACGCGTCGCGATCGCTGAGAAGGCGGACCTTGACGAGGTCTCCGCGCCGGAACCGCCAGCCGATCTCGCCGTCCCTGCGGCCGGTCCCCGCGTCGACGAGCGACCACCGCACCGTGCGGCCGGTAGTCACCCAGTTCATTTCGGGCATCGTCCCCGCCCATTCGAGTGGAGGAAAGTACGCGCGATCCTGGGCGAGGATAGGGCCCAGCGGAAACGGCAGCGAATCGACCTCCACGGTCAGGACGAGGGTCCGCTCCGGCGGGTCGTCGAGCCGCTCCCGCACACGGTCGATCTCCGCCACGACGTCCTCGTTCACGGCCAGGTCGTCGAAGTCGTGTCCGATGCGGCCTTCCGGGCCGTCCGTCGCCGGCTCCTGCGATACGCGGACGATTCCCAGCGTGTCCTCTTCGGTCACATAGTTCCCGTAGATCGTATCGATCCCACGCGCGCGGTGGATCAGCGGGACGAGGCCGGCCCACTCGAACCGCGCCTCGACGACGTATCGCTCGGCGGGCGCGATCGCCACGCTCTCCACCCACTCTTCGCGCTCGAACCGCCCCACGTCGGTCGCCACGACCTTCATCCGCGATCCGGGGAGTGACACGTTCCACGTACGCGCGTTCGAGACGTTGGTCAGGTAGAGGCGGACGACCTCGCCCATGGCGACGTCGATCTCCCAGGACGGCTCGCCGTTGACGAGCGGGACGTTCCCGAAGCGGCCCATGAGCGCGTGGGTCGCGGTCTCTTCGCCCCACGGGACGAGGCCCTGGTCGGCCATCAGGAGGTCGTCGAGGACGAGCGCGACCTCGCGATGGACGGGGGCGAACGCCCCCGGCGCGTCGACGAGGAGGTTCCCGTAGAGGCCCAGGTCCTGGAGCACGTCCTCGCGGTGGTGTGGGTGGTACCAGTAGATCCCGCCGTCGGGGAACTTCACCTGGTAGACGAACGTCCCCCCGGGTGGCACGGGATCCTGGGTTACGCCGGGGACACCGTCGAAGCGGTTGTCGAGCCGGATCCCGTGCCAGTGGATCGAGGCCGGCATGTCGATCCGGTTGGCGAAGCGGACGACGATCTCGGCGCCGCGAGGGACCCGGATCATGGGACCGGGAATCTGCCCGTTGAAGGCGTACAGGGTGACGGTCCGCCCCTTGATCATGCGCCGCACGCGGCCGGCCACGAGGTCGAGCGTGTCCCCGTCGCCGAGCGCGACGACCTCGGAGGGGCGCGCTTCCGGCGCCGAAGGGTCCTGGGGCGGCAACCAGGGGGATACGTCGGGGCGCAGGCGGTCGAGACCCTCGAGCATGGGAACCGCGGGGTGCATGGGCGGCGCGATCCAGCCGTCGGCCGTCGAGGACTCGCCCCCGTGGGCGTGGCCCGCGGGCTCCACGGCGCCGGCCCGCGCGTGCCAGCCGGCCACGCCCGCAGCGAGAAGCGCGGGCAGCTCGTGGGGCTGGAGCCGCATGCTGGGCGACGTGCCGCGCAGGACGATCGGGCCCCGCCATCCGCTGGCGGGCGCCGCGTCGGTGGCCGGCGCGCCGCTTTCGGAAGTGGCGTGCTCCGCGGTCACCAGGATCAGGAACTTGTCGAGCGCGACCGTCCCGAAGAGGGCGGGGGCGGCCTCCACGCCGATCTCGCCCAGGCGGAGTACCGGCGAGAGGGACGGGGGCGCGGCCCATGCGACGTACCGGTCGTATCCCAGCGCGGTCGGGTCGGGAAGGCCCTCGACCGTGATCGCGAGGTCGTAGACCGATGTCCCGTCGGCGGTGACCGAGACCCCGAACGGCGAGCGCCCCGGCGCGAGCAGGACGGCGCCGCGCGCGCCTTCGGCATGGGCGGTCGGAAGCAGGTCCATGCACCACAGGTCCGCGGCCTGCCCGGCGGCGAGCTGGCCGGGAGGGCAGCGCGCCGCGGAGACCGCGGCCGCGGTCTGCCCGGGCGCGCTCGCGGCAAGCGCGAGCGAAAGGCCCGGAAGCGCCGCGAGGAGCGCGCGGGCCGCACGGCGGTTGACGGTGGGGGTCAGAAGCATGGGGGCGCAGGTATAGTATCCGCTCGGCACCGGCGACGCGACCCGACGACGAGGAGACTCCCATGCGCGAAGACCCGCCCCATCGAGCCAGCCGGCCCGCGGAAGCGGATCCGCATGCGGGCGCGCGCGTCCTCCACGCTGGCCCGGGCCTGACGGACGCGAGCACGGCCGTGATCCTCGTCCACGGCCGGGGCGGATCCGCGGAGGGAATCCTGGATCTGGCGGGCGCGATCGGCGGGGACGGGGTGGCCTGGCTCGCGCCCGAGGCGCGCGACAACTCCTGGTACCCGTTCTCCTTCCTCGCCCCGATCGAGTCCAACGAGCCCTGGCTCTCCTCCTCGCTGGCGCTGCTCGACTTGCTGGTCGGGCGCTGCGGCAAGGCCGGCCTGCCGCCCGAGCGGGTCATGCTGGCCGGGTTCTCCCAGGGCGCCTGCCTCTCCGCGGAGTACGCCGCGCGGCACGCGCGCCGCTATGGTGGGCTCGTCCTGCTCTCGGGCGGGTTGATCGGCCCGCCGGGCACCGCCCGCGACTACCACGGGTCGCTGGCGGGGACGCCGGTCTTCCTCGGCTGCTCGGACGTTGACCCGCACATCCCGGTCGAGCGCGCACACGAGACCACGCGGGTCCTCCAGGGCCTAGGCGCGGAGGTCGACGAGCGGATCTACTCCGGGCTGGGGCATACGGTGATCGACGATGAGATCGAGGCGGCGCGGAAGATCGTCCACTCCATCGTGGCCGACGGTCCGGAAGCGGCCGGCCCCGAAGCCCCCGAGCGCCATCCGGGCCCGCAATGAAGGTCACCCGGATCCGGGCCGACGCCGCGGGGGTCACGCGGTTCGACGAGATCGAGATCCCGCTCGAGAGCGCGGGCGAGATCGGGCGGCTCTCGGCTCCCTTCCGCGCCGAATCGGTCGTCTTCCGCGAGACCGGCGTCGACTACGACTGGCACCCCGCGCCCGCGCGGCAGCTGGTCGTTCTTCTCGATGGCGAGATCGAGATCGAGGTCGGCGACGGGGAGATCCGGCGCTTCGGGGGCGGGGAGGTCCTGCTGCTCGAGGACACGACCGGCCGCGGCCATCGTACCCGGAACCTCGGCGGGGTTCCCCGGCGCTCCCTGTTCGTGCCGCTAGCCCCGGACGCCCCGCTACCCTGAGCGCGTGGCGCGATGATGAGGCATACAAAAGCGCCCCGCCGGCGATGCCGACGAGGCGCTTGGCCTGTCCCGTTGTGATCGTCCTCAGACTTTCAGGACGTTGGCGGCTTGAGGGCCCTTCTGCCCGTCCAGGACCTCGAATTCCACATCCTGGCCCTCGGCCAGCGTCTTGAAACCGTCAGACTGGATGGCGGTGAAATGGACGAAGACATCCTCACCGTCCTCCCGTTGGATAAATCCGTATCCCTTCGCGTCGTTGAACCACTTGACCTTTCCCGTAGTCATCGTAATGGGGACCTCCCTGTTGAGGCGACTCTGCTGAGGTGTCTCCGCGAGTGTAACCGGACGCTCAGGGACCGGTCAAGGCCCCTTCCCAGACGAAGGGAAGGGCCCTCACGCGAGCGAAGCGGCGCCGGCTCGAGTACGTCGGACGCGCCTCGAGGACGATCCTGTCGGCGCGCTCCTCCCACCCTTCGGCGGGGGCGCTCCGCCAGCGGCTCTCGTCCCACGCGACCGACTGGCGCCCCGCGCCCACCGTCCCCGCGTCGGCGACCGACAGCGTGTCGCCTGCGGCGTCCAAGAAGGCAACCTGCACGGTGGCCGCCTCGGTCAGGAACAGCTCCAGCGCCCAGCTCGCGGGGGCTTCCCGGCGCCGAACGCGCACGGGCTCCGCGACCGGACGGAAGTCTGTGCCCACGAAGAAGTACTGTGCCCCCTCGCGCTCCGCGACGAACACCTGCCCGAACCGCTTCCAGATCGCGATCCCGCGAGGCTCCTCCAGCGCGCTCTCGACCGGGCCGGGACCGGGGAACGATGCCAGCAGGCGAAGGCTCGAGTCCAGCTTGTAGATCCGGCCGCCCCCCGGATCGCTGACGTAGACGTTCCCGAAGTAGTCGACCTCCACGTAGAAGAAGCGCGGCGTCGCCCGGCTGTCGGCGACATCCGCGGCCTCGATCGAAGCGACCACGCGCCCGTCGGCATCGTACGCGCGGAGACGCCGGCCATTCTTGTCGACCAGGTACAGGCGGGTCGCGTTCGGCTGGAGCCAGGGGTCGAGCGAGTCCACGACCGCCAGCCCGAGCGGCGCCTCGACGTCATCGGGAAGGGGCCACCGGTCGCCGGACACCGCGGGCGGCGGCAGGAGCTCGGTCCCGGCCCCGGCCTCGCGGTCGGCGAACCGAAGGACCGCGTTCGCCTCACGATCGGTCGCCCACACGTCTCCGCGCGCGTCCGCATCGACGTCGAACGGGGCTCCCGCCGGCCAGCTTCCGACCCACGACAGCGCCCGCGCCGCGGGGTCCCACCTCAGCCGGACGATCCGCCGGTTGCCGGTGTCTGCCACGTACACCCGGCCGTCGACCGTGGCCGCGATCCCGTGGGGCTCGGTGAGCTCGTCCCTGCCGGTCCCGCTTCTGCCGTAGATGGCGAGCGTCTGCATGCTGGAGTTGTACAGGATCTCGCCGCGGCCCGAATTGACGCCGAACAACGTGAGCTGGAAATCGTCGCCCTTCGCCTCCGGATCGTCGTCGGAGGCGAACTTGACCGCCGCCACCCCCTGGGGATCGTCGAACCTCGTGCGGTCGCCGAGGAAGAGCCTCAGGTGCGACGGCCGCGCCCGGTGGATGCCGAGCGTGTGCGCGAACGGGGGATAGACGAGGGTCGTGTGCGCCGGCTGGTCGCCGATCTCGAGGTCGGCGGTCTGCCCTGCCGAAGGCGACGGCGTGAGCGCCGCCGTGCAGCCGATCACGGCGCAAACCGCAACCGCTTCAGCGCGACGCCGGGGAGTCCGCGTACAGCTGGCGGTAGATCGCATACTGGGCAATGACCTTCTTGACGTAGTTGCGGGTCTCCTTGTAGGGGATCCGGTCGATCCACAGCTCGGGGTCCAGGGTCCGCTCGGGGAAGCTCCACCACAGTTCGACGTTGTGCGGGCCCCCGTTGTAGGCCGCCAGGACGGCGGGCCAGAAGCCCTCGAAGCGGGCGAGCTGGTCCTCCATGTAGCGCGAGCCGAAGTGCAGGCTGATCGCCGGGTCGGTCAGGAGCTCGGCATCGTATCCCTTCCAGCCGGTCGAGTCCGCGATCTCGCCGCCCGTGGTAGGCATGATCTGCATGAGGCCCACCGCCCCCACGGGCGAGACCGCGCCGGGGTCGAAGAGGCTCTCCTGACGGATCAGCGCCATCACGTAGTAGGCATCGATTTCGTGAGCGCGAGCTTCGGCGTCGATCGTTTCCGCGTAGCCGCGAGGATACGCCCATCGCCTTCCGGCCCCGGTTTCGCCCAGCCTCGCGCCGACCCTCAGCGCGAGACCTGGGAAGCCCCACGCGACCAGGCCGTCGGCCCAGGCCGCGAGCCGGCCGCGATCGTCGCCCACGCGTGCCAGCCCGCGCCGAAGCTCGGCGCGCGCCAGCTCGCGCTCGCCGAGCTCGAGCAGGGCACCCGCTGTGACGCCGGCGGGATCGTCGTACAACACCGCCCCATCCGAGAACGAAGCCGTGGGAGCTGGACGGTAGCCGGAGCTCATGAGCGCGAGCGAGGCCCCCTGCTGGCCCGCGAGGCGGTCCCGGGTGAGCAGCGCGTACCAGTCCTCGCCGCCCGAGAGCCCGCGCCATATCTCGCGCGCCCGCTCGCGCTCGCCGAGAGCATCCAGCGAACGGCCCAGCCAGTAGCGCGCCTCGCGAGCGCTTTCGGATCCCCGGTAGGCGGCGTAGCGTCGCCTCGCCTCGTCGAACCGTCCGAGCGCGAACGCCAGGTGCGCGGCGCGCATCTGTGACCGGTCGGCGAAGTAGGAGCCGGGCGACGTACGGACAAGCCGGTCGAACGCCTCGATTGCGCGGTCGGCGAAGGCGGGCTCGGACCCGTAGTCGTCTTGCCAGGAATCGGCCAGGAGGTAGAGCGCGTCGTCCGCGTATCGGCCTCCGGAGAAGCGCACGAGGACCTCCTGGAACCGCCCTCGTGCCAGTGCCCCGTCGCGGAACGAGAGCGCGAGCCGCGCCCGGTCCATCAGGACTTCCGGGAGCCGGGAGTCGTCGGGCCAGCGCGAGAGGAAGGCGGCGTAGTCGCGCTCGGCGCCGTCGCGATTTCCACTAGCCGCCCGGATCGACGCGCGCAGGAGCGTGGCCTCCTGGAGGACCGGCTCGGAAGCGCGGGATTCGACCACCGCGGAGGCGAAGGGCTCCGCGTCGGCGGCCCGGCCCGCGCGAACGAGCGCCCGCACCACCTCGAGCGGCGGCAGGCCGGTCCGCGCGCGCAGAACGGGATCGAGCAGGACGCCCTCCGCGTGATCCGGCTCCTCGGCCACGACCCGGCGACGCAGCTCGTCGGCCAGCCGATCCTGTCCCTCGAGATCGGCCAGGCGCGCCGCGGTCAGCCAGTGGCGCGCTCGCTCGGCCCCGCGGGACTCGGCCGCCAGCGCGAGGAAAAGGCCTCGCGCCTCGCCGTGCCGCCCGCCACGTTCGTACAGAGCGGCGAGCGCGGCCCGGCCGCGGTCCCGGGCCTCGTCCGGGAGGCCGCTCGCGACGATCCGCTCCCACGCGGCGAGCCCCTGGTCCAGATCCCCGGCAAGGGCCGCCGCCTCCAGCCGCCAGAGGTCCACGTAGGCGCCCAGCGCCGGTCGAGCCCGCGCGAGCTCGTTCCAGGCCGCCGCGGCCGCGGGACCGTCCCCCGTTCCCATCGCCGCCTGAGCGCTCCAGCGGGACCGGAGCGGCCCGCAGGCCGGGGGCAGGGCGGCGGCCGGCGTCGAGTCGAGCTCGGCGGCCAGCTCGCGCCAGCTCTTGAGACCCGCCAGCGCGGCGAGCCGGTAGAGCCGCGTCCTGGGATCGGCGGGAGGGGCGGCGGCAAGTGTCGCGAGGGCGTCGTCCGGGCGGCCGACCTCGATCCAGCCGCGGGCCTCGGCGAGTGCGGCCGCCCCCGACGTGTCGACCAGCCTGCTGCCGGGCTCCATCGGCACCTGCGCGGGGTGGGGCACCGGAACGACGGGCGCTCCCGGGTGCCAGTACAGCGGGCACGTCTCGATGCCGCGCCACACGCCGTAGGCCGTCCCCGGCGGGACCGTTGGCACGGCACCTGAGGGCGCCGCCGCCACGAGGCCCGCCGCGGTAACGAAAAGAAGTTGCTGGGTCCAGCGAATCATTCCACCCTTCCTTACCCCGCCACCGGTCGCGGTCGTTCCGGCCGCAAGCGAAAAAGCCCGGCGCTTCTCGCGCCGGGCTACCCCACGTCGGAAGTCACGCCCGTTACACCTTGATACACGCGACGTAGTGGCCCCCGCCCACGTCGCGGAATTCGGGGACTACCTCGGCGCACTCCGACGTCGCGATCGGGCAGCGAGGGTGAAACGGGCAGCCGGACGGCGGATTGGCTGGGCTCGGCACGTCCCCTTCGAGCTCGATCCGCTCGCGGCGCGCATTGGGCACCGGCACCGGGATCGCCGATAGGAGCGCGCGTGTGTACGGATGTAGCGGGTTCTCGTACAGCACCTCGGACTCGGCCATCTCCATGAGCTTTCCCAGGTACATGACCGCCACACGGTCCGAGATGTGCTCTACGACCGCCAGGTCGTGCGCGATGAACAGGAACGTGAGGTCGAACTCCTTCTGAAGATCCTGGAGCAGGTTGATGACCTGCGCCTGCACGGACACGTCGAGCGCCGAGACCGGCTCGTCGCAGACGATGAACCGAGGGTCGACCGAGAGCGCCCGGGCGATCCCGATCCGCTGGCGCTGCCCTCCCGAGAACTCGTGCGGGTACCGGTTGGCGTGCTCGGGGAACAGCCCGACGACCTCCAGCAGCTGGCGGATCCGGGCCTGAGCGGATTCCCCCTCGGCGATCTTGTGGATGCGAAGCGCCTCGGCGAGCATCGCGCCCACCGTGATCCTGGGGTTCAGGCTGGAATACGGATCCTGGAAGATGATCTGCATCTTGCGCCGCAGCTTGCGCATCCCCTTGCGGTCGAGCTCCAGCACGTCCTGCCCCTCGAATTCGACCTCCCCCGACGTGGGCTCGATCAGCCGCAGTATGGCGCGGCCGGTTGTCGTCTTTCCGCACCCGGACTCCCCGACCAGACCCAGCACCTCTCCCGGGAGGATGTCGAACGACACGCCGTCCACGGCCTTGACGTGGCCGACCGTGCGCGACCAGAAGCCGCGCCGGATCGGAAAGTGCTTCTTCAGATCGCGCACCGTGAGCAGCTCCACGCCGCGCTTGCGCTTCTCGTGCGCAATCGCGCCGGGTATCACGGTGCGGTTCATGGCAGTCTCCGCGCCGGGCGGGCTCGTTGGAAGAGGCCGACGGCGATCGCTCCGAGAAACCCGGCGGCAAGCAGCGACCCGAGCACCGGTAATAGCAGGTCGAGCAGGAACTCGCTCGACCCGGAAGTCTCGTCGGCATCCATGCCCAGCGCCTGGCCAAGCAGGCTCAGGAAGCCCAGGAACAGAGCTCCCCAACCGGCCACCAGCGAGAGGAACCACAACCTCGGCACGAGGGCTCCAATCGCCAGACCGAATGCGACATGCGAGGCGAGGACGTACGCCAGCCACCGCGTGGCGGACCAGCCAGCGGGGTAATCGGAGAACAGGATCAGCAGACCCCAGAACCCTCCGGCGAGGCCGACCACCAGCGCGAACGCAAGTCGGACCCTCGCGACCGTCGAGGCTCTTGAAGCCGCCTCAGTCATAGAGAAAGCACCGGGCCTGGTGTCCCGGGCCGATCGTGTACAGCTGCGGGAACTCCCGTCTGCAGCGATCCATCACATACGGGCACCGGTTTTGGAACGGACACCCCGTTATCTCTTCGTACGGCGACGGGACCGAGCCAGGTATCGTATGCAGGCGCTCGACCTTCTCGCCGAGCTTGGGAATCGCTGCCTTGAGGCCCTCCGTGTAGGGGTGATTGGGCCCGCCGAAAACCTGCTCTGCCGTTCCCACTTCGGCCACCACGCCAGCATACATCACGACCACGCGATGAGCGGTCTCGGCGATCACACCCAGGTCATGGGTGATGAGGATGATCGACATCCCGTACTCGTCCTGGAGCTGGTTCAGGAGCGCGAGGATTTGAGCCTGCACGGTGACGTCGAGGGCGGTGGTCGGCTCGTCCGCGATGAGGAGTGCGGGATCGCAGGCCAACGCCATGGCGATCATCACGCGCTGGCGCTGACCGCCGGAGAGCTGATGAGGATACTCGTCCACGCGTTGTTCGGGATCCGGGATCCTGACCCGGCGCAGCATTTCGATCGAGCGCTCGCGGGCCTCACCCTTCGACATGCCGCGGTGCAGCCGCAACACCTCACCGATCTGGTCGCCCACCGTGTACACGGGATTGAGCGAGGTCATCGGCTCCTGGAAGATCATCGCGATCTCGTTGCCGCGAATCTTCCGCATATCCTTCTCGGGCAGATCGAGCAGGTCGATCCCGCGGAACACGATTCGCCCGCCTGCGATCTCCCCCGGCGGTTGCGGCACGAGGCGCAGGATCGAAAGGCTGGTCACCGACTTCCCGCAACCCGACTCGCCGACGATACCGAGGGTCTCCCGCGGCCGGACCTCGAACGAGACCCCGTCCACGGCTTTAGCGGTTCCCTCATCGGTATGAAACCAGGTCCTGAGGCCGTCGACCAGCAGCAGGGGCTCGGTCAAAGCCGCTCCAGCCGCCTCAGGTACACGACCAGGTGGGCGAGGTTTCCGGTCAGGAAGATCTCGCGCGGCCGGTGGTTTCCGAGGGCCGGGACCCGGCCGTCAAACCACGCGCGAGCACCCTGGCGGGTGCGCGCCTTCTGGCCGAGCTGGTGCATGAGGTCGTCGAGGAGCTCGAGCTGCTCGAGGTGACGCGGCGACGGGTCCTGCACTCCGCGCCGCCAGCGGTTCAGCGTTCCGGTCGTGCAGCCGACCGCCTTCGCGACGTCGCTTGTCTCGAGCTCGAGCAGCTCCTTGGCGCGCGCGATCGTTCCCCGGCTGATGCCTGTGACCATGATTGCCTCCCACTTCGACGGGGATCGGTGCGGCTCGGGCGCCTCAAGATAGCCGCCCGGTCCTCAGGGCGCGAGCGCGTCTGCCGCGGAGTCCAATCGCACCGCGGCCGCGTGGACCCGCGTGGCGAAATCGTCCACCTCGCGCGCGACCCGCTCGGCGTCACCCTCGATCCGCGCCTCGGAGATCGACGGTAGGTCGAGCGTGGCGTAGCCGTTCCGATCGTCGGTGGAGAACACGAGGTTCTTGTTCCACGGCCGGCCGACAAGGCCGGCTTCGCGGGTCAACGCGGGCTCCACCGCGCGGAGCTCGGCGTTGGCCGCCTGTGACCGGTCTGCATCCGTGGGTCCCGCGAGGTATCGCTCGCGAGCCGCCTCGAGGCGCCGGGCGGCGGTGGCGAGCGAGTCCAGCGCCATGTCCAGCCGGGGGACGGCGTCGGCGGCCTGGGGCATGGCGACGATCTCTGCGCGCTGTGCGCGCCAGAGATCCCCGATCTCGCCCGCGAGCGCCGCGTAGTCGTAGGGCAGCACCTCGGCGTTGGCCAGCCGGAGCGCCAGGATCGCGACGAGCTCGGACGACAGGGCCTGGTTTCGGTAGCCCGGGTCCACGATCTCGACCGCCTCCCGCGTGTCGTATGCGGAATGGTACAGGCCGTAGGGTCCGCCGAAGCCATGCGTGGCGCTCGCGATGCCGAGGTGATGGTAGAAGCCCTCGAAATCCGAGCCTCCTCCGAGGTCGCCGATCGCGAGCGTCGAATCCGACTGCGCCCAATCGTTCCGGAGGGTCCCCGCTTCCACAGGGATCGCGGACGCCGCGGCGCGGATCAGGGGCTTGAGCGATGGCGAGGCGCTGGCACCGAAGGTAGGCCCCGCGATCATGTCCTGGTTCAGGTAGGCGACCGCGGATATCGAGAGGACGTCCGCGTGCTCCTCGAC
>DASQEN010000360.1:0-2669 GCA_035633635.1 Gemmatimonadota bacterium | reverse complement strand
AGACGTTCCGGTCTCCGGATCGTAGTGCGGCGGCTCGACCCAGCCCCAGCCGGGTTCGCCCGGCGCGCCCGTCTGAATCGGCGGAGGGGGCTCGGGCGGTGTCGTGATCGTGGCCGGTACGTCGATGCCCCCGGGCGGTATGATGGCGGTCTCCTGGATCGTCAGGTATGACAGGTCGTGCGTGATATAGACGGGCTGGTACGATTTGCACTCATTTGTGACATGGAGCGCCGTGGGGATGGTGGCGCCGTAGAAGAGGTCATTCCAGGGCCAATCCGCGGGATCGGGGAAATGGGGCGCGCTCGGATGTTCGTCCCAGGCAGGGCCGGGGTCCTTGCTTCCCTTGAGCGGGTGGGACGGATCGCTTTGGCCCATCATCTCTCCCTGCTTGGCTTCTTCCGGATAGTCTCCCGGGGTCGGGGGCGGAGCGTTGTCGTGGACGCCGGGCGCGGGGCCACCGTAGTGCTCCTCGACGGTGGGCGGGCGAGCGGGCTGCTGCGCGGACGCCGACGCGAGCGGCAACGCAACTGGAGTCCCGAGCACCAGGAGAGGAAATGCGAAGCGCCGAACGAAACGGCGGGGGAGGGGCTTCATCGGTCGTGGAGCTGCTGCTTGTACGGGCCAAAGCCCATCCCCTGCGCGGCCGCGGGGCAGGGAGCGAGGAGGAGGGCGAGAGCGAGCGGGATCAGGGTCGAGGCCGGAAGCACACGGCCGCGGGCCCTGATGGTTTCAGGTGATCGAGATACAGACTCCATCCTCATATACCGCTCCTTTCTTCTTGTATCCGGTCGGATTTGACCATACAATAGGTCAACGACCTATAGGAGCCTCGTGCGTCTCTCGCTCTCCCCCTCCGAGCTCGACCGGCTGACGGATCTCGTGGAGATCCTCCACGCTCCGTTCGACTATCCGGACGTCGATGCCTGGCGACACACGGTCAACCATCACGCGCGGCTCCTGCTGGACGCCCACAAGGTCGTGTTCATGCTGCCCGGCGCGGGGCACGCGCCCGTCTATTGCCAGCGGCTGGATCCCGAGGGCTTTCGGGCCTATGCCGACTACTACCATCGGTTCGACGTCGCTGGAGCGATCGCGCTCGAGCGCTCGCTCCCCGTGGCCAGCCTCCTGGAGCTCCACGGCCGGGAGGAGTTCTACGCCAGCGAGTACTACAACGACTTCATGCGCGTCTGGGAGTGCAACCATTCGGTGGGCATGGTGGCACCGATGGATGCCGAGCCGGGATACGCCTACCTCGGGGTCCTTCGCGACGCGTACGAAGACCCCCCGTTCGACGCGCGCGCGAGAACGCTGATGAAGTTCCTGCTGCCCGCCTTCCGGGCCGGGGTCCGGACGTACGTTCGGTTGGCCGCGGAGCGATCGCTTCTGGGCGCCGTGCTGGACGCGAGTGGAAGGCGGCTCCTTCTCTGCGACGGCAGGGGCGAGCCCGTCCAGGCGAGCGCCGCGCTCAAGCGAACGCTGTCCGCCGACCCGGAGCGACCGTCGATCGAGCGAGAGATGCAGGATCTGGCCCGCTCCACGGCGGAGCTCCGGACGGACCGGGAGACCGCCATCCATGCGCTCGGCAGAAACGGTGATCGGGTCCTCGCGACCGTTCGCGGAGACTACCGGCTGAGCGCTTCGCTGGCGGGGGAGAACGGATCGGGGCCCTCGGGTGTGCTGGTCCTGCTCGAACCGCTCTTCCGAGAGCCGCTGCCGGATGCCGAGCTACGGGAGCGCTACGGGTTGACGAGCCAGGAGGTCCGGGTCGCGCGACAGATCGCGGAGGAGTCGCACAACGACGAGATCGCCCGCCATCTCCACATCAGCCCTCACACCGCCCGCCGTCACACCGAGCACGTCCTCGACAAGCTGGGGATCGCTTCCCGGGCACAGGTAGCCGAGCGCATATCGAGAGCGTGAGGCGTGGCATGGCTCGTGCTAGGGACGCACGATAGGTTCACCCTCGACGTCAGGAGACGATCATGAGCACCGATCCCGTGGATACGGTCGAGCGGCCGCTGTCGCTGGAGGAGTTTCAGCGGCTCCCCGAGGAGGACCACCATCGGATCGAGCTGGTTCGAGGGCGTCTCGTCCGGGAGCCGCGACCGGGAGCCAAGCATGGCTGGCTGACGGGAAGGCTGGTCGGGGAGCTCGAGCCCTTCGTCCGGGAGAGGGGTCTGGGTCTTGTCGTCACGGAGACCGGCTTTCTCCTCAGCGACGATCCACCGACGGTCCGGGGCCCCGACGTCGCGTTCATCGCCGCCGAGAATCTGCCGCCGCATGGCGTTCCCGAAGGATTCTGGGCGGTCGCCCCCCAGCTCGCGATCGAGGTCGTCTCGCCTTCGAATACCGCCTCGGAGATCCGCCAGAAGGTGCTCGAGTACCTGGCGGCGGGGACGCTTTTGGTCTGGGTCGTAGACCCCGCGACGCGCAGCGTGACCACCTATCGCTCGCGTAGCGAGATCCGGCTGCTAACGGCGACCGACGAGCTCGAGGGAGGCGACGTCCTGCCCGGCTTCCGCTTCGGACTCTCGGAGCTCTTCTCTCGCTCGGATCGAACGGAGGAGACCGAGCGGATCTACACGCTAGGGGAGTACGAACGGCTGCCGGAGGAGGAGGGGAAGGTCGAACTCGTCGAGGGCCGGCTTGTGCGCGAGCCACTCCCCAAT
>DASQEN010000359.1:0-22839 GCA_035633635.1 Gemmatimonadota bacterium | reverse complement strand
GCGCGGATCCGGTTGCGCCAACCGTCCGGTCCCGGTGGGGAGGTGGAGATGGAGGTCGTGGCCGGTCGCGGTGTGCGTGCGGGACTCTCCCCTGCGACTTGGACCGGCGTCGAGAGGGACGTCCGCCACATGCTGCGACTGGACGAGGACCTCTCGGCCTTCCACGCCCGCTGCCGGAAGGCGGGCCCGCCGTTCGATCGCGCGGCGGCGCGCGACTACGGCCGGCTGCTCCGATCCCCGACCCTGTTCGAGGACGTGGTCAAGGTGCTCGCCACGACCAACACCACCTGGTCGGGAACGATCGCGATGGTGGGGAAGCTGGCCGAGCTGGCCGGGCGTGGATCGTTCCCGGGGCCACGCGACGTCGCGACCCTGGGGATCGCGAAGATCCGGGACCGCGCTCGCTGGGGCTACCGGGCTGCGTATCTCGCGGGGTTCGCCGAGGCGGTCGCCAGCGGGGAGCTCGATCTCGGTACCTGGGAGCGGTGGCAAGGATCGACCGCCGAGCTCGAGCCGGAGATCCGCCGCGTTCCAGGCCTCGGTCCCTACGCGGCCGCCCAGATCCTCACCCTCCTCGGGAGGTACGACCGGATCGGCGTCGACACGGTGTTCCGCTCCTTCGTAAAGCGGACCCACTTCCCGCGGGCTCGGAAGCCCGTTTCCGACCAGCGGATGTTGGCGGTCTACGAACCCTGGGGAGAATGGAAGATGCTGGCGTACTGGTTCGAGGTGTGGTCCGACTACGAGGACGGCAGGAGGTAGTCCACGATCGCGTGTTCCATCTCGTCGAGATGTCCCGCGAAGAAGTGGTCGGCGCCCTGGATGACGACCAGATGCCAGGGATGGGCCACCCGCGCGAGCCCGTCGTGCAGCTCTTCGAGCGGGCCGTGCTCGTCATGCTCCGCCTGGACGAACAGCTTGGGCACGACGATGTCGGCCAGCCGCTCGAACGGAAAGCTTCTCGTCGGCGTGCCGAGGCAGACCAGCCGGTCGACTCGGCGGTCCCCGACGGCGACGGGCGTTCCCACCGCGTTGCCAAACGAGAAGCCGCAGTGTACGAGAGGGAGTCCCGGATGCTCCCGGGCCATCCAGTCAAGGGCGGCACGCACGTCGTCCGCCTCTGTGACCCCTTCGCCGAACGAGCCCCCGGAGCGGCCCACGCCGCGGAAGTTGAACCGCAGCGAGGGGTACCCCAGCCGCTCGAACGCCTTGGCGGCGCGGAAAACGACCTTGGTGTGCATCGTGCCGCCGAAGCGGGGATGGGGATGGGAGAGGACCGCGGCCCGGAGCGGACGCGGGGATCCGGGCTTGTGGAGTGCCTCGATGACGCCCGCGGGCCCATCGAACGTGAACGTTCCGAGATGGCTCATGGGCGCCCATGGCTATCACCGTCGCTCCCGTGGCGCAAGGCGGCTCCAACGCGTGCGCGGATGTCCTGGCCGGTGACCAGGTGATCGCCCCCCGAAGCCTGCTCGCTTCTGCTCGCCGGATCCTCGACGGGGCCGAGAAGGATGCGGCAAACGGCCTGCACATGAGCGCCTGCGCGGGGGCGCAGCGGGCCGCGGCGATGGCAACCGAGGCGTGGCTCCGGGAGGAGGGCCAGCCGATCGTATCGGCGAGCGTGCTCGAGAACGTGTGCCTCTCGCCCCAGTCCGGCGCGGACGTCCGCGACGCGGCGCGTTTCCTGGATCGCTACCGGATCGAGGAGGGACCACACGGCTCGGCCGGCGAGGTCGCCGGGTCGCCGCGAGAGTCGGAGGAGGCTGTCCTCTCGGCCCGTCGCGTGTTCGAGTTCGTCGAGGGGCGTATGGGGGTGGCGGGATGATGCTGCCGCCCGCCGAACGGGGGCCGACGGAGGTGTTCGGTCCGCTGGCCGAGGAGTACGCGCGCTTCCGTCCCACCTACCCCGACGAGCTCTTCGATGCGCTCGACGCGCGCCTCGAGGACGCATCAGGTCTCGTGCTTGATCTCGCCGCCGGGACCGGGGCGGCTGTGATTCCGCAGCTCGAGCGCGGGACGCGGGTCGTCGCGATCGAACCCAACCGGTCCATGCTCGCGAGGGCACGCCGTCGGCTGAGTGGCCGCGCCGGATGGGTGGGCGCGGTCGCGGCGCGCGCCGAGAGCCTGCCGATCGCCACTGGCGCCTCCTCGTGCGTGACGGTGGCCCAGGCGTTTCACTGGTTCGAGCCAGGGCCCGCGCTGGCGGAGATCGCCCGTGTGCTCAAGCCGGGAGGCGTGCTGGCGCTCTTCTGGAACGTGACCGTGCCCGATGCGTTCACCGACGCGGTGCGCGACCTGATCGCACGCTACAACCCCGGCTGCGGTCGCCCGGTGACGCGCTCGATGCTCCGGACGCCGGATGCGCTCGCCTGCCACCCGGCGTTCGCGGTCGAGCCGCCCGCAGAATTCGCCCACCAGCGCCCGATGACCGAAGACGTCTACGTCGGCTACGCGTTCTCGTGGTCCTATTGTGGGGGCGCGCTGAGCCGGGACGAGCGGGTTCCGTTCGAGCGCGAGCTCCGGCAGGTGATCCGGCGACACCATCCCGATGGCGGCTGGCCCGAGCACCTGATCGCCGTGGCCCACTTCGCCAGACGTGTCGGAGCCGATCCTTGTTCCGTGGCCGGTGGGTGAGCCCAGCCTATCTTGGTCTCCGTGAAGACAATAGCAAACGAAGCCGATGAGGCGATAGCCGGATCGCGCGGGGAGGAACAGGAAGTCCTCGTCCGCGCCAGCGGACTCGTAAAGGCGTACGCTGCCGAGCCAGTCGTCAAGGGGATCGACTTCGAGGTGCGGCGCGGAGAGTGCCTCGGGTTCCTGGGCCCGAACGGGGCCGGCAAGACCACGACCATCAACATGATCTGCTGCTTCGTCGCGGTGGGGAGCGGCACGCTCGAGGTCTTCGGCCGGCCAGTCGCCGGGAACTCGCGGGAGATCAAGCGCCGGCTCGGGGTCGTGTCGCAGGACAACAACCTGGATCCCGACCTGACCGTGATCAAGAACCTCCTCGTCTACGGGCGCTACTTCGGTATCCCGCGCGAGCGGCGGCTCAAACGGGCCGAAGAGCTGCTCGAGTTCATGCAGCTCGACGAGAAGCGCGACTCCCACATCCGCCAGCTGTCAGGCGGCATGCGCCGCCGGCTCACTCTGGCCCGGGCGCTTATCTCCAACCCCGAGCTCCTGATCCTCGACGAGCCGAGCACAGGGCTCGACCCCCAGGCCCGCCACGTCGTGTGGCAGAAGCTGCGCGCGCTCAAGCGTGCCGGCGTCACCATGCTGCTGACGACCCACTACATGGAGGAGGCGGCCCAGCTCTGCGACAGGGTCCTGATCATGGACGAGGGATGGATCATCGCCCGTGGTACGCCGCAGGGGCTGATCGATGAGCACATCGGAGCGGAGGTCGTCGAGCTCTATTCGACCGATCCGTCGCATGCGGAGGCGGTGGGCCTTCTAGAGAAGGCGGCCGACCACGTCGAGCGCGCGGGGGACGAGGTGTACGGGTTCTTCCGTCAGGGCGAGCGCGCCCGCGCGCTCCTGCCCGCTCTTGCCGAGCACCACGTTGTCCATCGCCGGGCGACTCTGGAAGACGTCTTCCTGCGACTCACTGGCCGCGAGCTGCGCGAGTGACCGGCGTGACGGCCCGCCTCGCGGGAGCGTGCCGAGTCTGGCTCCGGAACTACGAGTCCTGGAAGGACTTCGCAGTGGCGTCGCTGGTCGGGACCGTGGCCGAGCCGCTCCTGTTCTTCGCGGCCATGGGCTTCGGCCTTGGCCGCTTCGTCGACGACATTCAAGGCCAGCCCTACGTGGCGTTCCTGGCCCCCGGCCTCGTGGCCGCCACCGCGATGAACGCCGCGTCGTTCGAGACCACGTTCGGATCGTTCACGCGGATGACCGAGCAGCGGACGTACGAGGCGATCGTCATGACCCCGATCTCGGTCGGCGAGGTCGTGGCCGGCGATATCCTCTGGGCGGCCTCGAAGAGCCTTCTCGGCGGAACCGTGATCCTCGCCTTCATGCTGCCCCTGGGACTCCTCGAGAGCCCACTCGCTCTGGCCGTGCTCCCGTTGACGTTCGGGGTGGGGATCATGTTCGGCGCCCTCGGCATGGCGTACACCGCCATCGCCCCGTCCTACACGTTCTTCAACTATTTCTTCACGCTCGTGATCGGGGTGATGTTCCTCTTCAGCGGCGTCTTCTTCCCGCTGGAGGGAATGCCCGCGTGGGTAGGCTGGGCCGCCTGGTGCCTGCCGCTGACCCACGCGGTCATCCTCATGCGGGCGATGACGTCGGGTAATCTGGATCCCTCACTGTGGGTGCACGCGGCATGGCTGGCGATTTTCACGCTGCTCGTGTTCTGGCTTTCGGTACGACTGATCCGGCGGCGGCTGATCCGGTGAAGAAGGCCCGCAAGGCCGCCGCGAAAACGCCGGTGACTCCCGGCGCGTGGGAAGCGCTGGAGACGATCTCGGGGGACCTGTCGAGCGGGGCCTCGGAAGTTGCGCGAGCGCTCCTAGTCTGGGGCGAGGCCTGGTCGTCGGGAGCGCCGGGGACCCCGCGAGAGGTGGTCGTGGGGCTCGAGAGGGTCGCCCGGCGCCAGGCCGCGCTCGCGCCGGTCCTCAGGATCGCCAACGACATGCTGGTCGAGATCGAGCGGCGCGACCCGGAGGACGAGGAGGCGCTGCGCGGGGGGGTGGGGAAGGCCGCGTCCGGCTGGCGCGAGCAGCTCAATGTCGCGCGGGACGCGCTCCGGCTTCACCTCCGGCGCGCGTTCGGCTCAGCTCCCGCCATCTACACCTACTCGGCCTCCAGCACCGTGCAGGGGGCGATCGAGGATCACTTCGCGGCCGGCGCGTGGTTCCGGGTCGTCTTGTCGGAGTCGCGTCCCGGGAACGAGGGCACGCGCCTGGCCGCTGACCTCACCGCGCGCGGGATCCCGGTCACGCTCGGGACCGACGCGTGGCTCTGGGGAGCGATCGAGGAAGAAGGCCTCCTGGTGTTCGGCGCGGACGCCCTTCTTCCCACCGCCTGGGTCAACAAGACCGGGACCCGCGCGCTGGCCGGGCGCGCGCGAGAACAAGGCGTGGTCGTTGCGTGCGCGGCCGATACCAGCAAGTTCCTGCCGCCAACGCTGGCCGCCATGCCGCGATCGTACGAGAGGGATCCGGTCGAGATCGTGTCTGACCCGCCCCCGTCGTTGGTGGTCGTGAACCCGTACTTCGAGGAGATCGGATGGGAGGCGCTGGACGTGCTGGTGACCGAGCGCGGTCCGACGCGGCCGCGTGACCTGCGCTCGGGCGAGATCCCGGTGGCCCGCGCGCTGCGGGATGCGGCGCGGACGCCACGGGCTGGGATTGACGCGCACAGGCATGATCGCCCATCGTGAGAAGCGGGGTCGCCGCCGTTTTCGGCGTGGAATCCACAACCCGGGAATCGAGGAGAGGGACAATGAAACGCGCATTCGCAATCGTCGCCGTGATGGGAGGCACCTGCTTGCTCCTGCCGGCCGTGCTCACCGCTCAGGAACCGACGCAGACGGAGATGGCCGCCATGATGGCGGCGGTCTCGCCAGACGAGCACCACGCGGTGCTCGAGGCGTTCACGGGGTCGTGGAATCACGACCTCAAGTTCTACTCCGCACCCGACGCGCCGCCGATGGAGATGACGGCCACTAGCGTTGCCGAGATGACGATGGGAGGCCGCTATCTTGTCTCCGACGTCGACGGCACGTTCATGGGTGCTCCGTTCGTGGGGCGGGAGACGATGGGGTACGACAAGGTCAAGGGGAAGTACTTCTCAGTCTGGGTCGACAACATGTCCACGGGCCCGACGGTGGTTTGGGGGGCGTGGGACCCGGCAACGAAGACGCTGACGATGGAGGGGACCGTGGCCGACCCGATGTCGGGCAACCCCGAGGTCGCGGTGAAGAACACGAGCCAGGTGCTGGAAGACGGCGTCATCCACTACGAGAACTGGGGGCCGGGCCCGGACGGCGCAATGTACAAGACGATGGAGATCCACTCGACGAAGCAGTAGCCGTCGCCACGGGGAGGCGCCCGAACGCGTCATCGACGCGGCGCTCAGCTTCCGCCAGATCCGCTGCGCCCCAGCGTAGTTCACGACCGCCTCCCTCGTCGACGTACCAGAGTCGGCCGCGGACCTCATCGAGCCCCAGCGCGGCCGCTGCCGCTAGCGCGTAGATCGCGAGTTGCGCCTCGTGCCGCTCGGCCGAGGCCGGGTCTTCCTCGGCGAACTTGTAGTCACCGACCCACCAACCCCCGTCGGGGCTCCGCCAGAGGATGTCGATGGCGCCAGTGACGATGCCGCCCCCCGGCGCGTGCAGGCGGAACGGGTGCTCGCGGGCGACGGTCGGGGCGGAGGCGAGGGTCGGCAGGACCTCGCGCTCCACATAGGGTGCGAGCGCTTGCGCCTCTGCTTTGGACAGGCCGCCAGGACCCGCGAGCCATGCCGCGACGTCGAGCTCCCCGGGCTTCGAGAGCGGCATCCGCTCGAGCGCGCGATGGCCGAGATCTCCGCGCCTGAGCGCCTCTTCGGCGGCCACCCGCGCCCCCGTCCAGCGCGGACCGGCGGTCCCTTCGAAGCCGGTCATTGCAGCGGCCAGCTCTCGCGCGGTTGCCTCCCCAGGCGCGGCCGGCAGCGGTTCGAGGACCCCGACTCCGGGGGCGGCCAGTGGTGGTGACTGCCCGAGTGCCGCGGCGAAGCGCGTCCACCATTCCTTGATCGGCAACGTGCGGACGAGCGCTCGGCCCGCATCCGAAGCGGCGAAGTCACGGGCCGCGGTTGCCCACCAGTGGTCGGTCGCGCCGGCGGACAGGATCAGGTGGTCGCGCGCGCGCGTTGATGCCACGTACAGGAGACGACCTTCTTCGGCGCGTTCGCGGCGGGCCGCGGCTTCCTTCGCCGCCCGGTATCCGAGCGTCGGCTCGGGTTCGGCTCCGGCGTCCTCCCACCACTTAGAGACCACGCCGAGATCGGGATCGAACGCCACGCCTCCGAGACCTTCAGGGGTCTTCCCGCCCATGTCGGCGAGCGCGACGATCGGGAACTCGAGCCCCTTCGCCTGGTGGATGGTCATGACCCTCACGCGATCGCCCGCTTCCGGAAGCGAGGCGTCGCGCTCCCGCGGCGGGCGCTCGACCCGGCGGCGCAGAAGCGCGGTCCAGTCGGAGAGAAGCGCGGCGCCTTCCGACGGCGCCCGCTCCGCCAGCGCGATCAGCCGGTCGAGGTTGGCACGGCGCTGCACCCGGTCGGGAAGAGCGTCGAGGACCGCGGCGTAGCCGGTCCGATCCACCAGCCATGCGACCACATCTGCGGGCGGGTGCCGGTCGGCGCGCTGCTTGAGCTCGCCCAGGATCGAAAGCCCCTCAGCGAGCGAGGCCGCCTCCTCGGCGTCGAGCTCCACACCGTTCACGGCCGCCTCCAGCCGCGGCAACAGCGGCCCGTCCCGACGGGACCAGCCCGAAAGCGCGGTCCATATCGCGTCGTCAGGGAGCCCGACCATGGGAGAGCGGAGGAACCCGACGAGCGGGATCGGGTCGTTGGGAAAGAGCGCGGCCTCGATGGCCGAGAGGACGTCGAACACTTCCTGTCGTCCGTAGAACCCGCTGCCGCCCACCACGATCGATTCCAGGCCGACTCCATCGAGAGCCCGTCGGTAGGGCTCGACCAGCGTGAGCTTGCGGAGGAGCACGACGACGTCGCCGGGTCTGGCCGTGCGCGGCTCGCCGGTAACAGGGTCGTGAACGATCACCGCCCGCGGATCGCCCGGGTCGCAGGCAGCCGCGATCCTTGCGGCGAGAGCGCGGGCCTCATACCGACGAGCATCAGCGGCTGGAAGTAGCAGGCCCTCGGGATCGATCAGCTCGACCCCACCGTCGCCCATGACCCGGTGCGCGCGCTGCGCGAGGTAGGCGATTTCGTCCTCGCGCTCCCCGCCCAGGAGGATGGCGGGGAAGAAGGCGTTTAGGAATTCGATCACGTCGCCTCGCGCACGGTAGTTGGTCGCCAGCGCACGCCGCGCACCGCGGCCGGCGGCGCTCCGGACCATGCCTTCGAACGCCTGCACGGTTGCCCCGCGGAAGCCATAGATCGACTGCTGCGAGTCGCCCACCACGCACCATCGGGGTGCACCTTCGGTGGGTCTGCCGTCCAGCGCATCGCGCCCCACGAGGAGGCCCAGGATGTCGTGCTGGACAGGATCGGTGTCCTGATGCTCGTCGACGAGCACGACCCGGGTGCGCCGTCGGTAGCTCGCGAGGACCTCGGCGTTCGCCGCGAGCAGAGCTCGCGTCCTGAGGAGCAGGTCGTCGTAATCGAGGGCGCGACGAGTGGCGCGCGCAGATCGGTAGGCGTCCCGTGCCGAGACTGCGAGCGCGGGCCACACACCGAGTTGGAACCGGTGGTCGATCTCACCGCGCGCCGCACGAAGCGCGTCGATCGCTTCGATGACGGTGTGGCGAAGCGGGGTCGCTTCGTCGAAGCGCCAGCTTCTCGAAGCGGTATTCGCTACGTCGCGAAGCGCCGTTTCGGCGGCAGTTCCACGACCCCGCCTCCAGCTTTCGAGCGCGCGCTCGTAGGCGTGGAGATAATCGCGGCCCTTGGGCGTGAGCTTGCCGGCCCGGGCGGCCGCGAGGAGCGCGTCCGCAGCGAGGCTCACCCGGTCGGGGAGTGGTCCGGCGATCGCGCGCTCGACCTCGGAGAGCCGCTCCTCGAAGCGCTCGATCGGGCGAGTGCGGCTCCAGCCCGCCGTCCGCAGGTCCCGCACCAGGGAGGCGATCCGCGCGCTCGCCTCCCGGAGGCCCAGCAGCTCGACCGCCTGTTGTGCGGCCGGGTCGGACTCGAGACCAGAGCGGAGCGTTTCGACCACCGTTCGGTGCAGGAGCTCGTCCGCAGCCTCCTCACTGAGAACCGCGAATCGCGGATCAACCCCCGCTTCGAGCGGATGGTCGCGGAGCGCTCGCGCGCACCAGCCGTGGAACGTGGTGACAGGGGCGGACTCGAGCTCACGCAGGATATCGAGATCGGTGACCCGCGCTCGGATCCGCTCTTGCAGCTCGCGCGCAGCGCGCTCGGTGAACGTCAGGCACAGGATCTCGCGTGGGCCGACCGTCTCTACGCCCATCAGCTCCGGCTCGGATAGGATCCGCGCGTAGAGGTCGACCAGCGTGCGTGTCTTGCCGGAGCCGGCTCCTGCCGTCACGACCAGATCGTGGGGGAAGTCGATTACAGCCCGCTGCTCGTCGCTGGCCGCCCGGGTCGCCGGCTGCGCGACCGCCGTCTCGCCGTTGCCACGCGGCCCGAGCCCCAGGTCGAGCTGGAGGTCGTCGGGCCTCACTCGTCCTCCTCGGGCTCGGAGGGTGCGAGGTCGCCGGTCGCCACAAGCGCGATCCTGCACGAGCGCCGGAAATCGCACCAGCTACAAGCCTGGGGATCACGAGGCGATGGATCGTAGCGGCCGTCGAGCGCCTGCTCGATGGCGGCGCCGACTCGCGCTCGGATCTCCCCGGCCCGGGGAGCGACCAGCGTTCCCAGGATGCGCGGTTCCCGGATACAATGGATCGTCCCGGTCATGCGCGGCGGGAGACCGAACCCCTGTCTGTCCGCCCAGGCCTCGGCAGCGAGGAAGTAGGCGTAGAGCTGGAAGCGGTCGATCCCGCAAACGCTCTCGTCGACAGCTTCCTGGTGGCTCTTGCGCCGCTTGCTGTGCTTGTAATCGACGACGTGGAGCGCGCCGTGCGAAGCTTCGCGGTCGAGCCGATCCAGCCGTCCGCGCAGGATGGCGGTGCCGTGCGCGGTCTCGATCGGGATTCCCGGCGCCCCGTCCTCCTCGAGCCCGAAACCGAGCTCGAACGCGACCGGCCGCGGACCCTCGATGCGCGGTGGATCCTTTTCCCAGACGTGCCTGAAGTAGCGGGCCAGCTCGGCGGAGGCCCGGCGGCGCGTGACGGCCCACACGGCGGGATCGCCTCGAAGGGCGTCTTCCACGGCCGGCTCGGCCGCCGCCAGCGCGGTCTCGATGCGCACCCGGTCCGGCGGCTCGGCTCCGAGGCCATCGTCGTAGAGGATGTGGAGCGCCCGATGGACGAGCTTGCCGACCGCGCTGGCTTCGGCCTCGACCGGCCGCTCGTCCGGGGGCTTGAGGCCGAGCACGTAGCGCTGGAAGAACTGGTGGGGGCACTGGCGCCAGCTCTCGAGCTGGCTCGCCGACCAGCGGCCGAGACGGCCGTCGACCACGAGCTCGAGCAGCGCTCCCGCTCGCGCGGGGTCGAAGGCGCCCGAATGGCGACCTCCCGTTCCGCGCCGGGAAGCGGCGTCGCTGCCGAGAAAGAGCGCACGATCGCGCTCGATCGCCTGGAGCGAGGCGATCCGCTCCGCGCTCACGTCGAGGCGCCACGCGGGAGGGTCGACCGCGGGCGGGAATTCGGGCGGCGCGTCGCCACGCGCGCGGCGCACGGCCTCGTACTCAAGCGCGGGCAGCAGCGGGGTGGAATCGTCGTTCTCGAGCGGACAGCTGAGGAATAGCTCGCCTTCCGTCTCGCGCATCCGCTCGGCGAGGAGTAGCGCGCCCTCGCGCGCCGCTTCGGCCGATCCACGAAACAGGCGCTCGCCCGCCAGGTCGTTGAGCGCCCGCCGCTCGCGATCACCGAGAACCTGCGCGGCGGGGTCGGCGGCGGTCAGGGCACCGCGGGATAGCCCCACGACCGCGGCATGGCGGAAGCGCAGTCCCCGCGCGTCGCGCGGCGTGAGGAGTGCCACGCCCCTGCCCGGTCTTCCGAGCCGCTCGCGGCGCTCGGAGATCGCCTCCACCAACCGCCGGCGGTGGAAACGCCAACCGGCGGGCGGGCCGTCCCAGCGGCCGACGGACTCCAGGGCGTCGCGCAGATCGCGGAGCGCTTTCTCCCAGGCGTCCCAATCCGACGGGTCGTCCTCGCCGGGTCCCAGCCCGGCCGCGGCCAGGGCCTCCGTGTATGTCGGCCAGAACTCGGCGGGCGCGCGCTCGGATCGGGCCAGGGATTCCACGCGCTGGAGCGCGGAATTGAGCGCCCGTGCGGCATCGCCGCGGACGTCCCGGACCACCCTCCCCCACTCGGCCGACGGCCCGCCGGAAGCAGGCCCTCGGCGCACCGATGGCAACAGCGCCGCCGGATCGAGCCTGCGGGTGAGCGGAGAGGCGATCCACGCTTCGACATCCGCCCGGCGATACCCTTCCTCGATCAGGCGAAAGGGGAGCAAGGCGGCAGCGAATTCGGGCGTCTCGGCCAGCAGGGACGCGCGCCTGGCGTAGTGCTCGACACCGCGTCGCGCAAGCTCGCGCGCGATCCGTTGAGCCGTCCCCGCCCCGCCTGCTGTGACGATCGCGATCTCCTCGGCCGGGGCACCGGACTCGATCTGCGCGCGCGCCCAATCGGCGACGCGGCGGGCCTCGTCGGTGGGGTCGGCCGCCATCGCGAAGCGGATTGTACGCGGCGCGTCCCCAGGGTCCGGGAAGGCGATCTCGACGTCGAGCCGAGGGTCTTCGAGGCCCTCCCAGAGGTGGACGTAGGGGTAGGCGTAGGCGGTGGCGTCGGGGTCGTCGGGCTGGAACGGGATCCTCACGCGGGTCTGCGTCGTCTGCCGCGCCAACTGGATAAGGAGCTCTCCCTGGAGGGCGCTCACGTCGTAGAGGCCGACGACCTCTAGCGCATCGATCCGGGCAGAGGGCCACGGGCGCCTCTGGACGATCGAGGTCGCCGCGCGCAGCGCGTCGGCATCGTCCCACAGATCGAGCGCGCTGAGCCGGCGCTCGTACGCGTCGAGCGTCGCGGCGAGCGCCGTGAGACGCCGATTCCCCTCGGCCGCGCCGACCAGATCCACCGCCGCCAGGCCCGACGCCCGGATCTCGCGGATCGCCGCCCCGATCGCGCGCGCGGCTCCGGGACCCTCGGCGCCCGGACCGAAGAGCCGGCGTACCTCCGGCTCGAGCGATTCGACCAGATCGTCGATCAGGTAGCTCGTCGCGAGCTCGGCCAGCCGCGGGCGCAGATCGGAATGCGGGGCGAGGACCCTGTCGACGAGCTCGGTCAGCGTGACGACCTCTCCCGTCCACGCCGCGCGGGACAGGAGGCCGCCACCGCCGGGCGCGCCGAGCGCGGCGTCGGCGATCTGCGCGGCCACCCGTCGGGAAGGCACGACGATCAGCACGGGGAGAGCGTCGCCAGCTCGCGCGCGATCCTCCGGTGCGCGGCCGGCAGCGCCCGCCCAGCGGGGTCCGGCCGGTCCCAGGCCGCGGCCGTCCACCCGCCGCCGGCGACCGCCTCGGGAACCGGGACCGCCTCGTCTCGCGATTCGAACAGGAACGGGCGGTAGACGTGGCGGCGGTGGGAGTAGGCATGGGATACCGCGGACAGCGGCCGGTCGCGCGCGGCGACGGCCGCGAGCGCCGCGGCCGCCCGGTCCGCGGCCTCCCCCGGAAGCTCGCCGGGTCCGACCACGCGGGCCGGAAACTCCCACATCCCGCCCAGCATGCCGTTCTCGGGCCTGCGGACCATGAGCGCGCGTCCGCGCGGGGACACGACGACCGCGACGCCGAGCTCGAAGGTCGGAACGGCGGGTCGCCCGGGGCGCCCGGGTCTATCGGCGATCGTCCCGCGGGACCGCGCAAGGCACCTGGAGGCGAGCGGGCAATCCAGGCACCGCGGAGAGCGCGGCTTGCAGACCGTCGCGCCCAGCTCGATGAGCGCCTGGTTGAAGTCCCCCGGGCGATTCGCCGGGATCAACGCCGCCGCGCGCTCCCTGAGCGCGGACGCGGTCGGCGCAGGAAGGTCGAAGAGCCGCGAGAGGACCCGCCGGGCGTTGACGTCGACTGCCGGCTCGGGCCGGTCGAAGGCGATCGACGCGACCGCACCCGCGGTGTACTCGCCCACGCCCGGCAGCTCGCGGAGCCCCTCCGCCGTGTCGGGGAGCCCGCCGCCAAGCGAGTCACGAACGATTCGGGCAGCGGCGTGGAGGTGCCTGGCGCGCGAGTAGTAGCCCAGGCCCTCCCACTCGGCGAGCACGTCGTCGACGCCGGCGTCGGCCAGCGCGCCCAACGTTGGGAACCGCTCCAACCAGCGCTCGTAGCGCGGGATCACGGTCTCGACCCTTGTCTGCTGCAGCATGACCTCGGAGACCCACACGCGATAGGGATCGCTGTTCCTTCGCCACGGCAGGTCGCGGAGAGATCCGTCGAACCATGCCAGCAGGTCCTGCGCCGCATCGTCGATGTCGGGGATCACGAAGGCAGAAGATCTGCAAGCCGCCCGCCCGGTTCAAGTTGTAGGCCTCGAATGGCTGGGTTACCTTCGCGGTGCCGATGAAAACGCCAGCTCACATCTTCCGCGAGTACGACGTTCGCGGCCTCGTCGACGAGGATCTTTCGAACGAGCTGGTGCGAGCGCTGGGACGCGCGTTCGCGACGTTCATGCGTCGCAGATCGGAATCGGAACAGGTCACGATCGCGCTCGGCTGGGACGTGCGGCCGTCCTCGGGACGGCTCCGCGACGCGCTGGCCGATGGCATGATCCAGTCCGGAGCGCGCGTCCTCGACATCGGACTCGTGCCGACGCCGGTCCTCTACTACGCCTGCCACCGCCTCGAGACCGACGGCGGCGTGATGATCACCGGAAGCCACAATCCGCCAGAGTACAACGGGTTCAAGCTCGGCTATCGCGACCTTCCGTTCTCCGGCGAGGAGATCCAGCAGGTCCGCGTGATGATCGAGGCCGAGGACTACGCCTCGGGCCAGGGCTCGCGGGAGGAGCGGCCGGTGACAGAAGATTACTGCGACATGGTATCCTCCAAGGTCGATCTCGCGCGCCCGGTGAGGGTCGTCCTCGATTCCGCGAACGCGTGCGGCGCCCTGTTCGCCGGCGACCTTCTCGAGCGGGTCGGCGCGCAGGTCGACCGCCTCTACGACCAGGTCGACGGCACGTTTCCGAACCATCATCCGGATCCCACCGTCGACGTCTTTGTGGTCGATCTCCGCCGGCGGGTCGTCGAGACCGGCGTGGAGCTGGGGATCGGCCTGGATGGAGACTGCGATCGGATCGGAGCGGTGGACAGCACCGGACGCCTGGTCCGCGGTGATCAGCTCACGGCTATATTCGCGCGCCACCAGCTCGAGCGCACGCCCGGCGCCCGCATCCTGTACGACGTCAAGTCCTCGCGCGCGCTCGATGAGGACATCCGAGCTCACGGCGGGGTGCCGTTCATGTGGAAGACGGGCCACAGCCATGCCAAGCGGAAAATGAAGGAGGAAGGCATTCCCTTCGGCGGCGAGATGAGCGGCCACCTGTTCTTCTTCGACGACTACTGGGGTTTCGACGACGCGATCTTCGCAGCCTGCAAGCTGTGCGAGATCCTGTCCCGCTCCCGTATGTCGCTGGCCGCCATGGTCGGTTCGCTGAAGAGCTACTCCTCGACCCCGGAGGTGCGCCTCGAGACCACCGAGGAGCGGAAATGGGAGCTGGTGAAGGAGGCGAAGACGTGGTTCGGCGCGCGCTACGACACGGTCGACATCGACGGTGTGCGGATTGCCTTCGATAAAGGCTGGGCTCTCCTTCGCGCGTCTAACACCCAGCCGGTCGTCGTTCTCCGCGCCGAGGGCGAGAGCGAATCGGACCTGGCGGCGATCAAGGCGGAGATCGAAAGCTTCCTCGCGTCCCGCGGGATAGAGGAGGTTCCTTGGAACGGCTGAACCGGCGGCTGGTCATCATCGTGGGAGGGGCGGTCCTCCTCGTACTGATCGTCCTCGGGTCAGCCGTCAACACGATCGTCGACGTCCTGTGGTTCGACGAGCTGGGGTACGAGGACGTGTACTGGACCGCATTCTGGGCCCGGCTGTGGGTCAGGCTCGCGGCGGGCTCGGTCATCTTCCTGTTCTTCTTCATCAACCTGCGCCTCGCCGCCTCGTCATTCGGATCGATCCGGCGCCGTATCTCGAACATCGAGATCCACGAAGAGATCCCTGGCAGGTGGCTGACGCTCACCGCCTTCGCGGGCGCCGCCTTCCTCGCATTCCTGTTCAGCGCCGCCGTCAGCGGGCACTGGTTTGACGTTCTTGTCTGGCTCGAGCGCCATCCCTTCGATCTCGTCGAGCCTCTGTTCTCGAAGAATGTCGGTTTCTACGTGTTCACGCTACCGCTGCTCAGGCTCGTGCAGAACCTGGCATTTCTCCTGCTGGTCGCGGCTCTGGTCATCCTCTGCGTCCTGTACGTTACCAGCGGAGGGCTCGAGATCGCGGAGAACCGGATCCATTTCCGACCGGGGCCTCTGCGTCACGTGGTCGCCAACTTCGCGCTTCTGTTCCTCGTGCTCGCGTGGGGTTACCGGCTCGACCTGTACGAGCTCCTGTTCTCCTCGCGCGGCATCGTGTACGGGGCGTCGTATACCGACGCACATGCCCAGGTGCTGGGCTATCGCGTGCTGATCGCGCTTTCGCTGGCCGGCTTCGGAGTCACCCTCTACGACGTCGTCCGCGGACGGTACGGGCTCACGCTGACCGCGCTTGGCGCGCTCGTCATCGGGATGATCGTGTTCAAGGGACTGTACCCGGGGGCGGTGCAGCAGTTCGAGGTGGAGCCCAACGAGATAAACAAGGAGGCGCCCTACATCTCGCGCAACATTGCCTACACGCGACACGCCTTCGACCTGACGACGATCGAGGAGCGGCCGTTCGATGTGATCGCTCGTCCCGAAGCCGAGACGCTGAGCGAAGCCGACCGCACCCTGTCCAACATCCGGCTGTGGGACTGGCGTCTTCTGCTCGACTCATACAGCCAGCTCCAGGAAATTCGGCTGTACTACGAGTTCGAGGACGCCGACGTCGATCGCTACGACCTGGGCCAGGGACCGCGCCAGGTGATGTTGTCGGCGCGCGAGATGGCGGTGGAGGAGCTCCCGCCGAACGTCCTGACGTGGCAGAACCAGCACCTGATCTTCACGCACGGCTACGGCCTCGTGATGAGCCCGGTCAACGAGGTCACAACCGAAGGGCTGCCAAAATTCTTCCTGTCCGACATCCCGCCGGTGGCGCAGGACACGCTGGCCGCGGCCCTGAAGATCACGCGGCCGGAGATCTACTACGGAGAGCGTACGTTCAACTACGCGCTGGCAGCGACGCGCGAGCATGAGTTCGACTATCCCCAGGGGGACCAGAACATCTACACGTCGTACAGTGGGAACGGGGGGATGAAGATCGAGTCGTGGTGGCGGAAAGGGCTGTTCGGATGGTATCTGGGTTCGCTCAAGTTTCTGCTGACCGACGCGATCAGCGCAGACTCGCGGCTCCTGCTCCACCGGCAGATTCAGACGCGGATCCGCCGGCTCGCGCCGTTCCTGGAGTACGACGCGGATCCTTACATCGTTCTGCTCGACGGACGGCTGCTGTGGGTGCAGGACGCGTACACGGTGTCCGACCGGTATCCGTACTCCGAGCCGGTGACCGCGTTCGGGGATCGCGTGCGGCTCAACTACATCCGCAACAGCGTCAAGGTGGTGGTCGACGCCTACCACGGCAGTGTGACGTTCTACGCGTGGGACACGGACGACCCCATCCTGGCCACGTACCGGACTGTCTTCCCGACCCTGTTCACGCCAGCGGATTCGATGCCCCAAGGGCTACGGGCGCACATGCGCTACCCGGAGGACCTGTTCACCATCCAGGCGGAAGTCCTGAGATCGTACCACATGGAAGACGCGAAGGTGTTCTACAACCGCGAGGACCTGTGGAACATGCCCAATGAGATCTATCAGGGACAGCCGCAGACGATGGTGCCGTACTACGTTCTGCTGCAGCTTCCCGACGACGAGCAGCTCACTTTCCAGCTCGTGCTGCCGTTCACGCCGAACCGCCGGGACAACATGATCGCGCTGCTGGCGGCGAAATCCGACCCCGACAACTACGGCCAGCGTGTGATCTACGAGTTCCCCAAGGACCGGCTGATCTACGGCCCCATGCAGATAGAAGCGCGGATCGACCAGGATCCGGTGATCAGCGAGCAGATCACCCTGTGGAGCCAGAAGGGCTCGAGCGTGATCCGCGGCAACCTGATGGTGATCCCGCTGGGGAACAGCGTTCTATACGTCGAGCCGCTGTTTCTGCAGGCGCAGCAGAGCCAGCTGCCCGAGCTGACGCGCGTGATCGCCACATTCGGCACCAGCATCGTGATGGAGCCCACGCTCGAGGAAGCGATGCTCGAGCTGATCCGTCGCACGGCCGGTGCGGCGGCGGCGCGCGAGGTGGCCGAGGAGATTGGGCTCGCGCAGGGCGAGCCGGCGCCCGGGGTCGCGCCAGGAGCGGTCGTCGAGGAAGCCCGGTCCGCGGGCGTCGTCACGCCCGCCGGCCTGGTTGCCGAGGCCAACGCCGTCTACGACCGGGCCGTCTCGGCCCAGCGTGCAGGTGACTGGGCCGCCTACGGGGAGGCCCTCGAGGAGCTAGGTCGGATCCTCGACGAGCTGGCGTCGCAGTAGGGCGACAAAGCTTCTTCGAGAGCTAAACTGCATGAACAGGCCCGGTATTCCGCTCTAGTTGTACCTCCAGTTCCTCGACTTTCCCTCGGCCATCCACTCGGTCGCAGTCGCCAGCCGGCGCGCCCGCGTCTCCGCGCGCTTGGCCTCCTCGATCCACTCCACGTATTCGCGCCGGTGGCTGGGGCTGAAGCCCTCGAACGCGGCGCGCGCTCTGGCGTTCCGCGCCAGCGCTTTCCGCAGGTCTTCGGGCACTTTGGCCTCGGTTTTCTTGGGCTTGGGGCCGCGAGGGGCCTTCACGCCATCCTCGTTCAGCTTCATCGCCTTCCTGACCCAGGCGGTGAGCGTCTTCCTGGGGGGCAGGTCTCCGAGCTGCGTGATGCGGCCGAGCTGGCCCATCGCCTCGTCGCTCGCCTTTTCGACGACCATCGAGCCTTTCCAGAATCCGAACGCGCAGTGCTGCCTGAAGGCGGACATCCCACACATCGGGCCCTTGTAGTCGAAATGCGGGGAGCTCCACCTCATCGTCTCCTGGACCTCGGGACAGGCCGAGTGGACGACTTCGCGGAGCCGGGTCAGGATCGGCCTGGCGAATTCCGCTGACTTCTCGATGTAGGCGTTCACTCGAGGATCTCGTTTGGCCATGAGGAAGAGTATGCGGGACCGCGCCGTCCCCGCGCAACCGGGTCGCCGCGCCGGTTGAATGCGCCAGGGGCTAGCCTTAGCTTGTCGGGCCATTCATGGGTTCTGGCCGCCATCGACGCGGCCGTTTCTTCATCGAGCCAATCGTTCTGCTTCGAAAGGACGACATGAAGATCCACGAGTATCAGGCGCGGAAGATCTTCCGCGACCACGGCCTGCCGGTGCCGCCCGAGCGTGTGGCGGTGAGCCCGGAGGAAGCCGAGGCTGCCGCCCGCGAGCTCGGGGGCAAGGTGGTCGTCAAGGCCCAGGTCCACGTCGGCGGCCGCGGCAAGGCGGGTGGGGTCAAACTCGCCAAGGGCCCCGCGGAGGCGCGTGAGGCGGCGGGCGCGATACTGGGGATGGACATCAAGGGCCTCGAGGTTCAGAAGGTCCTGGTGGCGCCGGCGGTAGACATCGCCGACGAGGCCTACGCTGGGATCATCGTGGACCGGGCGAGCAAACGGCCCGTGCTAATGGTCAGCGCGGCGGGAGGGGTCGACATCGAGCAGGTCGCCCGCGAGACGCCTGAGAAGATCCACAAGGTCGAGATCGATCCTCGCTACGGGCTCCTGACCCACCAGGCGATGGCGCTCGGGTTCGCGCTGTACGACGACCTGGGTCGAGTGCGCGAGGCCGCGCGGCTCTTCCAGCGCCTCTACCGTGCTTTCGAAGCCATCGACGCCTCGCTCGCCGAGGTCAACCCGCTGGTCGTCACCGGGGAAGGGGAGCTCCAGGCGATCGACGCCAAAGTCAACCTCGACGACAACGCGCTCTATCGGCATCCGGAGTTCGAGGGGCTGCGCGACCCCTCCTCCGAGGCCCCGGCCGAGGTCGAGGCACGCGAGAAGGGGCTATCCTACGTCAAGCTGGAGGGCACGGTCGGCTGCATCGTGAACGGAGCCGGGCTCGCGATGGCGACCATGGACCTCATCAAGTACTACGGCGCCGAGCCAGCCAACTTCCTCGACATCGGAGGGTCGTCCAACCCCGAGAAGGTCGTCAACGCGATGCGGATCATCCTCTCGGATCCGAACGTCAAGGCGATCCTGTTCAACATCTTCGGCGGCATCACCCGCTGCGACGACGTGGCCAACGGCATCGTTTCGGCGCTGAAACAGCTCGATGTCGACGTGCCGATCGTGATCCGGCTGACCGGCACGAACGAGAAGGAGGCGCTGGAGATCCTCGAGTCCGTGGACCTGCCGGCGACCAACTCGATGGACGAAGTCGTCCAGAAGGCGATCGAGCTGGCGAAAGGGGGAGCGAGGTGAGCGTCTTGATCGACCGCTCTTCGAGGCTCCTCGTCCAGGGGATCACGGGACGTGACGGTTCGTTCCACGCGCGGCAGATGATCGACTACGGCACGCAAGTCGTGGGTGGGGTCGTCCCGGGCAAGGGCGGACAAACCTTCGAGGGTCAGGTCCCCATCTTCGACACGGTCGCCGAGGCGGTGGACGAGACGGGTGCGGACGCATCGGTGATCTACGTGCCGCCCGCGTTCGCTGCCGACGCCATCTATGAGGCCGCCGATGCCGGAGTTCGGCTGATCGTGGCGATCACCGAGGGGATCCCGGTCCTCGACATGACCCGCGTGATGCCGTTCGTCAAGGACCGCGGCGCGCGCCTCCTGGGCCCCAACTGCCCGGGCCTCATCAGCCCCGGCAAGAGCAAGGTCGGGATCCTACCCGGTCAGATCTGCGAACCCGGCCCCGTGGGCGTGGTATCGCGGAGTGGAACGCTGACCTACGAGGTCATCCACCACCTGACGGGGGCCGGGATCGGCCAGTCCACGTGTGTGGGGATCGGGGGCGATCCGATCATCGGAACCAGCTTCATCGACTGCCTGTCGCTCTTCGAGGCCGACTCGGAGACCCGCGCGGTCGTGATGATCGGGGAGATCGGCGGCACGGACGAGCAGGAGGCCGCGGCGTTCGTCGAGCGCGAGATGGGGAAGCCGGTGGTGGGGTTCATCGCCGGACAGACCGCGCCGCCTGGCAGGCGGATGGGCCACGCCGGCGCGATCATATCCGGAAGCGAGGGGACCGCGAAGGAGAAGATGGAGGCCTTCCGCCAGCACGGGATCGCGGTCGCCCGGCGCCCTGCGGACATCGTCGATCTCGTGAGGAAAGCACTTGGCTGATCGAGTCCAGCACAGGCCGCTCCTCCTGGCGACGCAGATCTCACCTCCGCTGGAGGCGACCTCGTATGCTGAGGCTCTCGATGAGCTGGCGGCATTCGCCGCCCGCCAGCCCGGGGTCGAGGACGGCGAGCGGTTTCTGAGACAGGTCTCGTCGCTGGGCGCGGACGACACGATCGCGATCGGCGGAGGTGCGTTCCTGCCGCACCTGAAGTCCGATGCCGTCGATCGCGTGGTCGTCGTGATGGGCGCCACCCGAAAGGCCCTGCGCGTTCCGGTGGAGAGTGGGGAGGAAACGCGCGGGCGGCTTTTCGTGCTCGCTGCGGCTCCGCCGGACGAGCACGCGGGCTATCTGGAGACCGTGTCCTCGATCGCGGGCATGCTCCGCGGCGAGGGAACAGTCGACGCCATCCTCGAGGCCGGAAGCCCCGACCGGATCGCGAGTTTGCCGGCGATCCACCTTGCGCCGCGCATCCAGCGGCTGTCGGTGGTCGATGTGATGGACCCTGCCGCCCAGCGGGTCTACCCCGACATGGCGCTTCCTGAAGCTGCGCGGGTGTTGATCCGCGGACGCCACCCCGCCCTGCCCGTCGTGAATAAACGGGACGAGATCGTAGGGATGGTCTCCGAGAAGGACCTGATCAAGGCTTTCCTGCCCGGCTATCTGAGGATTTCGGGGGGGCCGGGCGGTGAAGAGGGCGGTGAGCGCGAGCCCGCCGATCGGACGCTGGTCCGTGACGTCATGTCGAAGGCGGTCCTCTGCCTGCCGGTCGAGGCTTCGATCAACGAAGCCGCTTCGATCATCGTCAACAAGAACGTCGATCCGCTGCCGCTTACGCGCGAAGGGAAATGGGTGGGTCTGATCAGCCGCCGTTCGCTGATAAGGAAGCTGCTTCAATTCTGAGGAGGAACCATGGCCGCGGAGCGAACGCTCGCGATCATAAAGCCGGACGCGGTGAAAAAGAACCTCACCGGGAAAATCATCGCCCATCTGGAGGAGGCGGGGTTCGTCGTGCGGGAGATGTGGATGACGCGCTTGACCGAAGCCGAGGCGCGTCGATTCTACGAGGTCCATGCAGAACGGCCGTTCTACCAGAGCCTGGTCGTGTTCATGAGCAGCGATCGCTGTGTGCCCATGGTGCTCGAGAGGAAGAGCGCGGTGTCGGCGCTGCGCGAGACGATCGGAGCCACCGATCCCGCTCGTGCCGCCGAGGGGACGATCCGCAGCCTGTTCGCCGAGTCGGTGGAGCGGAACGCGATCCACGCTTCGGATTCACTGGAAAACGCGGCGCGGGAGATCGAGTTCTTCTTCCCGGAGTGATCGCGCGGTGGCCGGCAAGGCCGCCCCGATGGTTTGCCGCGCAAAGGGCGTAAAAGTACATTCAAGTGTTATGTTCGTGGATCTCTCCCGACTCGAGGACGGGCGCCTGTCCGCGCGCTTCGAAATCGACCGGAAGAGCCCCGTCCTCGGCGGTTTCGAGGCCGAGGTCCGTGAGCCCGTGATCCTCGACCTCGAGGTCCGCGGTCCCTCCGGCGAAACCTACGTGGTGACCGGGCGGCTGTCCGGGACCGCGGTCGCGCCGTGCAGGCGCTGTCTCAAGCCGACGACGATTCCGCTGGATGTTCCGTTCCGGGTCGTGTACCAGGAGCCGGGCCGTGACGCGAAGCGGAACGAGGACCCCGGAGACGACGATATCGTGTGGCTCGATCGCGGGGCCACGCGGATCGAGCTCGACGATCAGGCTCGGGACCGACTGTTCCTCGAGACCGAGCGATTCCCCCTCTGCAGGCCGGACTGCAAGGGGATCTGCCCGCAGTGCGGTCAGAACTTCAACGAAGGTTCGTGTACCTGCATGCTCGAGATCGCCGATTCCCGGTGGAGGGCGCTGGAAGGGCTCCAGCTAAGAGAAGAGGGAGATTGAGCTCGCCGTCGAGGCGAGGCTTCGGGTTTACCACCATCGATCCAGGGAGAGATACCAATGGCCGTCCCCAGAAGAAAAACGTCCAAGACCCGGAAGCGGAAACGGCGGACGCACAAGCACGCCACCGCCCCGACGCTCGTGAAGTGCGACAAGTGCCTTCAGCCCAAGCTCGCGCATCGGATCTGCCCCCACTGCGGTCACTACGCCGGCCGTCACGTCATCGAAGTGGACGAGGAGTTCTAGAGGAGCGGAGAGTGCGGTAGAAGGAACGGCGCATGCGCATCGCACGCGACGCCATAGGTGGCGATCACGCGTCGGCGGCCGCAGGGAAGCCCCTGGGCAGCGGGATCGAGGTGCCATGACGAGAGGGGATCGATGACATCGCACTCCTCGCGCGGGATGATCCGCGCCACCGGGATGTCGGTGCCCGACAAGGTCGTCACCAACGCCGACTTCGAGCGGATCCTCGACACGAGCGACGAATGGATCACCACCCGCACGGGGATCAAGGAACGGCGCATGTGCGCCGAAGGCCAGAACACGGCCGACATGGCGGCCGAGGCCTGTCGCCTTACGCTCGCGGACGCGGCGCTC
>DASQEN010000358.1:0-9321 GCA_035633635.1 Gemmatimonadota bacterium | reverse complement strand
CTTGTCGCTGTCGGTCTTGTTGATGTAGTCCTCGAACGCGCCGGGGTCGTAGTCGTAGACGTCGATCATCCGCTGGCGGATATCCTCGAGGTCCTCGGCCGTGACGCGGGACACCGTCCCGCCCGGGGTCTCTCCCGGCCTTAGAGCCGAGAAGTTCGAGCCCGGGTCCTCGCGCCGCTCGCGCTCGTAGTGGACGAAGAAGAACGCCTTGTCGCGGACGATCGGGCCTCCCAGGCTGGCGCCCGACTGGTTGAACGTCAGGTCCGGCACGAGGACCTGGACGTCACCGATCTGGTCGCCGATGAACGACTCGTTGCGGGTGAACGTGTAGGCCGAGCCTCTCCACTCGTTCGTCCCGCTCTTGGTCACCGAGTTGACGGAGGCGCCGGTGAAGCCGCTCTGGCGCACGTCGTAGGGCGCGACCGACACCTGGACGGCCTCGATCGCGTCGTAGGGCACGGGCTCCGCGAACGTCTGTCCGCCCGGAGCCGGATCATCGAGGCCGAACGGGTTGCCGAAGTAGGAGCCGTCCAGCGAGATGCTGTTGTAGAGCCAGTTCCGACCGGAGAAGCTGAAGTTGCCGTCGCTCCTGGGATCCAGCCGGGTCAGGTCGCGGGTGCTGCGCTTGAGCGACGGCAGCTCGACGACCTGGTCGGGTGTGATGTACGTCGCCGCACCTGTGCGCGAGCTGTTCAGCACCGGGTCGACCTCGATGTTGACCTGGATGCCCGCCACCGCGACCGCCTCGGGGACGATCGTGAAGTCGGTGTCGACGGTCTGGTTCAGGTTGATGAAGACCTCCGTCTCCTGGGAGGTCTCGTAGCCGAGCATCTGCACTGCGACCGTGTACGGGCCTCCCACGCGCACGCCGCGGATGTCGTAGCCGCCTCCCTCGCGGACCACGGTCCCGTACTGGGAGCCGCTCGGCTCGTGGGTCGCGATCACGCTCGCGCCGACGATCGACTCGCCGGTGCTGGCGACCACCGTGCCGGTAAGGGCGCCAGTCGTGACTCCCTGGGCGGCCAGTGCGGCCGGCAAGAGGAGGACGAGGCTGAAGAACAGGACGCATTGCTTGAGGATCTGTCCGGACGAACGAGCTCGAGCCATGCCGACCTCCGGGATAGGCTGGGGATGCGTGCGGTCGCGTAGCGACCGGCTCCCGAGTTCGCTTCTCTGATTTGCCGGGAACACGAGTGACCCGTGTTTTGCAAAGACTATAATCGGCCGGTCCGATGCACAACCCTCCCGGCGCGATCGAGCCAGTCGATCGCCAGGTCCTCGCCCCAGGATCGCGCCGCCCACGGCGTGCCGACGACCCATCCCACGTGGCCGCCGCGATCGGTGAACGCGCACTCGACGAGATCGGAGGCCAGCTCGCCGGCCTGCGCGAGGACTTCCGGAGGCTCGAACGGGTCGTCCCGGGCGTTGATCAGCAGGGTCGGAACCCGGATCCGCGACAGGTACGGAAGCGACGACGAGCGCGCGTAGTAGTCGGCCGCGTCCTCGAAGCCGTGGATCGGTCCCGTGGCCGCGTCGTCGATCTGCCAGAACGTCCGCGCCGCGCTCACCGAAGCCGCGTCGATCTGCCCGGGGTGTCGAACGGCGTAATCGATGGACTTCTGCTTGAGGGATCGCAGGAAGAAGCGCATATACCAGGGCCCCAGCCCCGACTCGAGGTGCCGCGAGCACGCGGCCAGATCGAAGGGGGCGGAGATCGCAGCCGCCGCGCGCACCTGGGGCGGGATCCCTTCGCCCCGCTCCCCCAGCCACTTGAGCAGCACGTTTCCGCCCAGCGACACGCCGACCAACCGAAGCTCGAGCTCGGGCTCGCGGGCAACCAGACGCTCGACGACCCAGTCGAGGTCGGTCGTCTCACCGGAGTGATAGAGCCGGTCGCCCCGGTTCATCACATACTCCCCATGGGGCCTGCCGGGGGGCGAGGCGCAGGAGCGGAAGTTGAGCGCGAGCCCGCGCCAGCCGCGCGCCCGCGCCCGGTGCATGAGGCCCTGCATGTAGAGCGACATCGAGCAGCCCTCGAGGCCGTGGAGCCCGAGCAGGACCGGCGAACCCGCGGGGCCGTCCAGCCAGTCGAGCTCGAGCGCGTCGCCATCCGGCGTCTCCCACGTCTCGCGCCGGAACTCCACCCGCGGACCGCGCCTGAGGACCCGGCTCCAGAGGGTCTGGAGATGGGCTCCGGGAAGCCAGCGGGCCGGTCGGAACCGCCGCGCTTCGCCGGCGACGTCGATGCGGCCGGCGTCGGAAACCCGGCTCACGGCCCCGAAAGCGCCGACGTGGCGCCCCACCAGACCAGGGACACGAGAAACACCGTGCTCGTCAGGTACGCGGCCGCCATGACCGTGCGGTGCGAGGGCGTCCGCCCCGCGGGCCACGCGGCGGCGACCGCGCCGGCCACGATTGCGGAGGCTCCCGCGTAGGCCGCCAGCCCGGTCGATCCCGCGGCGGCAAGCGCGGCCGCCGCCGCGGCGAAGCCGCCCGCGCTCCACGCCAGCGTCCCCCGCGGCCCGAGGACAGCGGCCAGCGTACGGTCGCGCCGCGCGCGATCGGCGTCCAACTGGTAGACCTGGGTCAACGGGTAGAGCGCAGCCACCACGGCGCAGGCCGCGGCGAGCGCCCAAGCATCCTGCCCGGTCCATTCGAGGTTGGCGGAGCGTAGCGCTTTCCCGCCACCGCCGGAGGCACTCCACCCCAGCCAGAACCCGATCCCGCCCTGCCCTGCCACGATCGCGGCCGTCGAGACGAGCGGGGAGCGCTTCCAGCGCGTCCGGGGGTGGGAGTAGGCGGTGAAAATCCCCCACAGGATCAGGTAGCCGGCCGCGAACCCGGGGCCGATGACCGGAGACAGGGCCGCGCCGGTCGCCTGGAGCCACGCGCTCCACCGGGCGAGGCCGGACGGCACGGAGGGCGGTCTTGCGAGCCCGCCGATCGGGCCCGTGTCGCGGTCGTAGGCGGAGTTGAACGCGTTGGCTCCCGGATATAGGGCGAGGTGGACAAAGAGGAACCCGAGCGTGGTCCGGGCCGTCCACCCGCCCGGCCCCCAGGCCGCCCCCCAGACGAAGATCGGGGACAGGACGTACACGAACGGGAACCGCAGGTGGAGGAACGTCGCGCGCACACGCCGAATCTCGCGCGCGACCGGGAGAAGCTCAATCCAGCTCGGCGAGGAGCCGCGTCGCCTCTTCCTTCTCGACCGCGTCCAGCCGTTCCCGGACCGGCGCGGCGAGGGCCTCGCGAATCTCGGACCGGGCGTCGTCAGGGCGGTCCATCTCCGCATAGGTGCGGGCGAGCTCCAGGTGGGCGGTCACGTCTTCCGGATCGAGCCGGATCGCGCGCTCGAAGTATTTCACGCTCTCTTCCAGCGAGACGGGCGGGTACCCGCCGAGGAACGTCTTGGCGACGACCTTGACGACAAGCGGGACGGTAGAGAGGTCCCGGTGATACACGCCCAGGACGACGAACGGGGCGGGATCGTAGGGGTCGAGATCGATCGCTCGGCGGGTCGCGTAGTACGCCTCCCGCCCCATATCGACCACCCGGCCCGCGCAGCGGATCCGGCACTCGTGGGCCAGCCAGCGACCGTATCGGCCGAGCGCGGTGGCGAGCGTCGTGTGGGTCCGCGCGAGGTCCGGGCCGGCCACGACCGCCCGGCGGGCGAGCTCGACCGCCTCCTCGTGGAGCGGCCGATCGCCTTCCCTCCCCGGCATCTCGGCGGTCCTGTTGGAGAGCGCGCGGGCGGCCTTCCAGAGGAGCTCCGGGTTGTCGGGGACGGCGGCAAGCCCCTGCTGGTAGGCCTCGATCGCGCGGGCGGTGTCGAGCGCCGCCATCAGGCTGTCGCCTCGCGTCCGCAGGCTGTCGCCCGGCTGGCTCCAGCAAGGGCTCGCGCAGAAAAGCACGAGCAGTGAGCTCGTGCTCAGGACCCGCGTCGCGGCCGGCATCGGTCAGTCGAGGTCGCGGAGGAGCTCGCGGGCCCGCGCCTGGAGCACGCTGTCCAGCCGCTCTCGCGGCTCGAGCGCGAGCGCCTTCTCGAGCTCCGCCCGCGCCTCGCGCTCGCGATCCATCTCGACATAGGTATTGGCAAGCTCGAGGTGGGGGGCCACGTAGCCGGGACCGAGCCGCGCGGCCCGCTCGAGGAGCGTCGCGCTCCGCTCGAGCGAGGCGTCCGGGACGCCGCCGAAGAGCGCTCCCGCGAATCCCCGGAGCAGGGGGTTCAGCGTCGCTAGCTCGCGCTCGAGCACGCCGAGCACGGTGAACGGCGCGAAGTCCTGCGGGTCGAGCGCGGCCGCCCGCCGGGCCTCGCGCCCGACCTCCCGGGCCAGCTCGACTTTCCGCTTGCCGCCACGGAACAGCGCCAGCTTGCCGAGCGAGGCGGCCAGCGTGGTATGCGTCCTGGAAATCCCCGCGCCGACGCGGACAGCGCGGCGGGACAGCTCGACCGCTTCCTCCATCCGGGCCTCGTCGCCCTCCTCCCCCGGAGTTTCGTCGGCCAGGTTCGAGATCGCGCGCGCCGTCTTCCAGAGAAGCGCCGGGTCGTCGGGGCGGGCGGCGAGCCCCACGCGGTAGGTCTCGATCGCGGCCTCGGTGCGAGCCTCGGCCATCAGCCGGTCGCCGCGTGCCACTGCTGCACCCGGGGCCGGCGTCTGTGCCGCGACGGGGGCAGTCGGCCCAAGCATGGCGAGCCCGAGCACGACGAACCCGAGCATGACGGTAAGCGTGCGGGACACGAGAGCTCCTTTCGCGGGAATCCTCCTGATCGTACCGGCCGTGCGGGCCCACGTTCCACGCGCTCCGGAGCGACCCTAAAGGGGGAGCGAGTATCCGCGCGTGGCCTCGAGCCGCCGCTGGATCCGCTCGGCGACGGTCGCGAGCTCCTCCTCCTCGGCGACGAGGTCGCAGGCGTCCGTCTCGACGACAAGCACGGGCGAGAGGTCGTAGCGCGCGATCCAGTCCTCGTAGTGGCGGTCCAGCTGCGTCAGGTACTCGACCGGGATCGCCCGTTCGTACTCGCGACCGCGCGAGCGGATCCTCTCGACGAGGACTGGGACCGACGTGCGCAGGTAGATCAGCAGGTCCGGGGGATTGAGGAACTGGATCATGGTGTCGAACAGCTCCCGGTAGTTCTCGTGGTCCCGCGCGTCGATGTGACCGTTCTCGTGCAGGTTCCGGGCGAAGATCTCGGCGTCCTCGTAAATCGTCCGGTCCTGGATCACCGAAACGGGCGATGCGAGGATCTCCTGGTGGTGTTGAAACCGCTTGGACAAAAAGTAGACCTGTAGGTGGAACGCCCAGCGCCGCATGTCGGCGTAGAAGTCCGCAAGGTAGGGGTTCCCCTCGACGTGCTCGTAGTACGGGCGCCAGGCGAACCGCTCGGCGAGAAGTCCCGTCAGCGTCGACTTGCCGGAACCGATATTTCCCGCGACGGCGCAGAACGTCCGCGGTCCGTTCACCGTCCGACCTCCGGCTCCAGCGCGAGCTCTCGCTGACCGTCCTCGATCTCGGCGGCCTTGTGCTCTACCAGCGCGCGGACGGCGGCGAAGTCGGCCTCGCTGCTCACGAAATCGAGCCGCGAGACGTCGATGGCGAGCAGCCTTCCGGGCCAGGCCTCGAAGAAACGCTCGTACGCCTCGACCAGCCGCACCATGTAGTCGCGCTCGAGGTCGCGCTCGAAAGGACGGTTCCGGGTGCGGATCCGGTCCATCAGCACGTCGACGTCAGCCTTCAGGTACACGGTGAGATCGGGCTGGCACGCCTCGGGCGCGACGGCCTCGAACAGCCGCCGCCAGATCGCCAGGTCGTGCGGAGAGAGGGTCAGCTCGGCGAAGATCCGGTTCTTCTCGAAAACGTAATCGGCCAGCGCAGGCACCCGGTCCCCCTTCAGCGCCGCCGCGATCGCGCGCTGCTGGCGGAAGCGAGAGAGCAGGAAGAACATCTCGGTGTCAAACGCATAGCCCTCCATGTCCTGGTAGAACCCGCCGGTCAGGAACGGATTGCCCTCGACGACCTCGAGGAACCGGGTGCCCCCCCACTCGCCGTGGAGGCGATGGACGAGCGACGTCTTGCCGACGCCGATGGCGCCTTCGACGGCGAAGTGGCGTACGGAGGTCATGCGGGAGGGGCACCCCGACGGGTTGTGGTCCGGGAAACGCGTGGACCGACGTATCGTAGGCAGCGCCCGCGACCCTGTCAACGCGTTGCGGGTGTCGGAAGCGCCCGGTACGTTGTGCCGCCCCATGAGCGAAGCCGCCTCGACCGCGACCCGCGTACTCCGGTTCGGCCACAGCCCCGACCCCGACGACGCGTTCATGTTCTTCGGGCTCGCCCGGGGCGCTGTGACGATCCGCGACTTCAAGGTCGAGCACGTGCTCCACGACATCCAGACGCTCAACGAGATGGCAATGTCGGGCGCGATCGAGATCACGGCGATCAGCGCCCATGCCTATCCGTCGGTCGCCGACCGCTACTGGATCCTTCGCTGCGGGGCGTCGATGGGGATCGGCTACGGCCCGATCCTGGTCGCGCGCCCGGACGGACCGAGCTCGCTCGATGCCCTGTCCGGCGCGCGGGTAGCGATCCCCGGGCTCCTGACGACCGCGTACCTGGTCGCGAGACTCTACCTGTCGGAGTTCGAGGCGGTCGTCCACCCGTTCGACGACATCCCTCGCGCGGTCGCGGACGGCGAGGTCGACGCCGGGCTCGTCATCCACGAGGGACAGCTCACATACGGCGATCTGGGGCTGGCGAAGCTCGGCGACCTGGGCGTGACGTGGCAGGACGACACCGGCCTGCCGCTTCCGCTCGGTCTCGACGTCGTCCGCAAGGACCTCGGTCGCGAGCTCGCCGCCGAGGTGAGTCGGGGTCTCACCGACTCAATCCGCTACGCGTTCGACCACGAGGACGATGCGGTCGCCTACGCGCTCGACTACGGCCGCGGCCTCGACACCGAGCGCGCGCGCACGTTCGTGAAGATGTACGTGAACCGGTACACCCTGGACATGGGCGACGAAGGCCGGCGCGCGCTCGAGACCCTGTTCGCGAAGGCCTCCGCCGCCGGCTTCACCGAGCCTGTCCCCTCGATCGACCTCGTCTGATCAGTCGATGACCGGAAGGGCGTGAGGGTCGAGTCGGCCGGAACGGCGTGGTGCCCGCACCACGAGCCGATCGAGGGGAGTCTCGGGAAGGCGCTCGTAGAGGGTCGTCCGCTGGACGGGGGTGAACCCCGCCTCTCGGATCAGCTCCCGGATCTCGGCCACGCTGGAAGTGTTGACGTAGTCAGCCTCGGCGTGGACCGATTCCTCGAACAGCGTCCCTCCGAAGTCGTCGGCCCCCCAGTGGAGCGCGATCTGGCCGGTCTTCTTCCCCTCCGAGAACCACGACGCCTGCACGTGATCGACGTTGTCGAGATAGAGGCGGGAGACAGCGATCATCCGGAGGTAGGCAGCCGGGCCTTCAGGGGTCGGGCGCACCTTCTCGAGCGGGGTGTTGCCGGGCTTGAACGACCACGGGATGAAGGCCGTGAACGAGCCGGGCGTCGCGGCCCGGCTCGAAGCCTCGAGCGCTAGCGCCCGGTCCTGCGCGGCGCGCACTGCGTCCAGGTGCGCGACCAGCTCGGACGGCGTCTCGATCGAGCCGTACATCATCGTCGCGGTCGTGCGGAAACCGACCCGATGCGCGGCCTCGTGGACCTCGAGCCACGCCTCGGGTCCTCCCTTCCTGGCGCCGAGCTTCTTCCGCACCCGCGGGGCGAGGACCTCCGCGCCGCCGCCCGGAATCGTCCGCTGGCCCGCGTCCCACAGCGCCTCGAGGACCTCGAGCAGCGGCTTCCCCGAGACCTCCGCCATCCCCTGGATCTCGACCGCGCTCCAGAAGTGCGGGGTCACATCGGGGAACCGGCGCACGGTCTCGCGCACGATTTCGAGGTAGTAGTCGAGCGGAAGCTCGGGGTTCACGCCCCCCTGGAGGAGCACGGTCGTGGCACCCTGCTCGACCGCCCACGCGACTTTGTCCAGCACCTCTTCGACCGTGTGCGTGTAAGCGTCGGCGGCGTCGGCGTGGCGGTAGAACGCGCAGAACACGCAGTCGACGTGGCATACGTTCGTGTAGTTGGGGTTCGAGTCGATGACGTAGGTGACTTCGCGCGCGGGATGGCGGCGGAACCGCTCTCCGCCGGCCAGCTCGCCGAGCGCGGTCAGCGGCGCGGACGTCAGCAGCCACTCGCCCTCGACGGGCGTCAGCCGCTCGCCGGAGGCGACCTTCTGACGGATCGATTCGAGCATGAAGCGGTCAATGTACCGCTCAGCTCCCGCCGGGGAACAGCGCCCGGTACTCGTCGTACCCCTCGGCCTCCAGTTGGTCGACCGGCACGAAGCGGAGCGCCGCGGAGTTCATGCAGTAGCGGAGTCCCGTGGGCGGGGGGCCGTCGTCGAAGACGTGTCCCAGGTGGCTGTCCGCCTTCTTCGAGCGCACCTCCGTGCGCGGATACAGGAGCTTGTGGTCGGTGCGGGTCACGATGTTTCCGGGCTCGAGCGGCCGCGTGAAGCTCGGCCACCCGGTTCCCGATTCGAACTTGTCCAGCGAGCTGAAGAGCGGCTCGCCGGAGACGATGTCGACGTAGATCCCCGCGCGGTGCTCGTCCCAGTACTCATTCCGGAATGGGGGCTCGGTCGCGTCCTCCTGGGTGACCCGGTACTGGAGCGGGGTCAGCCGCTGGCGGAGGGCGGCGTCCTCCGCGCCTGGCTCGCGGGCGGCAGACGACTCCTGTCCGCATGCGGAGCCGGAGGCGGCCAGGACCAGGAGGGTCGCTGCGATCGAAACTCGTCCGAGGCGGTTGATCGATTTCAAGGGTCGTCCTTTCCGTCGGCACGACGGTAGCGCGCGGGGTGTATGATCAAGTATACGATGATGTGCGCCGTTCTGTTCCCATCCCCGGTCGTATCTTCATGGAGGTCCGCCATGCTTTTCCGCCTCGCCCTTCTTGCCGCCATCCTCGGCGCGCTGACGCTCGCTTCTCAGGCTCGTGCTGCCCCGGCCGACACGCTCGAGGTCGCGACGTTCGCGGGCGGCTGCTTCTGGTGCATGGAGGAGGCGTTCGACGAGGTGTCCGGGGTCGTTTCGACCACCTCGGGTTACACCGGCGCTCGCGTCGAGAACCCGACCTACGAGCAGGTCTCTTCCGGGAACACGGGACACATCGAGTCCGTGCAGGTCATCTTTGATCCGAAGGTGGTCTCGTACGACCAGCTGCTCCCGACCTTCTGGCACAACATCGACCCGACCGACGACGGGGGCCAGTTCTGCGACCGGGGGAGC
>DASQEN010000357.1:0-3344 GCA_035633635.1 Gemmatimonadota bacterium | reverse complement strand
CCCGTTGACCTGCGCCTGCGAGAGCACGGATTGAGCGTTGAAGGCGCGAGGCGTCGCGCTCGCCTGAGCGACGAGTAATCGACGCGCGAGAACTTCCTTATTGCTGATCGCGGGGTGGACTCCCTGCATCTTGTCAAGGGGGTTTTTAGGTCAGGCCACTCGACGCAGATCCGCACGGTAGGTCTCCTGCTTCGAGAGACACACCACCAGGTCCCGCAACAGCCGATCCGCCACCGCCCGGATCGATCTCCCGTGGCTGTGACCGCGGGCTTTGTGGGACTGGTAGAGCGCCTTGGCCTTCGGGTCATGGAGAACCGCGGATCCGGCCCACCAGTGAACCGCCGTCCGCAGCCGCTCGTTGCAGGCCTGGCGCATGACCACCTGGCGCGACTTGCCGCTTTGCCTGGTCACAGGAGCCACGCCGCACAGGGCGCGCAGCCAGTGGTAGTCTCGGGAGCCAAGAGGTCTCCAAGCCTCCGCGAGCATCATGGCGCTCACGATCTTTCCCAGTCCTGGCCAGGATCGGATGATCGCGACGTCATGATGCCCGCCTATCTCCGCCTCGGCTGACTCCATCTCGTCGAGCAATCGTCCCAGCGTGACCTCTACTTCATCGAGCTGCTCTCGCGTGACACGGAGGCGCGGCAGGAGCATCACCACGTGATCGCGGGCGGACTCGGCCGCTCCGGGCGCTACCGGGAGCGCCGGCGTCTTCAGGATCTCCACGACTTCAGACGCAGAAAGCCTGTGGATCCGGTGGTCACGCAGAATTCGTTCCACCGCCTTTTCTCGCACCCGTGCGCCTCGCGCTGGAAGCGGCACCCGCTCGATCAGATCCCAAAGCCACGGCTCGTCCGCAGCCGAGCACAGCACCAGCATCTGCGGGTAGTAACGATGCAGCTGCGCACGCAGTTGATTGGTCAGACGCCGGAGGTCTTGCTTGAGCTCCTCGTACATGCGTGCGTGCTCTCGCAGCCGCATGATCGTGGGATCCTCTACGCGTAGCTCTCGAAACGCCTGCGGGTCCGTGCTCAGCGAGTGCAGCAGGACGAAAGCGTCGCGCCGGTCATCCTTCGCTCCCGCCACCGTATGGCGATCGCGGAACCGGTCGAGCTGCTTGGGATTGATGGCGAAGACGGCGAAGCCTCGTTCCAGGAGCGCTTCCACGATCGCGCCCCGGGTGACCTCGATCGCCACCGCCACCTCGTCCGTCCGTCCACCTGCCCATCTGGTCAGCCACTCGATCATGGCTCTGAGCCCGGCTCCCGAGTGGTCGAAAGACTTCTCTTCGACGCGCTCCGTCCCAGCCTCGCGGAGCGAGACCTGGTGCGCTTGATCCGCCCAGTCGATCCCGACATAGAACCGGTAGATCTTCATGGGACCTCCAATACCCGCAGACCCCTTCTCCCCTGTACGGGCGCTCGAGGCGCAACTCCCTGCCGGATGTGGGTCCACGGACGAAGCTCGACGGGGCGCAGTCCACCCCAGGCGCTCGAGGCGCGGGGGTCCCAAGGCGCTCCCGTCGAGCGACCGGTTAAGGCTAGAGAGAATGTACAGGGGGCCCCGCGGACGTCCTCGATGAAGACACAAGCGCGCCCGAGGAGCGAGACGGAGCGCGCACCCGAGCGCCGCTCCATCGCGATCGTGCTCTCGGTACCGTGGTCAGGGCTGGGGAGGCGCGACGGCGGCGGTGACGATCGACGGGCCAAAGGCGGCCACCCGCCAGCGGCGGAAGCCCTCGATGCGCAGCAGGTCCGCGGCGCGGGCCGGAGGGTTCTCCGCCACCTGCTCCAACAGGCGCTGCGGCAGCACGACGGAGACGTCGAGGCCGAGCCGGAGGGACTCGGCGGTCCTCCACTTCTTCAGGCCGTCGATGCGCCGGCGCGTGGCATCGGTCACCACGGGGCGGGCCACGTGCGGCATGCGGGGGAGCGCATCCTCGGGCAGGGCCCCGGCCTCCTGGATCCCGGCCAGCAGCGCCGGCGCGCGCGCGGCGAACCGCGGCGGGACCGCGCCGCGGATCGCCTTCAGCTCCGCCATCGTCGAGGGCGGTTTCCCCGCGATGGCCAGCAGCGTCTCCGACGACAGGATCTTGAAGGACGGGATGTCGGTCTCGCGCGCGATCGCCTCGCGCCACCCGTACGCCGCCCGCAGCACCGCCTGTTGCCGGCGCGAGAGCCGCCGCGCGCCCTTGACGCGCTGCCAGGCTTCCGGGTCCCGCTCGCGGCGGGCGGCGACCATCTCCGCCACGGCGTCGCTCTCCTCGCGCACCCAGTCGAGGCGTCCGGCGGCGGCGAGCTTCTCCACCAGCCGCTCGCGCAGGACCAGGAGATGCTCGACGTCGGCCAGCGCGTAGCGCTCCTGGGTGGGCGTCAGCGGCCGGCGCGACCAATCGTCCTTCTGGCTGTCCTTGCTGAGGGCGACGCCCAGCTCGGCGGCGGCGACGGCGGCAAGCCCGATCTCGGGGAGGCCGAGGACGCGCGCCGCGATCATCGTGTCGAACAGCCCGGCGAAGGAGAAGCCGAAGTCGCGCTTCAGCGTCGTGACGTCGTAGTCCGCGCCGTGGAGCACCTTGGCCACCGCGGGATCGGCGAAGAGGGGGCCGAGGGGGGCCAGGTCGGCGCCGGCGAGGGGATCGATCAGGACGGCGTGGCCGGTGTCCGAGGCGAGCTGGATGAGGCAGACCTTCTCGCGGTGGTGGTGCAGGCTGTCGGACTCCGTGTCGAGGGCGAGCGCGCGCGAGCCCTGAAGCGCCGCGGCCAGCTCCGCCACCGCGGCCGAGGTGCGGATCCAGGCCGCCATTACCGCGGTCCGGCCTGCCGCTCGGCGGCCTTCGCTTCCTGCCAGAGCGCTTCCATCTCGTCGAGGGTCGAGTCCGCGGGGCCGCGGCCGCCTTCCCGCAGCCGCGCCTCCACGTGGCCGAAGCGCCGGCGGAACTTCCGGTTCGCGGCCTTGAGCGCGCTCTCGGGATCGACCCCGAGGAGCCGCGCCACGTTGACCGCGGTGAACAGCAGGTCGCCGACCTCCTCCGCGACACGTCGCGGGTCCGGTGCCGTGCGCTCCGCCTCGTCCCGCAGCTCCCGGGTCTCCTCCTCCAGCTTGGCCAGCACGCCCGCGGCATCCGGCCATTCGAAGCCCACCCGCGCGGCTTTGGTGCTGGCCTGGAACGCCTCCATGACCGCGGGCAGGCTGCGCGGCACGCTGTCCAGCATCGATTCCGCGGGGGCGGCCTTGCCGCTGGCCTTGCGCTCCGCCAGCTTCAGCGCCTCCCAGTTCCGGAGCACCTCCCCCGAAGACGCGGCGGTTTCGCCGCCGAAGACGTGGGGATGGCGGCGCACCATCTT
>DASQEN010000356.1:0-2599 GCA_035633635.1 Gemmatimonadota bacterium | reverse complement strand
TCGTCGCGGTGACGATCCGCGTTGGCGGGTCCTGTTCCTGGGCCCGGGCGTGGCCGGACGTCAGGAAGATGATGAGGGCGCACGTGCACACACTGAGAGCGATTCTCCGCACTGGCTGGCTCCTTTGGGTGGGGATCCGCGCCCCATCTGAGGCGCCTGCCAAGCTACCACAACGCGCGTCATGGATCAAGGAGGGGGCGTCCCTCAGACCGACAGAGGCTCTCGATCTGGGGGCGCAAAACTCGTCCTCGGAACCTGCAGCTCGGGCATGGGCGGAGCCTGGAACAGCCGCCGGCAGGGTTTGGCGATCCACCGCGCCCAACTGGCGGAGCGATTGACCCGCGCGCTGTCTGTGGCGATTCCGGTGTTCGCGTACATCTGTCGGTAGAGCTTGGAGATCAGCACGAAGGCGAGTCTCGCCCGCAGCGACTTGACGGTCCGCGACCGTTTCCAGATCGCCGGCAGCGCATAGAAGCGATCCCACACCTCCTGGGTCCGTCGACGGATCTCGTCGGCGGACATGACCGGGTGCGGCATGTACATCTTGGGTCGAAGAGCCTGCGGGATCAGCCAGTGGCGGGTCAGAGGAACGCCCGCAATGCGGGTCGGGTCGCTCTGCATTTCCTCTTCCCATTTGTTGAAGTCGATCGTACCCGGGAAAGGCGTCAGCATCACGAACTGGGCGAACGTCACTCCGGCCTTCTCCGCCAGCGCCACGGTGGCGTCGAAGGTGTCGGGCCGATCGGTGGGCAGACCGAAGATGAAAGACCCCAGAACGTGCACGCCGTGTTCGCGAAACGTTCGCAGCCGCTGCACGAGGTTCTCGCCGCTGAGATTGAAGTCCTTGAAGACGGCCTTCAGGCCCTCCTCCGTGACCGATTCCACTCCCACGAGCGCGCCCTTGATGTTCGCCTTCCGCATGGCATCCAGGAACTCCAGGTCCTCGGCAGCCTCCATGGTGATCTGCGTGAAGAACACCATGTCCTCAGGGAGCTCGGACAGGCGCGCCATCAGCTCGAATCGCTCGTCGCGAAGGGCTTTCAACTCGTGGAATCGGGCTGGATCGCTGCGGCGCTCCGCCAGCTCCAGGTCGCGAAGCGTGACCGGATAGAAGTTGTCGTCGGCCAGCGCAATGAACCGAAACCCCATGCGACGGAGCTCGACGATCTCCTGGATCACGACATCGGAGACGCGCTGGCGCGGTTTCTGGCCGTCGGTTCGCCATACGGAGCAGAACGAGCAGTGCTTGGGACATCCACGCACTGTCTGCACCGAGGCCCACATGTAGCTGTCGGGCGGGATCAGGTCCCATCTCGCCGCCAGGAATTCGTCGCCCTCGATCCGGCCACCTTCGTAGAGGGGCTTGGGACCCCCGTTGGCGCAGTCGGCCGCGACCCTGCTCCAGACGACGTCCCCGTCCCCCTTTACGACGCCGTGGGCGCCACCGAGCTCGTGCGCCTCCTCCGGGTAGAGGCTGGCGTGGATGCCGCCGAAGACGACATACGCCCCGCGGGCCCGAGCCATGCGGCCCACCTCGTAGCCGCGAAGCGCGTTGCCCGTATGGATCCCGATTCCGACCAGGTCGCCGGGTAGGATGCGCGACGGGTCCATAGGCTCGAGCGACTCGTCGACGACGATCGGATCCCCGAAGGAGCGGGGCGTGGCCGCGGCGAGGACGTAGAGCCAGCGCGGGGTGATGACCCCGACTCCGTAGGAAAGGTGGTTGGGGTTGATCAGATGCACGCGCATTTCGAGTTCCCTCCTCCCGTTTCGTAAGACCCGCAGGAGAGGATGCTATGCGAGGAGAGGGCCGGCCGCCAGGGTGACGGGTGCCCGGCCCACCGGCGACCTGGCCCTTGCGTCCACGACAGTCCGCCGACAACCATGAGCTCGCGGGAGTCGTTTTCGTTGGCGGAAGCGCCCACCGACGACATACGGTACGAGAGGAGAGGACGATGAAGGTACGTCTGGCTCTGCTTGGGGCCCTCGCGCTCCTGACCCCGTCCGTGGCCGGGGCTCAGGAGTGGTCCTGGCCCGAGCGTGGGGAGAACCTGCAAGTGCTGCCCGAGGACTTTCCGCCTGAACGGCTGCGGGCGGTCATGCGCGGGTTCACTCGCGCGCTCGGAGTACGGTGCACCTACTGCCACGTCGGGGAGGAGGGACAGCCGCTCACCACCTACGACTTCGCGTCCGACAGCATTCCCCAGAAGGACATCGCGCGCACCATGTACCGCATGCTGGGCGTGATCAACGACACGCTGGGCACGATCCAGGCGAGCGGCCCCAAGCCGGTCAACATGTGGTGCCACACCTGTCATCGCGGGCGGCCGCGGCCGACCACGCTGGACGAGGAGCTCGCCGAGGTACACGAGGCCGAGGGGATCGATGCGACGATCGCGGCGTACCGCGAGCTGCGCGAGCAGTTCCATAGCCGGGGCGCCTTCGACTTCGGCGAGGGGAGCCTCAACACGTTCGGGTACGCGCTGCTCGGCGAGGAGAGATTCGCCGACGCGCTCGCGATCTTCCAACTCAACGCCGAACAGTTCCCCGAGTCCGCCAGCGCCTGGGACAGCCTTGGCGAAGGGTATCTGGCGGCCGG
>DASQEN010000355.1:0-1510 GCA_035633635.1 Gemmatimonadota bacterium | reverse complement strand
CGGCGCGGGCCGCCCGCATCATCGAGAAGACCCTCGCCGTGCGCTCGAAGGCCGCGACCGACCGGCCCGCCTGAGCGCGGCACCCGGGCCCTGCTCTGTCAGTGGCTCCCCATCGGGGGCCGAGATCGCTCGTCCCGCAGGCACTCGTACGCGATCTTGTAGCTGTGGAGTTCGAAGAGGCGCTGCCTCAAGGCGTCGATCTCGGTCTTCGCGTTCGCGATCTGGACGGTCTGGATGTCGGAGCAGTTCAGCTCGAAGAGACGCTGACGCAGGCAGTGGAGCTCCCCGTTCGCGGTCTCGAGCTGGAGGGCCAGGGACCCCGGCTCGAAGTTGTTGATCGTGTCTTCGGCATCGAGATGAAGCAGTCGGAGTAGCTCGAGTTCGACGTCCCGGGATGGCGCACCTCGCGGGTCGTCAAATCGTCCAACAGGGGGGCTGGGCAGCTGATCGGCTCGACCGCCACCCGGACGGTCTGGGGCGGACCGTGGATCGGGGGTCCGGTGAGCCCCTCCGGCGGCAGGGGCTGCAGTGGGACGGGGCGTCGGTATGGAGATGCCGACGCCAAAGTCGGTCTCGCGCAGGACCTCCTCGAGGGTGGTCACTCCGCACTTCATCTTCTCGAGGCCGCTCATGCGGAGGGTCAGCATCCCCTCCTCGAGGGCTTGCCTCAGGATCTCCGCCGCGGTGGCCCCGGCCATAATCAGGCCTCGGATTCCATTGCTGATCTCCATGACCTCGTACAAGCCCACGCGGCCGTTGTACCCCGTGCCGTTGCACGTTTGACAGCCTCTGCCCTTCGCGACCTGAAAGGCGCCGATCTCTTCGGGAGTGAATCCGCTCTCGATCAGCGTCTTCGACGACACCTCCGCGGTGGCGTCCACCTTGCACTTGGAACAGATCCGTCGGACGAGCCTCTGTGACACGATCAGGTTGACCCTCGTCGCCACTACGTACGGATCGATTCCCATCGACACTAGCCGCATCACCGTGGAGGACGGATCGCTCGTGGGGAGGGTCGAGAGCAAGAGGTGGCCCTCGTCCGCCAGGCCGAACGCGGCGCTTGCCGTCTCGGAGTCGCGCATGTCACCCACGAGGATGACGTTGGCGTCCGCCTGGTGGAGCGTTCGCAGCACGGTCGCAGCGGTTTCTCCGCTGGCCTTGTTGATCGACACCTGGTTGATCCCCGGGAGGGTGAAGTCGGCAGGGTCTTCCACGCTCATGATGTTCGTGTCGGACTTGTTGAGGGCGGCGATCGCGGAGTAGAGCGTGGTCGTCTTGCCTGATCCGTTGGGCCCGGTGATGAGCACGATCCCATTCGGCTTGGAGATGCCGTTCTGGAAGCGATCGAGCGAGCGCCACTCAAAGCCCAGCTTGGTCATATCCAGGACAAGCCTCCTCCTGTCCATCAGTCGCATGACGATCTTCTCGCCCCACAGGGTGGGCAAAACCGACACGCGGAAGTCCAGGGTGCAGCTACGGTCCTCGACCTTGATCTTGATCGTGATCCGCC
>DASQEN010000354.1:0-18300 GCA_035633635.1 Gemmatimonadota bacterium | reverse complement strand
GTATCTCGTATTCCAGCGCGGCGGGAGCGAGCCGGTCGCGGAGCCGCCAGACGCGGAGCTCAGGAGGCCGTGCCTCGGCGCCCATCAAGGCGCGGGGCTCCCCATCGGCATTGGCGCGGGCCGGAGCCGAAGGAAGAGCTGCAGCCCTGCGGGGCTTCTCGACCCGTAGAAAGGCTCAAGGTCGTCGGGCATGCGCGACAGGGTAACGCCAGCGCCGACCCCCGGCACCAGGCCGGCCACGGGGCTCAGCTGACGCACGTAGCCCAGCCCGAGCTTGCCGACCGTGAAGGTCTCCTCCTCCAGCTCCTCCGGCAGCACGAGGTCCCCGCCGGTTTTCTCGACGACCTCGAGGCGACCGTAAAAGAGGTCGCGCTCGGCGAGGTTGAGGTTTGTCTCCACGAGGAAGGCCTGCGTCGCCTTGCTTCCTTCGCGGTTCCGTCCCCAGGCCAGCGTGCTCGCCCAGACTCCCTCTTCAGCCAGGAGGCGGTGGTAGGTCGCCGAGGCGGTCACCCGCGAGACGTCGATCGGCGCACCGGCGCCCTCGTGGACCTCTGCTCCGTTCAGCCGCCCGGCCGAGACCTGCAGCGCCCACCGATCGCTCGGCAGGAACCAGAGGCGCCCCGCGTAGGAGTCGAGCGCGTCGAGATCGATGCCGTAACGCTCCGCGTCCGGCTCGCGGCCGTTGAAGAGCGAGGCCTCGGCCTTCCACCGGCGCCCGTAAATCCCGGCGGTCGCGACGCCGAAGGCGATGTGGGTCGAGTCGAGCCAGTGATGGCCGATCGGCGCGATCGGGTTCGGGAACGACGACACCCGGTGCGGGAACGCGACCGGGCCGAGGGCCGGCTCGCCGACCGGCCCCCCATAGAGATGGAGAGCCAGGTCCTCAGCCAACGCCCGCTCGTAGACGCCCGCGAGCTCCATGAACAGGTCGTGCGGGTGCTGGCGGTCGTGGAGGGGCTGGTCGTCGCAGAACTCGCCGGTCGCCAGCAAGTCCGGATAGCCGCACTCTCCCACGGTCACCGGATCGGCGCTCAGCATGGCTCGAAGCGTCAGATCGCCGCCGAGAACGGGGTGGCGGGCCATCCCCATCACCCAGTTCGTCGCCCCGAGCTGCTCGCGGCCGCGGTCGCCCCCGTCGTCGAGGTAGTGGACGTAGAGGCTGCCGTGGAGCATGAGCTCCCAGGGCCCTGCCTGGCCGTGGAAGGCGTACATCGGGCTTGCATCGGGCAGCCACGCTGTACCCGAGCCCTCACGTGTGCGCGACTCGCCGATCGGACCGGGGGGCATGGCCATCGACATCGCGGCACCGGAGTCCGGCATGGCCGCGGAGTCTGCCGCTGACGGCGCAGGATGATGCTCCTGCGGAGTCGCGGGCCTCGGGGCGAGGAGAAGGAGAGCGAAGACGGCAAGCGGGGTTGCGCGAGGTGCGGCATGCATGATCCACCTGCTGTAGAAGGATTCCCGGAACGCTGCTGAAAGCGGCGAACGAGGGGCTTCTACAGCAGGAGGGGGTGCGGAATTCTACCGCGATCGGGGAACGAGACAGGCGTGACTAGGAGGATCGCTGGCTCCGTCGAGGGGACAAGCGCGACGATCATCGTCGGCGACGGAAGGGCGGCGTCACCTGCGCCGGCAGCATCGTCCGAGCAGCTGCGCTCGCGGAGCAGAGGGGCGGGAGCCGCGGGGGCGTCACAGTCTGAGGACGGAGCCGCGGGCGCGACCGCGCTCTTTTCCCTGCCCGCGCGTGCGCGCCCACGGGTGCCTCACGATCGGCCAGCCCGTCGAGACAGCACAGCGCGACCGCGCGGGCTGGAACAATGAGGGCCAAAAGGAGCGCGAGCGCGGCGAACCAGACTCCCTGACGGCGTGTCCCGCTCACGATTCCGCCCTCCGGGTCGGCCGCGAACCTCCCAGAAAGAACCAGAGCTCGAACGCGATCAGTCCCACGCCCACGAGCGTGACGATCCACTCCGAGGCGCTCACGTCGTCCCCTCCAACCGCGCGGAGCGCAGCTTGAGCGAGTTGCCCATCACGGTGACGTCCGAGAGCACCATCGCCAGGGCGCCGACCCACGGTGCGAGCAGGAGGCCCGTCCAGGGCCACAGCGCACCCGCCGCGACGGGGATGCCGATCACGTTGTAGACGAACGCGAAGAAGAGGTTCTGCTTGATCGTCCGCATCGTGCGTCGCGAAAGCGCGATCGCCTGGACGACGCCGCGCAGGTCGGAGCGGATCAGCGTGACGTCCCCGGCCTCGATCGCCACGTCGGTGCCGGTACCGATCGCGATCCCCACGTCGGCCTGGGCGAGCGCAGGAGCGTCGTTGATCCCGTCGCCGACCATCGCGACCCGTTTGCCGGAAGCCTGGAGCTCCCGCACCCGCGCCGCTTTCTCGTCCGGCTGGACCTCGGCTAACACGCGGTCGATCCCCACCTTGTGTGCGATCGCCATCGCGGTGCGCCGGTTGTCACCGGTCAACATGACGACCTCGAGCCCCTGATCGCGGAGCGCGCGCACGGCCTCGGCCGATCCGTCCTGAACCGTGTCGGCGACCGCGATCAGCCCCATCAAGCACCCATCGGCGGCCACCAGCACGGGGGTCTTCCCCTGGTCGGAAAGTTCTTCCGCCCGTTTTGCCGCCGCGGGCCCGCCCGGCACGGCGGCCACCCCTCGTGCGGCCAAGAGGTCCGGAGCGCCGATCAAGATCTTGCGGCCCGCGACCTCGGCTTCGATCCCGCGACCCGCGAGCGCCGCGAACGCGGTCGCCGCCGGGGCCTCGAGCCCGCGCCGCTCGGCCTCTTTCACGATCGCCTCGCCGATCGGGTGTTCGGATCCACGCTCGGCAGCCGCAGCCAGCGCGAGCAGCTCGTCCTCCGATACCCCCGGCGCCGGCACCACGTCGGTCACCGAAGGCTCACCCCGGGTGACCGTGCCGGTCTTGTCCAGCACGACCACGTCGATGCCCTGCAGAGCCTCGAGGCTCCCGGCGTCCTTGAAGAGCACTCCCATCTCGGCGCCCCTCCCCGTGCCGACCATGATCGCCGTGGGGGTCGCGAGGCCGAGCGCGCACGGACACGCGATGATGAGCACGGCCACTGAAGCGACGATCGCGTACGTGAGCGAGGGCGCGGGGCCGAGGACGTACCAGGCCACGAACGTCCCGATCGCAATCGCGATCACGATCGGCACGAAGTGCGCCGCCACGACGTCGGCGAGCCGCTGGACCGGCGCTTTGGAGCCCTGCGCCTCCTTGACCAGCCGCACGATCTGGGCGAGCGCGGTCTCGGACCCCACGTGCGTGGCGCGGAACGAGAACGCGCCGGTGCGGTTCATCGTCGCCCCGATCACCTCGTCACCGGGCCCCTTTTCGACCGGCATCGACTCGCCGGTGAGCATCGACTCGTCGACGGCCGAACGCCCCTCGACCACGATTCCGTCGACCGGGACCTTCTCGCCGGGTCGCACGATCACGATGTCGCCGGGCTGCACGTCCTCAAGCGAAACCTCGATCTCGACGCCGTTCCGCCTCACGCGGGCCACACGGGGCTGCAGCCCCAGGAGCGCCCGGATTGCCTCGCCCGTGCGACCCTTCGCGCGCACCTCGAGCCAGGTCCCGAGCAGGATCAGGGTGACGATCGTCGCGGCGGCTTCGAAGTAGACGTAGGGCTCGATGCCGGCCGCGCGAAAGACGCCCGGGGCCGCGGTGGCGACCGCGCTGTACGCGTAGGCTGCACCGGTGCCGGTCGCCACCAGCGTGTTCATGTCGGCGGAGCGGTGCTTGAGGCCCTTCCATGCACCGATGAAGAAATGGCGCCCGCTGTAGGCCAGGATCGGCGTGGCCAGCAACAGCTGGAGCCAAGAAGGCAGGGTCGGCCAGCCGCGCAGGTGGACACCTGCGAGCATGAGCAGATGGGGCACCATCTCGAAGGCGCCGAACGGGAGCCACAGCCCGAACGCCACGAGCCACCTGCGGCGGATCGAGGCCAGCTCGGCCTTCCGCGACTCGGCACACTCGGCCACCTCTCGCGCCGCGTCGCCCACCGTCCGGGCCTCGTATCCCGCGCGGCGCACGGCCTCCACGAGGTCGGCGGCTTGGACTGCGCCGGGCACGACCCTGACGCGGGCGCTCTCAGCGGCCAGGTTGACGGTCGCTCTCACGACGCCGGGAAGCGTCGCCAGTTCTCTTTCGACCTTCTGCACGCAGGACGCGCAGTGCATGCCCTCGATCGAGAGCTCCACATCCCGCTCACGCACGCGGTAGCCGGCGTCCTTCACCGCCGCGGCCAGGTCGGGCGCGGCCCCGGCTGCCAGCAAGACCGTGGCCTCCTCGGCCGCGAAGTTGACCGACGCGCCTGCCACACCGGGGACGGCGCACAGCACCTTCTCGATCTTCGAGGCGCAGGTCGCGCAGTCCATTCCCTCGATCGGCAGGCGCACCGAGCGGCCGGGCTGGGCAGCGGTTTTCGAGGCCATCCCCGTCCTCACACCGACCTGCGATACTTCTTGAGCAGCGTCACGACCTCGTCGACCTTCTCCCTCCGCGCGCCGCGGTCCTCGCCTTCCAGCGCTTCGGCCACGCAGTGGTTGAGGTGCGACTCCAGAATCCGGTCCTGCACGCGCGCCAGCGCGGCCGCGACTGCCTCGATCTGAGTCAGGATGTCGACGCAGTAGCGCCCCTCCTCGACCATCTTCTGGAGCCCCCGCACCTGACCCTCGATCCGGCGCAACCGACGGGTGAGATCTTCCCGCCGGTTCTCCCGTAGGTAGCCGTGAGCTTCGGTCCTGCGTGTCCGCGGAGACGTCATATCGTGAGAAATATACCCCATAGGGGTATGCGGTGTCCACGTCGGGAATGGCGGTGCGGCGGAGGGGCCGTATCTTTGAAAACGGTACGATCATGACCTTTACCGAAAGGAATCCGACATGCACCGATACGCCTGGATCCCGATGACCTTGGCGCTCGCGCTCGTGGCCCTTCCACGCACGGTCGCCGCGCAGGAGAACGAGGACGCTCACGCCTGCCCGGCGGGCGAGGAATGCCCCATGCATCCCGACCACGGGGCCATGAAGGCCCGCCACGAAGCGATGCTGAAACAGCACGAGGAAGCCGCGGCTCGCGTGCAGGAGCTCCAGGACGCCATGCACGAGGCGACCGGCGAGGCGAAGGTCGACGCCATCGCGGCACTCCTCGACGAGATGCTCGCCCAGCAGCGCGCCATGCACGAGATGATGATGGGCATGCACGATCCGATGCGAATGGACGACGGTATGAAGCACGAAGGGATGGAGGACGACGACTCCGATCGCTGATCGCTCGAAGGGCGATCTCTTCGAAGGAGGATTCGGTATGGCAGAAACGGTGCATGGAGGGGCCGCCGTTCCCGCGGGTCTCGACGTCGACGCCTTGCGCGCCGCGATCCGCGAGGAGTACGAGACCGTCGCGCTCGATCCCGGGCGTGGCTTCCACTTCCACACCGGCCGCACGCTGGCCGCGATCGTCGGCTACGAGGACGAGTGGCTGGAGGGGATACCCGAAACTGCGATCGAAACGTTCGCGGGGACGGGGAACCCGTTCTCGATGGGTCGGCTGGGACCGGGTGAGCGGGTCGTGGACGTCGGCTCGGGCGGCGGCATCGACTCGCTGATCGCGGCCCGCATGGTTGGGTCCGAGGGACGCGTCATCGGCGTCGATATGACCCCCGCGATGCTCGAGCGCGCGCGGCGCGCCCGGGAGGAAGGAGGCTTCGACAACGTCGAGTTCCGCCGGGGACTCATGGAGGATTTGCCGGTCGAGGACGGGTGGGCCGATGTGCTGATTTCTAACGGCGTCCTCAACCTTGCGCCGGACAAATCCCGCGCGCTGGCCGAGATGACCCGCGTGCTGCGACCCGGCGGCCGGCTCCAGATCGGAGACATCCTGGTCGAGAAGGAGGTGTCCGAGTCCGCCAAGCGGAGGATCGACCTCTGGACCGGCTGAATCGCCGGCGCTCTGCTGGAAGCAGAGCTCCGGATGACGGTTCTCGCGGCGGGCCTGGTCGATTTCGAGATCACCTGGCGAGCCCCCGTCTTCGCCGGCGCTCCCCAATCCTCGAGCGCGGAGAAGTTCGGAACTCAGGGCATCAACTTCCGCGCCCGCAAACCGGCGAGCGAGGCGGAGCTCGACGCGGCGCTTGCTGCGCTCTCATGCGATGCGCCGCCCGGCACCTCGTGACCGCGCCTGAGCCGGTCGGCACGGGTCCTGAGATCGATCCGACCGAGCGCGCCCGTCACTGGGATCGCCTCTGGGCAGCCAAGAACCCTACCGAGGTCAGCTGGTTCCAGCCGCGATTCGAGACCTCGCTCCGCTTGATCCGGGAAGCCGGCCTCCCCCCTGCGGCGCGAATCCTGGACGTGGGCGGGGGGGCTTCCACCCTGGTCGACTCGCTGCTCGACCTGGCCTTCCGGCCGGGCGTCCTCGACATCTCCGCACGAGCGATCGAGCGAATCCGGGATCGGCTCGGCGAGCGTGCGGACGTGGTCGAGTGGTTCGTGGGAGACGTGACGTCGTTCGTCTCTCCCCACACATGGGACCTGTGGCACGACCGGGCAGTCCTTCACTTCCTCATCGAAGAACCCGAACGTGTCGCCTACAGGTCGGCTCTCCTCCAATCTCTCGCGGACGAGGGCTACGCGGTGATCTCCACGTTCGGGCCGGAGGGGCCGACCCGCTGCTCGGGGCTGCCGGTCCGACGCTACTCGGCCCGGGACCTCGCGGATTTCCTGGCGCCCGAGCTCGAGCTTGAGGTCTCCGCGGTCGAGGACCATGTCACGCCATCGGGAAAGGTCCAACAATTCATCGCCTGCCGGCTGCGTCGGGGTCAGAGCCACCCCACCGCATAGGCCACGCCCATCGCGATCAGAATCACCGCACTGATCCGAGGCAGTCGCTCGCTCCACGGCTCGAGCCGCTCACGGAACCGATCGAAGGCGGCGACCGAGACGAGCGTGAGGGCGAGGATGACGCCCGCGACCGCGATCGCATAGACAGCCATTACGCCCCAGCAGCTCGCCCGTCCCGCGCAGAGCGCCACGATCGCGAACTCCTCCTCGTGAGCGAATCCCAGCGCGAAGGCGAAGACCGCGATCCCCCAGAGACCCTTTTCGCCGACCTTCTCCTCGGCGGGTTCGAGAGCGTGGGAATGTCCGTCCGGCCCGTGGGCGTGCCCACCCCGCCTCCACTGGACGATCCCCATGAGGATCAACGCGAGCCCGGCGACGGTCCCCACCCACCCCGTCTCGGTGAGATCGATCCAGCGGTCCACGACCTCGAACAGGGCGACGACCGCGAACGAGGAGACGAGGTGAGCGCCGCCGATGATCAGGCCCGCCAGCGTGCCGCTGGCCCACCGCCTGCGTCTTCCCAGTGCGTACGTTGCCGCCACCGGCCAGCCGTGGCCCGGCTCGACTCCGTGAAGGGCTCCGATCGTCGCGGCCGTCGCGTACGCGGCCCCGATGGTCTCGATCACGGTCCCGACCCTCGCGCGGTCATCAACATCTTCTTCATGCCACGCCACCTTGCTCGGCGACGGGCGCCACGGGGGGAGCGAGCCGAGTGGTCGCCTCCGCCTCTCGCCTCAGCACCCACTCCTGCCACAGCGAGTAGACCGCCGGGATCACGACGAGGGTCAGGATCGTCGAGGAGACCATCCCCCCCACCATCGGCGCGGCGATCCGCTTCATCACGCTCGCCCCGGCTCCCTGCCCCCACAGGATCGGCAGCAGCCCCGCGATGATCGCGGTCACCGTCATCATTTTCGGCCGCACCCGATCGACCGCGCCCTCGACAATCCCTTCGTAGAGGTCCCGCAGACTCGTCTTGCCCTTCTCGCGCCGCGCCGTCCAGGCGTGGTCGAGATAGATCAGCATCACCACGCCCGTCTCGGCGGCGACCCCGGCGAGGGCGATGAACCCTATTGCCGTCGCCACCGACCAGTTGTAGCCGAGGAGCGCCATGAACACGACGCCGCCGACCAGCGCAAACGGCAGCGACAGCATGACGATCAGCGCCTCGCCGACGTTCTTGAAGTTGAAGTAGAGCAGCAGCAGGATCACCAATAGCGTGGCGGGCACCACGAGCTTCAGCTTCTCCTTGGCGCGCTGCATGTATTCGTACTGCCCCGACCACTGGAGCGTGTAGCCCGGCGGCAGCGTGACCGCCTGTCTGACCCTCTCCTTGGCCTCGGCCACGTAGCCTCCGATGTCGCGGCCGACCACGTCCACGTACACCCACGCGGTCGGGAACGCGTTCTCGGTCTTGATCGACATCGGGCCGCTGACCGCGCGGATCGTGGCGATCTGGCCGAGCGGGATCTGGGCGGTCCCCGCAGCCGTCGCGGCCATGTCCCCGCCGATCCCGCCGCTGGACATGCCGCCCGCGGCGCCGTCGTTGGACCCTTCCATGCCGCCGCCGGACGTCCCGCCACCGGACATGCCGCGGTCCGGGAAGCCCCCCCCGCCGCTCAGCGCGGTCGCCGCCAGCAGCCCACCCGACGCGCGCCCCTTCCGCACCGGGATCAGCACTTCCTCGAGCTTCTCCGGCTGGTCGCGCATCTCGTGCGGGTAGCGCAATCGCACTCCGTACCGCTCGCGCCCCTCGACGGTCTGGGTGATCACCATCCCGCCGATCGCCGACTGGACCACGGCCTGAACGTCCTCGACGTTGAGGCCGTACCGCGCGGCCTTCTCGCGGTCGATGTCGATGTCGAGGTAGTAGCCGCTTACCGTCCGCTCGGCGAAGACCGAGCGTGTGCCCGGGACCATTCGGACTGCGACCTCGACGTCGCGACCGATCCGTTCGAGCTCGGCCAGGTCGTCGCCGAAGATCTTGATGCCGACGGGGGTCCGGATGCCGGTGGCGAGCATGTCGTTTCTCCCCTTGATCGGCATCGTCCACGCGTTCGTGAAGCCGGGGAAGCGAACCTTCTCGTCCATCTCCTCGATCAGGCGCTCCACCGTCATCCCCGGTCGCCACTCCTCCTCGGGCCTCAACGTGATCGTGGTCTCGGACATGTCGAGGCCGGCCGGATCGGTGGCCGTCGTCGCCCGGCCCGCCTTGCCGAAGACGGTCTCTACTTCGGGGATCGTGGCGAGGATCGAGTCCTGTCTCTGGAGCGCGGCACTCGCACGCGACACGCTGATTCCCGGCAGCGTCGTCGGCATGAACAGCAAGGTTCCCTCGTTCAACGGCGGCATGAACTCCGAGCCGATTCGCTGGAACGGGATCCACGTCAGGATCATCGCCGCGATCGCGCCCGCCACGACCGGCCAGCGATACGCCAACACGAAGTCGATCACCGGGCGGTATACCGCCTGGAGGGCCCGCGAAATGGGGTTCGCCCGTTCGCTGCGGATCCGCCCGCGGATGAAGAGCCCCATCGTCACCGGGACCAGCGTCACCGACAGCAGGCTCGCCGCGGCCATCGACAGCGTCTTCGTCCACGCCAGCGGCTCGAAGAGTCGGCCCTCCTGCGCCTCCAGCGTGAAGACCGGGAGGAAGGAGACCGTGATGATCAGCAGCGAGAAGAAGAGCGCCGGCCCCACCTCCTTTGACGAGCGGATCACCACGTCCCACCGCTCGGATGGGGTGAGAATCGACGTCGAGATGCGACCCCTGGCGTCCGCCACCACCACGCCAAGGCGTCGCCCTTTCTCCGCGATTGTCCTCTCGAGGTGCTTGTGCATGTTCTCGATCATCACGATCGCGGCGTCGATCATGGCGCCGATCGCGATCGCGATTCCGCCGAGGCTCATGATGTCCGCGCCGACGCCGAGGAATCGCATCGCGATGAACGCCATCAGGATCCCGAGCGGCAGCGTGAGGATCGCCACCAGCGCACTCCTGGCGTGGAAGAGGAACACGAAGCACACGAGCGCCACCACGATCGACTCCTCCAGCAGCTTCTCCTTCAGCGTGTCGATCGCCCGGTGGATGAGGTCGGAACGGTCGTAGACGGGCTTCACGATCACGCCCTCGGGGAGGCCGTCCTCGATCTCGGCCAGCTTCTCCTTCACCCGCTCGATCGTCGCCAGCGCGTTCTCGCCGAACCGCATGACGACGATCCCGCCGACCACATCGCCGCGGCCGTCGAGGTCGGCGACGCCGCGTCGGACATCGGGCGCGAGCTGGACGGTAGCCACGTCGGCCACCCGGATCGGGACGCCGGTGTCGGTCGAACCGACGACGACCTCCTCGATGTCCTCCATCCCCTCGAGATAGCCGAGACTCCGAACCATGAACTCGCGCTCGGAGAGCTCGACCATCATCGCGCCCACGTCCTGGTTGGAGGCGCGGACTGCGTCCATCACTCGGGTGACCGGGATCCCATAGCCGCGGAGCTTGCCCGGGTCGACGGTGACCTCGTACATCCGCTCGAAGCCGCCCACCGAGGCGACCTCGGCGACCCCGGGCACGGCGGTGAGCTGGTACCGCAGGTACCAGTCCTGGAGCGAGCGCAGCTCGGCCAGGTTGCGGGTGCCGGTCGTGTCGATGAGGACGTACTGGTAGACCCAGCCCAGCCCGGTCGCGTCGGGCCCGAGCGCGTTCTCGGCGGTGACGGGCAGCTTGCTGCGGATCGCCGAGAGGTACTCGAGGACCCGGCTCCTCGCCCAGTAGAGGTCGACCTTGTCCTCGAAGATCACGTAGACGAACGAGACCCCGAAGAACGAGTACCCGCGCACCGTCCGGGCGCCGGGGACCTTCAGCATCTCGCTGGCGATCGGGTAGGTGACCTGGTCCTCGACGATCATCGGGGCCTGCCCCGGATAATCGGTCTGGACGATCACCTGGACATCCGAAAGGTCGGGCAGCGCCTCGAGCCGAGTTCTGCGCATCACCACGATCCCCGCCAAGACGACGAAGGCGGCGAAGACCAGGACGATCAGCCTGTTGGCGACCGACCATTCGATGACCCGGTGCAGCATCAGTCCCCCTCCCTGTCCATGCCCGGCATCGCGTCGATCGCCGATCCCATGCTTGACTCGGCGTCGATCAGGAAGTTGGCCGAGGCGACGACGGAGTCGCCCTCCTCGAGCCCCGCGAGGATCTCGATGTCGCCGCCCGCCACGAGGCCGGTCGTGACCTCACGGGCGACGAGCGTTCCTTCGGAACTCTGGAGGAACACCCACGACCGCTCGCCGGTCGCGTGGACGGCTCCACGCGGCACGACGAGGCGCGGCCCGCCGGACGGCACCTCGAGCTCGACCTCCGCGTACATCCCGGGCTTGAGCCGGAGACCCGGGTTCGCCAGCTCCACCCGAACCCGCCCGGTCCGCGCCTCGATCGTCACGGTCGGATAGACGTACGCCACGTTCCCCCTGTACGTCTCGCCGGGATACGCCTGGACCGTCACCCGCGCCGGCTGGCCCTCGCGAACCAGCCCCAGGTCCTTCTCGAAGACCTCCCCATCGACCCAGACGGTCGAGAGGTCGGCGATCCGGTACAGATTCATCCCCGGGCCGATCCGTCCGCCCTCGAACACGTTTTTCTCGACCACGATCCCCGAGGCGGGCGACGTCAGCGTGAGCGTCTTGGTCGGCGTGCCCGTTTCCTCGATGCGCCGGATCTCGCCGGCCGGGATGTCCCAGTACGCGAGTCGTCGGCGAGTAGCCTCCAGGAGCTGCCGCGCACGCTCGGCTGCCCGGCTCTCCGGGTCGGGGGCGGACTCGTCGAACAGCCGTCGCGCCAGGATCAACTCCTCCTGGGCGGACACGAGCATCGGGCTGTAAAGCGCCAGCAAGGGCTGGCCGCGGCGCACGGGCGCTCCCGTGAAGTCGACGTAGAGCCGCTCGATCCAGCCTTCGATCTTGGGGCTCACGTCCGTGATCCGCGTCTCGTCATAGGTGACGGTCCCCACCGTGCGCACGGTCCGGTCGACGACCTTGCGCTCGGCAGTCGCGTACTGGACTCCGATTCGGCGCGCGGCGGCGGCGTCGAGCCGGACGGGTGACCTCTCGTCCCCTCCACCGCTCGACGTCGCGGCGTGGTCCTGGCCCTCCACCGACTCATCGCCTCTTCCCAGGCTCGCGAGCGCGACCACCGCGCCCGCAACGACCACGAGGGCGACGGACACCAGAATCTGCTTCTTCGTGCTCATCGGACCTCCACCAGCATGTGAGGGGTGACCGGCATCTCTCGACCGACGACCGTCTCGAGCTCGGCGACGCCCACGCCGTAGTCGGCGAGCAGCTCGTAGTACTCCTGCTCGTATCGGTTGACGGTCATCCGGGCGTCGACGAGGGTCATGAAATCGACACTCCCGACCCGGTACGAGGAGTACGACGACTCGACGTTCGCCTCGGCCTGCGGAATCACGGTGCCCTCATAGAGGTCGATCAACGTGCGCGCCCGGTTGAGCTCGGCGAGGAGCTCGCCGATCCGGGCGTCGACGTCGGCCCGCGTCTCCGCGAGGTCAGCCACGGACATCCGCTGCATCGCCGCCGCTTCGTCGCGCATTCTGAGCTGACGGCTTCCCGCGAAGACAGGAAGACTGAACCCGACCATGAGGCTTCCCATCCGCTCGAGGCCCATGCCCGCGTCGCGCTGGCCGTACTGAACGCCGAGCGCGAGATCGGGCCAGAGATCCTTCCGCGCCAGATCGCGCGATGCCTGGGCGCGCTCGACGCCCGTCTTCGCCTTGAGCAGCATCGGACGCGTCTCTTCGGCCCATGTCCGGAGGGTGTCGCGTTCGGGGACGCTGGCGGGGAGCGCGGGGAGAACTGGCGAGGGAATCGGAGTCTCGGCCGGACGGACGAGGAGGCCGTTGAGCCGCGCCGCGGAGACCTCCCGCATCGCCTCCATCCGCGCTATCTCTGCCTCCATCCGGGCGATCTCGACGTTCGCGCGGAGGACGTCGCTCTGCCGTCCTGTGCCGGCGCCGTACATCGCGCGGGCCACCTTCTCGAAGTCCTCCAGGAGCCGGAGTGTCTTCCGCATCACCTCGATCTGCCGGTCGGCCGCGTAGAGGTCGTAAAACGCCATCGCGACGTCGGCCCGTATCATCCAGGCCGTTTCCTCGGCGTCCGAGCGAGCCATTTCGCTCGTTCTCTCGGCGATCCGCTCGGAGAGACCGAGCTTGCCCGGAAACGGGACCATCTGCTCCAGCTGGATCGACGGCGCCATCGACGACTCCATGTTCGCATCGAACTCCGGCAGCCGGAGATTCATGGCCCCGATCTGGAAGACCGGGTCGGGCGGCAGTCCGGCCGATGAAACCATCGCCGCGGAGGCGTCGGCCACGGCCGTCGCGGCCGCGATCCGCGGGTTCCGCTCCGCCGCGAGCGCGTAGACCTCTTCCAGGCGCAGCTGGACAGTCGGGCCCGCGCGTTCCTGGGCCCGGCCTGGGTTCGGCTGGATGACTGCCGTCGTCAGAGCGATCGACGCGCCGACGACGTGAACGAATCTGGAACCCACGGTGTGCCTCCGTTCCGATGAACGAGCGAGAGCCGGGCCCGGAAGGGCCGGTCCCGCGCAGCGACGCATTCAGAAGGAGGAGCTTCTAGACCAGGAGGGAGACGTGGCGGAGCCAGAGGGGTGGGCCGTCGACGGGAGCCGACGGCTGGGCCGTGGCTTCAAGGAGCGCATGCGGAGGGAGACCGACCTCCACAATCACCGGGAGAACGCCAGGGATTCCGACCGGACCCGTGGGAACGACCGCGATATCCGCTCCGAGGCCCTCCGGGCACGCGGTCACGACCTCGTGCGAGGCTCCGTGACACGATCCCTCAGAACGGACTTCCGGTCCGTCGTGTCCTCGGGCGCACGCCAGGCAGGGCTGGAGCGCCAGCGACAGGACCGCGATCGCGACCAGGCCTTTCATCGTTCGCATGATGTCCATCATACGCCCAATTCTAGGCGGCTGCACTCCGCCTATCTGTCGGTGGAATCCCGGAAGCGGATGTGGGGAGCCTCGCCCATCGTGTGCGGAATGCCCCCTCATCGATCCCCCGGTCGTGCCCTGCGCAGCAGCTGCGCGTTGAGCGCCACGACCACGGTGCTCGCCGACATCAGGATCGCGGCCACGGCCGGGTACAGCAGGATCCCCTGGCTGGCCAGGACACCCCCCGCGAGCGGGATCGCCACCACGTTGTAGCCCGCGGCCCACCACAGGTTCTGCACCATCTTGCGATAGCTGGCCTTCGACAGCTCGATCGCCCGCGCCACGTCGCGCGGGTCGTTGCGAACGAGCACGATGTCGCCGGCTTCGACCGCCACGTCAGTGCCCGCGCCGATCGCGATCCCCACGTCGGCGGTCAGGAGGGCGGGAGCGTCGTTGACCCCGTCACCGACCATGGCGATCCGGCCACCGAAAGCCTTCAGCTCCCGCACCCTCTCGACCTTCTGTTCGGGCGACACCTCGGCGAAGACCGCGTCGATCCCGAGATCCCCGGCCACCGACTCGGCCACGGCCCGCGAGTCGCCGGTCAACATCGCCACTTCGACTCCCTGAGCGTGCAGACGGCTCACCGCCTCGAACGACTCCGGCCGGATCGCGTCGGCTACCGCCAGCGCAGCCAGGGCCCGATTTCCCTCCAGGAGAAAGACGACGGTCCGGCCCCGAGCGTCGGCGTCCTCGGCCGCCACCGCGAGAGCCGGCGTCAGCTCCACCCGGTGCGCGGAGAGCAGCGCAGGGCCTCCGACGAGAAGCTCGCGACCACCCACGCGCGCCCTCGCGCCCTTGCCAGGGATCGCCAGGAATCCCGTGGCGCGTGGGACCTCGAGACCCCGCTCCTCCGCGCTCACGACGATCCCGCGCGCGATCGTGTGCTCGGAGTCCCGTTCGACCGCGGCCGCGAGAGCGAGGGCCTCGTCCTCGCCGACCCCCACCGCTTCGATCGCCACCACCCGGAACTCCCCGCGGGTCAGAGTCCCGGTCTTATCGAAGACCACGACATCCAGCTTGCGCGCCTCCTCGAGTCCGCGGCGATTCCGCACCAGCAGACCGCTCTGGGCGGCCATCGTGGTCGAGATCGCGATGACGAGCGGGATCGCGAGCCCGAGCGCGTGCGGGCAGGCGACGACCAGCACGCTGACCAGGCGCTCGACGGCGAAGGCCGGCTCCGACCCCAGCGCGAGCCACGCCACCAGTGTCGCGACACCGGAGCCGAGCGCGACGAGGGTCAGCCAGAACGCGGCCCGGTCCGCCAGGTCCTGGGCGCGGCTGCGGGAGCCCTGGGCCTCTCCGACGAGCCGCATGATCCCAGCCAGCGCGGTCTTCTCCCCGGTCTTCGTGACCTCGACGCGAAGGGAGCCGGAGCCATTCACGGTGCCGGCGATAACCGGGTCACCCTCGCCCTTCTCGACCGGCCGGGACTCGCCTGTGATCATCGCCTCGTTGACGGCGCTCGCGCCCTCCTTCACCGCACCGTCCGCCGGGATCGAGGCGCCCGGCCTGACCAGCACGAGATCCCCCTCGCGCAGCTCGTCGACGAGCACCTCCTCGGTCCGCTCGCCCGCGATCCGGACGGCGGTGTCGGGGAGCAGCTTCGCCAGCTCCTTCAGCGCCCCCTGAGCCCGGGCGATCGACTTCATCTCGATCCAGTGCCCAAGGAGCATGATCGTGACCAGCGTGGCGAGCTCCTCCCAGAGCGGCATCCCCGGGTATCCCAGCGTGACCGCCAGGCTGAAAGCGAACGCCACGCCGATCGCCAGCGAGATGAGCGTCATCATCCCGGGGAGCCGGCGCTTCAGCTCGCGCCACGCCCCCTCGAGAAACACCAACCCGCCGTAGGCGAAGACCGCGGTCCCGAAGACCGGCGCGATCCAACGCGAGCCGGGGAAGGCGGGAGCGTGAAGGCCGAGCAGAGGAGCCAGCATGTGGCCCCAGACCACGGTGGGAACGGTCAGCGCGAGGGAGACCCAGAACTTCCGCCGGAACATCCCCACGCTGTGGCCGGCATGCGCGTCGTGACCGGCATGCGCGTCGCGGCCGGCGTGGGCGTCATGACCGGAGTGGGGCTGGTCGCCGGAATCGTGGGTCCCATGATGCTCGAGACCCCCCTGCTTCGCCGGTGCTGGTTCGTGCTCCCTCATCGCGGCCTCCTTCGGCCGATCCCGACCGGAAGAACCGCCCTCGCACGACGCGCCCGCGAAGCTCGTCGCGGGGCAACGTCAGTTGGCTGAGGCTGTCGAGGGCGCTACATCACTGGCGCATCCGTGTTCCAGATGTCGCTCACGCAGAGCCATGAACCATCGGCCTGGCGTTCGTAGATCGCGTGCCACTTGCCCACCATGCTCACCGGATCGGCATCGGGCGGGGCCAGATCGAAAGTGAACGCGCCCCGCGCATAGGCCACGTCGCCGTCACCGGCGATGACCTGCGGCGTGAGGGTGAAACCGGTGACCGGTGGGCGAGCCTCGAGCCATTCGGTGATCGCCGCATGTCCTTGCATCATGGGCTCGTTGGGCGGCATCCGCACCGCATCGGCGTCGTAGTAGCTGATATTCGCCGTCCAGTCCTCCGCGTTCACGTCAACGACGAACTTCTCGAGCATGCCGCGGATGGCGGCTTCGTCCTGCGCGGTGAAACTGGCTTGGGCTGCGGTCTCGGGCGGAGTCTCCGCCGCGGGCTGGCAAGCCACCATGGCGAACACCAAGGCCAACGCGATCACTAAACGCTGCATAGAACCTCCGCTGAGGTTTGGTTGGGCTGGACCATTCGAGGCCACCATCCCCGTCGGTCATGACCAGTATATCTCCACGCACCCTATCGAGCCGGTATCACTCGGCTGGCTGGGTTTCGCTGTGGCCAAGGGCGGGAACGTCGAGCGCTGAGAGAGCGAGAAGGACGAGGACGCAAGGACCCGCTTCGCGGGTGCCCCCGTTTTCAGTCACTCGTCAGAAGCGCCAAGTGAGGTAGAGGCCCGCGCCGGTCGCGTTGAAGGCTCCCGTCACCGAGCGCACGTTGTCCATCCACGCCGCCCGCGCCACCAGCGACCAGTCGGTGGTGATCCCGAAGGTCGCCTCCGCGGCGGTCTCGATGCTCCGCTCGAACGAGTCGATCTCGTCGTCCTTGAAGGCGCCGATCGCTCCGCGCAACGACAGGCCCGCCTGGTCGCCCAGCTTCCAGTAGGTGGACACGACACCCAGGTGCTGCTCGTAGCGCCCCGGGTCGTAATAGCCGCTGTCCGTGTTCTCGTCGAACCAGAGCCAGCGGCTCGCCACGCCGAGGTCGACGTTGACGAGCTGCCGGCGGAGCACGCCGTCGCTCACCGCGACGCGCGCCTCCCACCGCCCGTTGTCGTCGCTGTACGACTCGCGCGAGCCCCCGGCCTCGATCGCCCAGCCGATGGCGGGCGAGAAGCGGAGCTGCGCGCGGCCTGCCGTGCGCTCGATCCCGAGGTCGAGGGATCGCGCGGAGACGTCGAGGAAATCATTCTGGGTCGCGAGCGTGATCCCCACAAGGTCGGAGGGCGTGAGGCGGGCGGACGCGAGCCACGTCAGGAGCTCGGGTCCGCCGTCATCGACCCGCATGCCCCCCAGACGGCCCTCGATCTCTCCGCTGCCGGCGAGATTGACCATGACTCCCAGATCGCCGCCCGTTTCGCGGACCGTCTCCTTCCCGCTGAGGGGCGCCAGCCCCGTCCCCGGCTCGGAGCGGACGTCGGTCACGCTGAACTCCGCGACCAGTCGCGCCCGCGGCGACAGCGACAGGCCCGCGTCGAGCGCGTAGAGATGATGGCGCACATCATCGGAGTCCTCGTAGTATTCGAAGCGCGGTCTCACCGACGAGCGAATCGGCACCATGACGTACGCTCGCACCTCCGCGGTCCGGGGATTCGAAGCGTCAAGCCCGGTCAGCGTTTCCACCGAGCCGACCGCGTGGTTTCGCCGTCCCGCTTCGGACAGCGCCAGCGTCTGGACGAGCCGCGCCTCGTAGTCGTCGGGCCTCTCCGCCACGAGGGGGGTGAGGATCTCGATCGCGGCGCGCGGGCGACCGCCGGTTACGAGCGCCCGGGCCCGTTCGACCCGATAGTCGACGGTTTCGCCGAATCGCTCGCGGTACCCGTCGAGCACGTCCAGCGCCCCGCGCGCGTTGCCGCGCCACGTCTCCTGCCGGGCGAGCTCGATCGTCGCCACCGAGTCTGCTGGCTGCCGACGGAGATACTCGTGATAATGCCCGATCGAGGTGGCCGTGCGCCCCCGCCACGCCGCGATCCGTGCCAGCCCCAGCTCGGCCGCCGGGTCCCCGGTGAGCTCCCCGATCCGCCGGTGGCTATCCTCCGCGCGCGCGTAGTCCCCCGTCCACGACGCGAGCTCCGCGCGGGC
>DASQEN010000353.1:0-18463 GCA_035633635.1 Gemmatimonadota bacterium | reverse complement strand
CTCGAGACCGAACGAGTGCTGTTGCGGGGCAAGGCCGTGCGTGTTGGCTTGATGCTGGCTAATCGCGAGGAAGCGCGCGGGGACATGAACGGGGCGGTTCGTTGGGCGCGCACGGCCACGCGGCTCGATCCCGACAACGAGAGCGTCCTCCGAAGGCTCATCGAGCTCCTCGATCGAGCGGGCGATCGGGCAGGGGCCATCCGGACGTTCGATGCCTTTGCGCGCCGGACGCGCGAGGAGTTCGACCTCGATCCAGCCGAGGAGACGCAGGCGCTCATCAGCGTCGTGCGGGCACGGGCGGAGCCCGAGGAGCCGCCTCCGGCATTCGAGCCCTGGGTCCACGAACCGCTCACGTCCTTCATCGGCCGGGAGCGAGAGCTCGCCGCGCTGAAGCTCCTCGTGGACTCCGATGCGCGACTTGTCACGTTGATCGGCCCCGGCGGCTGCGGGAAGACCCGCCTCGCGCTCCAGTTCGCTCGCCGCATGGAAGAGCGCTTCGAGGACAGCGTTGCGTTCGTGGGGCTGAACGACGCCCGAACCGCGGAGGAGGTACTGTCCTGTATCGCGCACGCGGTGGGTTTGCGGCAGCACGGTCAGCAGACACCGAGCGTGGCGCTCCGCCGATACCTGGCGAATCGGGAGTTGCTCCTCGTCCTCGATGGGTTCGAGCGCGTCCGCGCCGCGGGTCCCGAGGTCGTTCGGCTCCTGCAGGCCGCTTCCCGGCTCAAGGTGCTGGTCACGAGTCGCGCTCCCCTCAAGGTGAGCGGGGAACACGAGTTCCCGGTCCCGCCCCTGAGCCTCCCCGTGCGCCTGACGGCAACCGTCGAGTTTCCCCTCAACTCGGAAGCCGTGGCGCTCTTCCTCGATCGGGCCGGCAGCGTGCGACCGGACTTCCGACTGACGGGGAGGAACGTCGATGCCATTTCCGAGATCTGCCGACGGCTGGACGGACTTCCGCTCGCGATCGAGCTCGCCGCCGCGCGGGTCAAGTCGCTCACTCCGGAGGCGATCGCCGAGCGGCTCGAAGCGCGGTTCGCTCTTCTCAGAGGCGGCCCCACCGATCTGCCGCTCCGTCACCAGTCACTGGAAACGGCCATCGGCTGGAGCTATGAGCTTCTCGATGAGAACGAGCGGACGCTCTTCCGCAGGCTCGGCATCTTCGATGGCGGATTCGGTCTCGAGCTGGCAGAGCCGATGTTCGAAGCCGATGGCATTTCTGCTCTTCAGCTCATCGACGGACTGGCCACTCTCGTGGACTACAGCCTGGTAAGCCAGCTCGAGATCGCCGGCAAGCCGCGCTTCGAGATGCTCGACACGGTGCACGCCTATGCGAAAAAGCTCCTTGCCGAGAGCGGAGAAATGGAGGAATGGCGTCGCCGGCACGCCGAGCAAGTGGTCGCCTGGGCCGAGGAAGGCGAACGGTACTATTGCACGCCTGAGCAGGGTCCCTGGTTCCAGTGGGTGGAACGCGACCACGAGAACATCCAGGCCGCGATTCAGTGGGCACTCGACCGGGACGACGCGTCGATCGCGGTGAGGTTGGGGGCCGCGGTCTGGCCGTTCTGGCTCGGGGCCGGCCACCTGGTCCGAGCCCGCGCCTGGATCGAGCGGATTCTTGCCATCAAGGGCAGAGCCCCGAGAAGCGCGCGAGCCAGGGCGCTCCTCGGAGCGAGCTGGGTGGCCTCGGCGACCGCCCGGCACGAGGAGGCGCTCGATCACGCCAAGAGAAGCGCCGCGCTCTACCGCGCCGCGGGCGACGAGCCGGGACAGATCCGCGCTCTCGAGACGCTCGGGTTCGTTGCGCTCGAGGCGGGTCGGATCGACCGGGCCCAGTCGGCCTTCGAGGGCTGCCTGAAGAGAAGCCGCGCGCTCGGGGATCTGCGCCGGCAGGCGATCTCGCTCGACGCCCTGGGCCAGGTCGCGCTCGATCGCGGCGACGACCTGACCGCCGAAACCCTCTTCCGACAGAGCGTTTCGATCGCCCGACGGATCGGGCACACGACCGCGGTCGCGAAGGGGCTCGTGTGCCTGGGGGATGTCGCGCTCCGCTCCGGAGCGCACGATCGCGCGTTGGGTCTTCACGAGGAGGCGCTCACCATTTACCGGGAAGCGGGGCAGAAGATCAACATCGCCTGGACGCTTTCCCGCCTCGGCCGCGTGCTCGTCGAGAGCAGCCGCTGGGGAGCCGCGCGAGAGAGCTACGCCGAGGCGCTTCCCATCTTTCACGAGATGGGCTACGTGCGAGGCATGGCGTTCGCCCTGAGCGGATTCGCGGCCATTGCCTTGGCCCAGGGCGACACCGATGGCGCAGCCAGGCTCCTTGGCGGAACCGAGACCTTGTTCGAACGCGCCGAGGATCGCTTTTCCCCTTCCGATGAAGCCGCTGTCGCCGGTCTTCAATCCGCCATACAGGAGCGCCTTCCAAGATCCCAATTCACCACGCGGTGGTCGGAAGGCAGGAAGCTCGACGCCGACAGGCTGGTCGCGCTTGCGCTCGCGGGGAAGCCTGCGGTCGTGCGTCGGGCTCTGGGCTGACGCCCAGATGCCGACCGGAATGGGATGACCCGCTGCACGTTCTGTGTTAGAATCATCCGTTACCCTGTAGCGCTCCTCCCCCATCAGGAGTGATTCGATGCGACCTGTATCCGCCCTCTGCGCTCTCGCTCTCGCGGCAACCACGTTCATGGTCGGCTGCGAGGGATCGGGCATCACGTCTCCCGCCCGCGAGCTCGATCTCGCGGGGGAGGGGACGGGAGCCAACCCCGGTCCGAACGCCAATGCCGTGTTGAGCGGAGGTTTCGTTTCGACCGCGCGGCCGGGGGTCCTCCGCGTCTCGGGCAGCACGGCCAGCTTCGAGACCCCGTTCGGCGCGCCGATCCCGATCACGCTGAATGTCGACACCAACGGCGGCGCCGTGGGAGCGAACCAGATCCCGCTCAGCGGGCAGGTCTTCTGGCCCGACTGCGTCTGGAATACCGACGTGGGCAAGTTCATCGCGCCGCCCGCCGCGCAGGATCCGGTCGGGCTCCAGAACGCCAAGAATTTCTGGGACCTCGTGCTGACGACGTACCGGGCGCAGCGTCTGCGCCACTTCTTCGTTTACGTCGATCTCGGCGCGAACGGGCAACAGTCCTGGAATCACCAGGCGCTGACCCGCTGGTTTACCTGGGTCGGGGCCGACAAGTACATGTGGGAGGTCGAGGCCGGCGGCGAGAGCAACCTCTCGCTCATCCAGCCCAGGGGCACCTGGAACGGCCAGAGCCTGAGGATTACGGACGGGATCCTCCGCCTTACCCGGAGCTATTGTGGAAAGGATCCGAACCCCGAGGGCTGTCGGCCCGCCCGGGGCAAGGGGAACCGGCCGACCGCGGTGTGCCGCAACGACGACACCGCGTTCCCCGGAGTGGACTTCATCACCACCATCCAGTGAGGTCGATGCACGGTCCATGAACGGCGCGCCCGCCACCCGGGAGGACAAGGTCGTCCTCGTCCTCGATGACGACACGCGTCTCAAAGGGGTGGTCGATCGGTTCGATCCCAGCCGCGCTCGCTTCGACCTCCGGGAGGTGGACCTCACCGGGCATCAGGTCCAGCGTCACGACGTCGACATGAAGGAGGTCCTGGTGGCCTTCGTCGTGCGCGACCTGGCCGTGTGGCGATCCAAGCCGTTGAGCGAAGAAGATCTGCCTCCGGCAGGAGAGGATGCGACCCCGCCGATGGAGTCGGGAGACGCTGTGCGGGTGACCCTTCGCTGGGGGGAGACGATGGAGGGAGTGATCCCCGAACACGACCCCCGCCGTCCCTGGTTCTGGTTCTACCCCTTCGCGGCATCGAGCCGTGCCGGCAACGTCGAGCGCGTCTACGTCACCCGACGCGGCGTCGGCCGCATGGAGCCCGCCCGAAGCCAGTGACCGGATCGGGTCCGATCGTCAGTCGATGATCGTGATCGTGTCGGGCACCTCGACGTCCACGTCCGGAGCTTCCGGCATCTCGATATCGATGTCCGCGTCGATGCCGCCCTCCTCCGCCGTCCGCGGTCCCATGACGCCGGAGAAGTAGAGTACCGCTCCCACGATCAGCACGGCGATGATGACGAGGATCGCGTAGATCCCCGCGTTGCCGTCCCCGCCGCCCTGCGGCTCGGACGGAGGCTGGTTGTAGTTCGCCTGCGCCATCCTTCCACCTCCCTGAGTTCTGACCCTGGACGACCCCGTGTCGTCGGTGTGGAACATTTTACCCGTGATCCACTCCAGAGTTTGTCAGCGCGCTTACCGGCCACCCCCTTTACAGGCGGCGATTTTTCGCTATACTGATGGTCTTCTCCCCCTTGGACCGCATCAGGAGGGGAGATGCCCGCCCGCTATCCGAATTCGCGCATTCATCGTCTATGTGTGCTCGCGCTGGTCGCTTCGGCGATCGGGACGTGGGCCTGCTCGGAGCCCCCCACAGAGCCCGAAAACCAGGCGGCTGGCCCGCTGGCGCCCGCCTCGAACCCTGCAAGTCGCTACGTGCCCGGCAGGGTGCTGGTCCGCTTCCGGACCGGGGCGGACGAGCACGCCCTGGCGAGGGCAGAGGGGGCTACCGTGCAGGGCACGGTCGTCCACCGAGTGCGGATGCTCCGGGTCGCTCCAGGACGCGAGATGGCGGTCGCCCGGGCGCTGTCGCGCCGGCCCGACGTCGAGTTCGCCGAGCCCGACTGGCTGCGGACGCTCGACGACCCGACCTGTCCCGGCTGCGCGCTCCCGGCCGACCCGCTCTTCGGATACAAGTGGGACCTCCACAACGACGGAACGATCAACTCCGGCGCCGGCGACGTCCTGGCCACGACCGAGGCCGCGGACGCGGACATCGACTGGCTCGAGGCGTTCAACCAGCTGGGAGCCGGATTCTCCGGCACCGCGCGGATCGGGATCCTCGACACCGGCGTCCGGTCGACCCACGCCGACCTCGCTGGCCGCGTAGTCGCGCAGTACGACTTCTACAATGACGACCCCGACGCGAGCGACGACCAGGGGCACGGCACCCACGTGGCGGGCATCGCCGGCGCGCGCGGGGGTGACGCCACCGGCCTGACCGGTGTGGCCTGGGGCCCGAACGTCGGGCTCGTCGTGGCCAAGGTGTGCACGCCGACCTTCTTCGGGCTGAACGCCGAGTGCCCGAGCTCCGCGTTAGCGGCCGGCATCACGTGGGCCGTCGACCAGGGCGCCGACGTGCTCAACATCAGCCTCGGCGGTACCGAGGCTTCGCTGACCGAGCAGGTGGCTCTCCAGTACGCACGCGACCACGACGTGCTGCCGTTCTGCGCCGCCGGCAACAGCGGGGTGCAGGGCGTGCTCTGGCCGGCCGCGTTTCCCGAGTGCGTGGCGGTGAGCGCGACCGACTGGAGCGACGGCCTCGCGAGCTACTCGAACTGGGGGCCCGAGGTCGAGCTCTCCGCGCCGGGCGGCGACTCGGAGAACGCGAGCGGCTACAGCCAGATCGCCTCGACGTGCTTCTCGAGCGACGTCGACTACTGCCTGAAAGCCGGCACGTCGATGGCGACGCCAGAGGCGGTCGGTCTGGGCGCGCTCCTCTACGCGATGGGCCTCTCGACCGACGAGAACGTGCTGTCCCGGATGACGTCAACCGCGGACGACCTCGGCCCTCCGGGGTTCGACGACCGGTTCGGACACGGGCGGATCAATGTCTGGCGCGCGATCAACGACCTGCCCTCGCCGCCCCCGAACGTGCCCCCGACCGCTGACTTCTCGAACTCCTGTACGGGGGCGAGCTGCACATTCACCGATCTGAGCTCCGACAGCGACGGCACCCTGACGGCGTGGAGCTGGACGTTCGGCGACGGGGGGGTCTCGACCGAGCGGAACCCGATCCACGCGTATGCTTGCAGCGGGACGTATACGGTCACCTTGCAGGTGACCGACGACCACGGGGCGAGCGGCACGGCATCGCGGAGCGTGACCGTCAACGTACCGACAGGGGGTGGTGGGCCCGGCGAGCCCGGCTCCATCCCAGGGCTTTCGCTGTGGCTCCGGGCCGACGGGCTGACCGGATACACGGACGGCGACCCGGTCGCGACCTGGCCCGACGCCTCGGGCGCCTGTCACCACGCCACTCAGGCCACGGCGTCGAAGCGACCGACGTTTCGAGCCGACCAGGTGGCGGGGTTGCCAGCGGTGTCGTTCGACGCCTCCGACGACGGGATGGTCACGACCGTCGACCCGTCCCAGACGATGACGATCGTGGCGGTCTATGCCTCCCGCGCCGCGGCGAGCGGGCACGTGCTCAACGGCGGGTTCAGCTTCTTCGTGGGACCCTACGTGGGCCGCTACCGCGCGTACACGGGGCAGTACCTGAACGGGCCCACGGTCACGGCCGGTCGCTGGGTCACCCAGACCTTCCGCCAGTCCGCCTCGCTAGCCGAGCTCTGGATTGACGGCGCGAGGGTTGCGACCTCGACCCGGATCGTGAACCCGGGCGCGATCCTGCTCGCGAGGCAGGGAGCGTACGGCCTGGTCCTGGACGGCTCGCTGGCCGAGCTCCTCGTCTACGACCGCACGCTCTCCGACGCCGAGCTGGCCGCGGTCCACGCCTGGCTCCACGACCGCTACGTCCCACCGCCGGCGCCGAACCAACCGCCGACCGCGGACTTCACGTGGACCTGCACGTACCTGTCGTGCGCATTCGACGACACGAGCACGGACATCGACGGGTCGGTCGCCGCGCGGAGTTGGGCCTTCGGGGATGGCGCCACGTCGACCCAGGCCGATCCCGTCCACGACTTCGCGGCCGCGGGCTCGTATCCGGTCGCGTTGACGGTGACCGACGACGACGGCGCGAGCGCGTCGGTGACGAAAACCGTTACGGTCGTGGCGCCCCCCGCGCCGGGGCCGTTCGAAGATCCGGCGTCCCTGCCGGGCCTGGTGCTGTGGCTTCAAGCGGATGCCCTGACCGGTCTCGCCGATGGGGCTCCGGTGACCACGTGGCCGGACCGCTCGGGCGCCGGAAATCATGCCGCTCAGGCGGTGGCGTCCAAGCAGCCGACGTATCGGAACGGGGTCGTCAACGGGCTGCCGGCCGTCTCGTTCGACGCCACCGACGACGGCATGGCGACGCCCGCCGATCCGGGCGCGCCGGTTACGATCGTGGTCGTCTACGCCTCGCGCGCGGGCGCCACCGGCTACGCGCTGAATGGCGGGTTCAGCTTCTTCATGGGCCCCTACGTCGGCCGCTACCGCAACTACACGGGCAAGTACGCGACGGGCTCCAAGATCACGGCGGGGCGGTGGCTCGCGCAGACGCTGCGCCAGTCGGCGGCCCTGGCCGAGCTGTTCGTCGACGGGACGTTCAAGGCCTCGACGACGAAGACGGCGGACCCGGCTCCGCTCAAGCTCGCCCGCGAAGGGCAGTACGGATCGATCCTCGACGGCTGGATCGCGGAGGTCATCGTGTACGATCGCGCGCTCGGCGACGCCGAGCTGGCGGACGTGCACGCCTGGGTGCGGGCCAGGTACGCGCTGCCCTGAAGGCGGCAGGATCGGGTAGCCGGCTGCGGCCGGCTACCCGGGCCCCGAGCGGCTAGCCGGGAGTGAACCTCCCGCTCGACTCGCGCCACCGCCCTCCAACGCACGTCGCGGCGATCGTCTCGTTGCCGGACCCGAACACCCACGCGTCGAGAAGCGTGCTCTCGTCGCATCCGGCGAGCCCGGGCGCATCGAGATCGAGCGCGGTGAGATCCGCCCAGCGGCCGTGAGCGATCACGCCCGCCTCGACGCCGAGCGCCAGCGCGCCGCCGCGAGTCGCGATCGACAAGAGGGCACGCCCGACGCGGCCCTCCTCGTCTGCCACCACGCCACGCTTCTCTTGCTTTAGGCGCTGGCCGTACTCGAGCCAGCGCATCTCCTCGGTCATCGCGATCCGGGCGTTGGAGTCGGTGCCCAGACAGAGGCTGTCGGAGAACCCCGCGATTGCGGTGAGGTCGGGCACGCCGTCACCCAGGTTCGCCTCCGTCAGCGGGCAGATGCAGACCGAACCCCCTGCTTTGACGTACGCCTCGAGGTCCCCAGGGTGCGTATGTGTACAGTGGATGGCGACTACCCCTTCCATCGAAGGGATGGCCCGCAGAAGGAGCGCCATCGGCGGCTCCCCGTACGCGGCGACGCACTCATCGATCTCGCCGCGTTGCTCCTCGACGTGCATGTGGAGCGGAAGCCTGCGGCGGTGGGCCTCCGCGTGGAGGGCGATCACGTCGTCGAGGCTCACAGCGCGGATCGAGTGCGGGGCCACACCGAGCGTCTGCGTTGCGCTGTCGAGTCGTTCGGCCAGCTGGTCGAAGCGGTCCCAGTACTCGGTGGTCGAGCCGACGGCGAAGCGACGCTGAGCAGGCGCCAATGGACGGCCGATGCCGCCCGTCTCGTAGTACGACTGGAGCAGGACCAGGCGGATTCCGACCTCGGCCGCGGCATCGAGGACCAGTGCATCGAAGGAGCCGTCGTCCGAGCCGGGAGCGTGGTGGAGGTAATGGAACTCGCCCACGGTCGTAATCCCCGCGTCCCGCATCTCGGCGAACGCGCGGACGCAGAGATCGCGGAACGTGGCGCGGTCGAGCGACTCGACGAGCCCGTACATCGCCTCGCGCCAGGTCCAGAAGTTGCCCGCTTCCGCGACCAACGACTCGCCGCGGCCGCGGAGGCCGCGCTGGAAGGCGTGGGAGTGGGCGTCCACGAGCCCTGGGACGAGCGCCCGGCGGGAAAGGCGCTCGGTCGGCTCGCGGTCGAGCGCCCCCACGGCCTCGATCCGACCATTGGCGTCGACGGCGATCCGGACGGCGCGCTCGAACCGCGAACCGGTCCAGGTCAGATCGGCTTCCAGGACGCTAACGGTGGTCACCGGGCTTCCCGGCACCAGCGGTCGATCGCGCGGGCGAGCGTCACGCGCGCCCGCACGAGATCTTCGAGCGGAATGTGCTCGTTCGGTCGGTGCGCCACCTCGATCGAGCCGGGGCCCCAGATCACGCACTCGAACCCCAGCCGCTGGAGCCACCCCGCGTCGGTGGCGAACGGAACGCTGGCCGGTCCCTGTGCGGCTTCCCGTGTCGGCTCGCGCGCGGCCTCGCCGCTCAGCCACTCCCACAGGTCGGACCCCTCGTCGAGGAGGGCCGGCGGACTCTCGCCGACGATCTCGATCCGTCGAGCCGCGCCGCCCGCCCCGCGCGCGACCGCATCGGTCACCCGCGCGACGAAGTCGTCGGCCTCCATGCCGGGGAAGAGCCGCGCGCCGAGCTCGATCTCACACCGGTCGGGGATCACGTTGGCGGCGACTCCGCCCTCGATCCGGCCGACGTTCAACGTGACGAACGGGACCTGGGGGAAGGCGTCGGCGTGCGGCGGTCGCTCGGCCTCGAGCGAGCGGCGGAGATCCGCGAGGGCGAGGACGACACGGGCGGCCGGCTCGATCGCGCTCCGCCCGACGTGCGGGACCCCGCTGTGGGCGGCCTTGCCTTCGACGACGATCCGCACCCGCAGGTGCCCCTTGTGGAGTCGCGCCGGCGATAGGGAAGTCGGCTCGCCGACGATCGTCCGGCGGGGGAGCGGCTCCGGCGGCCCGCCGGCCTCGACCAGCCGCCGCGCCCCGCGGGTTCCGACCTCCTCGTCGTAGGTGAAGAGGAGCGCCAGCGGCCGGTCGAGCGTCCGGGGGTCGGCCTCGGCCAGCGCATGGACGGCCAGGGCGAGAAAGCCCTTCATGTCCGCGGTCCCGCGGCCGACGATCGTGTGCGCCCGGCCAACCGCCTCGAACGGATCGGACTCCCACTCCGGCTCCCCGGCCGGGACGACGTCCGTGTGGCCGCAGAGCGTCAGGCCCTCGCGATCCTCCCGCGCAGGTCCGGTCGCGACCGCCAGATTCGCCTTGGCGCCGTCCTCGGACGGCATGCGGTGGATCCGCGCACCCGTCCCATCGAGGTAGTCGCAGACGAAGTCGACGAGCGGCAGGTTGCTCTTCGCGCTCGTCGTGTCGAACGCCACCAGGCGCGCGAGGAGATCGGTATCGGGGAGCCGCGGCACGCCCCTAGGTTGGAAGGGCGGGCGCGGCCCGGCAAGGCGACCCCTCAGGTCGGGTCTCCGTTCCGGCCGGTTTCGCGAGAGCGGACGAGGATCGTCCACGTGCCCTCCTGGACGATCTCGCCGCGCTCGTTCACGAGCTGCACGGCGAGGCGGACCAGACCCCGATACCGACGCGAGGTCCTCCGCGTCTCGGCCACGCGCAGGCGCGCGGTCACTTTGTCGCCAGGCCTGAGCGGCGCACGGAAGTCCCAGTCGAGCCCGACGAAAGCCACCAGCGTTCCCCGCGTCAGGTGCGTCTCGGCGACCAGGCCGGTCGCGACCGCCAGGCCGAGGACCCCGTGGGCTACCCGACCCCCGAAGACCGTGGACGCCGCGTACGCGTCATCGAGGTGGAGCGGATTGAAGTCTCCCGAGACCTCGGCGAAGGCGCGGATCGACGCGTCGTCGATCGTTCGCTCGCCGGTGCGGTACTCGGCGCCCGCGCGGAAGTCCTCGTAGTGGTGAGGCTCCACTCTCACCCGCTCACGGTGGGAGTCCCGAGGGTGGGCCGCAAGAGAGTCGTCCATCTCCCTACGCGGATTTGCGGGAATTCCCTACACGTTCCCCGAGGAGCTCGCTTGACGGAAGGGGCCATATATGTCAGAATCAAAACGAACGTAAGGAAACTGTCATATATTCGAGGTGCTCGATGAAAGCGACGGAATACCGGCCTCAGGACCTCGTCTTCAGCCTCTTCGGCGAGTATCTGCTGGATCGTCCCGGTCCGGTATGGGTGGGAAGCCTCATCGACCTGCTGGCGCCTTTGGGGTTGTCCGAGGGCGCGGTCCGGACCGTCCTGTCCCGGATGGCGCGCAAAGGATGGCTCGAGAGCGAGCGCCGCGGTCGCACGGCGTGGTACGACCTGACCGCGCGAGGACGGACCCTCCTTCGAAGAGGGGCGGAGCGCATCTATCATCGCCCTCCGGACGAGACCTGGGACGGTTCGTGGTACCTGATCACCTACTCGATCCCCGAGGAGGACCGCGAGCTCCGAGACCGCCTCCGGGTGCGGCTCGCCTGGCTCGGGTGCGGGTCGCTCGGCGGTGGGGTGTGGATCAGTCCGCACGACGTTCACGACCCGATCGCAGAGTTCGTCGGCGAGCTCGGGATCGAGGAACAGGTCGAAGTCTTTCGCGCCCACCACATGGGATTCTCCGACGCCGGGCGGCTCGTGGCGACCTGCTGGGATCTCGCCACCGTGGGCCGGCGCTACACGCAGTTCATTCGGCGCTTCAACCCGCTGTTTCTGGAGAGCCGCTCCGCGGAGAAGAGAGGGTCGCTCTCGAGCGAGGACGCCTACGTCCGGCGCTTCGAGCTGATCCACGAGTATCGGCAGTTCCTCTCCCTGGACCCGTATCTGCCCCGCCCGCTCTTACCGCCTAACTGGGGTGGAGAGTGCGCGGCCTGGCTTTTCGAGAAGTACCACGATCTGCTGAGCGAGCACGCGGATCGATACGTCGACGCCGTTCTCGAGAGCGCGCCCGAGTCCGTGGTCGCAACCGCCTGAAGGAGGTCTTCGCATGTCCACGTTCGAGTCCAGGCCCGCTGCTTCGTTGAATCTCGAGGAGGTCCGTTACGACAAAGCCGACTGGGTGGCGACGATCACGATCGACCGCCCGGATCGATACAACGCCTACTCGACGCGCGCGCTGGAAGAGCTGGCCACGGCGTTCCGCGACGCGTCCTTCGACGACGCGGTGGGAGTGATCGTGCTGACCGGGAGCGGAGAAAGCGCCTTCTGCACCGGGGGAGACGTCAAGGAATATCAGGCAGAGTACACGGCCCGCCCGCGCGACTACTGGAAGTACATGCGGCTGTTCCGCGCGTACATCGAGAGCATCGTGAACAGCGGCAAGCCGGTCATTGCCCGGATCAACGGTATGGCGGTCGGTGGCGGAAACGAATCGCAGGCCGCGTGCGACCTCGCGGTGATGGCCGAGCATGCGTGGATCGGCCAGGTGGGCACCCGGGTGGGGAGTGTCGCGGCGGGCGGCGCGACCCAGTGGCTCCCGATCCTGATCGGCGATCGCCGGGCCCGGGAGATGCTGTTCCTCAACGGGCGGGTCCCCGCCCGTCAGGCGCTCGAGTGGGGTCTCGTCAATCGGGTGACGCCCTCGGTCACGAAGGACGGGGTGTTCGTGGAAGGTGCGACCGCGGATGAGATCCGCAAGGCCGAGAGGGGAGAGGGCGGCTACGGGATCTCGCTCGAGCGGCTCGACGAGGCGGTCGGGGAACTTGTCGCCCGGTTGCTCGATCAGTTCCCTGAATGCACGCGGTACACCAAGCAACAGGTCAACTTCTGGAAGGACCTGGCTTGGCACCAGACGATCGGGCACGCCTCCGACTGGCTCGCCACCCACTTCGTCAGCCGGGAGCCGTGGGAGGGGATGCGGGCGTTCGTCGAGAAGCGTCCGGCCAGGTACATGGAGCAGCGCAGACTGGCTCTGGAAGGCGGCTCGAGCGAATTCCCCTGGGGTCCCTACGTGCAGGAGTGCGCGGCGTGCGGAGCCGCGGGGGTTCCCGCCGGCTTCGCGTTTTGCGGCGCTTGTGGAGAGCCATTGAGCGCCGACGACGGGGGGAACGGACGCGCGAATCCGGTCGAGCGATCCGCCGCGGTCGAAAGACAGCCGTGAGCCAGCTTCTCGACTTCGACTCCGGCATGGAGGTCGACGCGACGATCGCCCGCTGTCGAGAGATCGTCGAAGACCCGGACTTCCCGACCGTGGCGCGGTGGCGGGAGCAGGGAGGGAAGGTCCTCGGGCACTTCCAGGTCTACTTCCCCGAAGAGTTGGCGGATGCAGCCGGCTGGCTTCCCGTCAAGCTGCGGGGAGCGCAGGTGGAGCGGCGAGAAGCGGACAGCCGGTTCGGCTCGTATCTCTGCTCGATCCTCCGGACGTCTCTGGAGCTGGCAATGACGGGAGCGCTGGAGGTCGACCTCTTCTACACGCATCCGATCTGCGACGCGGCGCGAAACCTGGCGGGGATCTGGGCGCGCAACGTGCCGCAAGCGCCGGCCCGGATCCTCTACCTGCCACAGAACCCCAACTCGAGCGGCGCGATCGACTGGCTCCGGGGGGAGTACCAGACGGTCCTGGAGGCGATCGCGGAGATCGAAGGGTCGAAGCCTACCGACGAGGACCTGAGGCGATCCATAGCCGTGTTCAACCGGAACCGGGCTCTGCTGCGGGAGCTGTACGCGATCAAGCGGGAGACGCCGTGGCTGCTGTCGGTGGACGAGGCATACGTGCTCGTGGCGATGGGAGGTCTCATCCGCCGTGAGGAGCACAACCGCCTCCTTTCCTTTCTCGTTCCCCAGATTCGCGCGCGTGTCGCGCGGCGTCAGGACAAGATGCGAGTGGTGTTCGAGGGCGGTTTCTGCGAGCAGCCGCCGCTCGACCTGCTGAGGGCGATCGGCCAGTTCTGTTACGTCGTCGACGACGATCTGCTCATCGGCCTGCGGTGGATCGAGGAAGACGTCCCCTCGGAAGGGGACCCGCTCTGGAACCTCGCAGAGGCGTACGTCGAGCGGTCCTCCTATAGCCCCGTACAGCACGACTTGCGGAAACCCAAGGAGAAGATGCTGCTCGAGCGCATCCGGGGAGCGCGGGCCGAGGCGGCGATCGTAGCGGCGGCGAAGATGTGCGAGCCGGGGCTGGACGAGCAGGTCGCGTATTCGAAGGCGCTGGACGCGGCCGGCATCCCGTACTTCGTGACGGAGTTCGAGGAGCGGATGACGTCGTTCGACCACCTGCAGATCCAGCTCGAGACGTTCGCCGAGAACCTGATGTTCGCGTGAGGGTTGAAGAGATGATCGAAACGACTCTGCCCGCCGAGAGTGATCTGATAGGCCGTGGAGAACGGGAAGGGCGCAGGCTCTTCACCGAGTGGTTCGGCGAACTGACGAACGCCGCGCTGAACGGAGAGCCGACGGCTTACGTGTTCGTGATGGGGAGCTTGGTCGAACTGCTGCGCACCTTCGATCTCCACGTCACGTTCCCCGAGATCAACTCGCTACAGACCGCGGTCAAGAAGGTCTCGGGCGAGTATCTCGCCGCCGCCGAGGACTACGGCTACAGCCCCGACATCTGCGGGTACGTGAAAGCCGATGTCGCGCTCCAGCTCCAGGGCGGCGACCATCCTATGGGCCGGTTGCCGAAGCCGTCACTCGCGGTCCTCACCAATGCCTGCAACACCTACATCAAGTGGGCCGAGATCTGGGAGCGGCTGCACGGAACCCGGGTCTTTACGATCGACGTGCCCGGCTCGCGCGGCGCGCCCGGAAAGATCACACAGAGCCGCGCGGATTTCGATCGCGACGTCGGGTACGTCGAGCACCAGATCCACGAGCTGATCGGCGCGTGCGAAGAGGTGACCGGACGTGCGTTCGCCGTGGACCGTCTGCGCGAGATCCTGGGATACGTCAACCGGATGTCGCGCGCATACGTGCGCCTGCTCGAGCTCGGCCGCGAGCGACCGGCGCCCTACGATGCGCTTACGGAGGGCACGATCTATCTCGGAGTGGCCAATGGGCTCCGCGGGACAGAAGCCGGCGCCCGCTACTTCGAGGATGTGGTTGAGGAGCTCGAGCAGCGGGTGGATCTGAGGCTGGGAAAGGGTCGTGAGGAGAAACACCGATTGATCTTCGTGGGTGTGCCGTGTTACCCGATCTTCCGACGATTCCACGAGATGTTCAGCGAGTGGGGCGGCACGTTCGTCGGGTCGACCTACCTGTGGTTCGCGTCAGGGGGGCTCAACGTAGGGTTCGAGCACAACCTCGACGACCCGATCCGGAGCCTGGCCGAGGCCACCCTGATCGGGGTGCGGAGCGCCGGCGATTCGATGCTGTTCCATGACCGCGCGCTGATCCGGGCGATCGACGACTACGCCGCGGACGGCGTCGTCTACCATCCGATCAAGAGCTGCCGGACCGTGTCGACAGGGCTCGCCGACAGCCGGAGGGTCGTCCTCGAGCAGCGGGACGTCCAGTGTCTCTACATCGAGAGCGACATGATGGACCCCCGGGTGATCTCGGAGGCTCAGCTCAAGAACCGCATCGATGCGTTCTTCGAGGGACTCGAATCTCGCAAGCTCCGTCTGGGAAGAGGCGAGCCATGAGATACGCGGGAGGGGTCGACGTCGGATCGACACAGACGAAGGCCGTGATCCTCGACCCGTCAAGCAAGATCGTCGGCCGGAGCCTGATCGACACCGGCGCGAACGTCGTCCAGGCCGCCGAGCGCGCCTACGGGCTCGCCCTCGAGGAAGGCGGAATCGAAGTGGGCGACATCGGCTTCGTGATCGGCACCGGCTACGGCAGGTATCGGGTCGAGTTCGGCCAGGCCCAGGTCACCGAGATCTGCTGCCACGCTCGCGGGGCCGCACGGATGTACCCGAGCACGCGCACGGTCCTCGACATGGGCGGGCAGGACACGAAGGCCATCCGCATCGAGTCCGGGGGCGATGTCCTCGACTTCTGCATGAACGACAAGTGCGCCGCCGGCACGGGGCGCTTTCTCCAGTCGGCGGCGGCGGCGCTCGATCTCGACCTCGGCGAGATCGGGTCGATAGCTCTGGCCGGCACCCGACCGGTCAAGATCTCGACGACCTGCACGGTGTTCGCCGAGAGCGAGGTGCTCTCCTGGCTCGCCCGCGACAAGCGGATCGAGGACATCCTGGCCGGGGTGCACCGCTCGATCGCCAGCCGTTCCATCGCGCTGCTGAGGCGGGTCGGGATCGAGGAGGAGATCACCTTTACCGGGGGAGTGACCAGGAACGAGGCCATGGTCGCGGTTCTCGAGGAGATGATAGGGGCGACTCTCAACGTCAGTCCCGAGAGTCACTACATGGGAGCTCTCGGCGCGGCGCTGTTCGCGCTCGAGCGTCTCGAGGGTGGTGTGACCGCGGCCGCCGTCGGAGCGGGGGAGGAGAAGCCATGATCACCGCGGGAATCGACCTCGGGTCCTCATACACGAAGGCGGCGGTGGTGGACGGCGAGGGTACGCTCCTCGGCATCGGGATGAGGCCGACGGGCTTCCGCCTGGAGGCGGCCGCCGAGGAGGCGCTGGCCGCCGCGCTCGAGCAGGCCGGCGTCTCGCGCGCGGATCTCGCCTACATCGCCGCTACCGGCAACGGCCGGGCGATGGTCTCATCCCGCGACCTCCAGGTAACCGACCTGACCTCTCAGTCCTGGGGATCGCGGTACTTCTTCCCTGGAACCCGCACCGTGCTTGACGTGGGGGGCCACACGATGAAAGCCATGCGGGTCGACGGCCGGGGCGCAGTCCGGTCGTTCCGCCTCAACGACAAGTGCGCGGCAGGCACCGGCGCGTTCCTGGAGAAGACCGCCCGCTACCTCGGTTACCGGCTCGAGGAGATCGGAAACCTCGTCGAGAATTCGAAGGAGGCGGTGGCGATCAGCGGCGTGTGCGCCGTTTTCGCCGAGAGCGAGGTGATCAACCACGTGAGCCAGGGCAGGGAGCCGGCGGACATCATGCACGGCGCGATGCGCTCGCTGATCCAGCGCTCGGTCCAGCTCATGAAGCGGGTCCAGATGGAACCGGAGTTCACGCTGGTGGGCGGGATCATGCGCTTCCCGACGATGGTGCGGGTGATGCGGGAGCACCTGGGCGAAGCTGTCAACGTGACACCGGAGTCCCTCGTCCAGTTCACCGGAGCGATCGGCGCCGCCGTCCTCGCGAGGCGCAGGCTCGAGAAGCTGGAGGCGGCATGACAGGCGCTGGGTGCCGGATCGTCGGAGAGGACCACGAGGGGGCGCTGGCCGGCGACGGCTGGACCCGGAGATCGATCGCGGCATTGGCCCGGCTGGACGAGTTGGTCGAGCTCTACCGCTCGCTCGGGTTCGAAATCCGCGTGGAGCCCCTCGACCTCGTCGACCTGGAGCAGGGGTGCGCCGGCTGCGCGCCGGACCTGGTCGACTGCCGAGCCGTCTACACGCGACCGGCCTGCCCCGTCTCGCGCGAGCCCTCCACGTTCCAGAGCGATCCATGAGAGCCGCCGTCTTCCACGGGAACGGGTCCGGCCTGATCGTCGAGGAGTGGCCGACGCCCGAGCCGGGCCCGGGTGAGATCCTCGTCGACGTTGCCGCCTGCGGCGTCTGCCACACGGACCTCCACTACCTGGATCACGGAACCCCCACCTTCAAGCATCCGCCCATCGTTCTGGGGCACGAGGTGGCCGGCACGGTCGCCGGCACGGGGGCGGACGTTGAGACCTTCTCCGCAGGCGACCGCGTGCTGTTGCCGGCCGTTCTGACGTGTGGGCGGTGCGAGGCGTGCCGGACGGGCCGCGAGAACATCTGTGAGGCTGGTATCATGCTCGGCAACCACGTCGATGGCGGCTACGCGGAGTTCGTGGTGGCGCCCGCCAAGGACGCGTTCCACCTGCCCGAGGAGATCCCGCTGATCGAAGGCGCGATCATCGCTGACGCCCTGACGACTCCCTATCACGCGGTGGTGAACCGCGGCCGCGTCCGTCCCGGTGACGCCGTGGTGGTCGTGGGCGCCGGAGGCATAGGATTGAACATCGTCCAGATGGCGGCCGCTGTCGGGGCGCGCGTCGTGGCGGTGGATGTCGCCGAGGAGAAGCTCGCGTGGGCCCGCCGGCTGGGCGCCGTCGACACCGTTCACGCGCCGTCGGTCGATCGCGTGGACAAGGCGGTGCGCCGAGCGACCGGCGGGGGAGCCGACATCGCGTTCGAGGCCGTAGGCCGGGCCTCCACGCAAGAACAGGCGCTGGCCTGTCTGAAGACTGGCGGTCGATTGGTGCTGGTCGGTTACAGCCCGGAGTCGATGGGTCTCAACGCGGGCAGGGTCATGTTCCGCGAGCTGGAGATCGTCGGCTCGCTCGGCTGCCGCCCGGTGGACTACCCGCGCGTGATCGAGCTGGCGAGGCAGGGAAAGGTGAAGGTCGCCGAGCTCGTGACGCACCGGTTCGACCTCGACGAGATCGACCTCGCGTTCGACCTGCTGCGGAGCGGTGAGTCGATCCGCTCGGTCGTGGTCCCGTGATGAAGGTCACCGACGCGTTCCTGGGCGAGCACGGGGTGTTCTACGCCCAGTTCGACAGGCTTGAGGAGGCGCTGCCGACCGAGGATCGGATCGAGGTGCTGCACGGAAAGGCCTCGCTCCTCGCGGCAGCTCTCGCGCCGCACGCCCGGCTCGAGGACGATCTTCTGTTCGCAGCCGTGGAGGAAAAGGCGGGGAAAGGGTTCGGACCGGTATCGACCATGCGCGCCGAACACGAGGAGATCGAGGGCGCCCTGCGGAGCGTGGCGGCCGCCACCGACCCGGACCGGGCGCGGGAGACGTTCCTCGAAGTGATCCACCTCGCGCGTTCTCACTTCCTCA
>DASQEN010000352.1:0-5977 GCA_035633635.1 Gemmatimonadota bacterium | reverse complement strand
GACCGACCTCCTACCGCTTGTAGGCACACGGTTTCAGGTTCTATTTCACTCTCCGTCAGGAGTCCTTTTCACCTTTCCCTCACGGTACTGGTTCACTATCGGTCTCGAGCGAGTGTTTAGCCTTACGAGATGGTCCTCGCGAATTCATGCGGGATTTCTCGGGTCCCGCATTACTTGGGAGACTGCTACGGGAGGGGGAGTCGCTTTCGCCTACGCGACTTTCACGCTCTGTGGGTCACCTTTCCAGGATGATTCGGCTAACGATCCCCTTTGTAACTCCCGGAAGTCGCTGCAACGACCTCCTCGCAGTTCCCGCGACCCCGCTGTGGCAACGCTTGCAGGCTTGCACCACAACGGTTTGGGCTGTTCCGCTTTCGCTCGCCGCTACTCACGGAATCGCAGTTGCTTTCTCTTCCTCCAGGTACTGAGATGTTTCAATTCCCTGGGTTGGCTTCCGAAGACCTATGTATTCAGTCAACGGATCTCGCGCGATGAAGCGCGAGGGGTTTCCCCATTCGGACATCCCCGGATCATAGGTTGTTTGCGCCTTCCCGGGGCTTATCGCAGCTTGCCACGTCCTTCGTCGCCTGCTCGAGCCAAGGCATTCACCGTGCGCCCTTAGTAGCTTGACCAAAATCCTCTCGAGAGAGGTTTTTCGGCAATTACTTAGGACAGACACTTCAGTTGTCAGAGAGCGGAGTCCCGTGCCCATGTTTTGGGGGGACCGTAAAAATACACACCCGGACTATCGCTGTCAACGAAGACACGAAAGGCGCTTCGGCCGGGGCGGTTGCCGCCTCGAATCCTTGGCGCCGGGTTTGTCCGGGGTGATTCGGCCGTGAAGCTACCTGCTCGCGGCAGATCGTCAAGTGTGGTGCGCCCGCGAAAGAAACCGCGTCAGGGGCTCGCGCGATCGAGGAACTCCTCCAGCCGCTCGGCCAGCTCCTCCGGTGCGTCCAGGGCGGGCTGCGAGCGGCTTTCGTCGAGCCGCTCGCGCCACGCGCGCGGGAACGCGGCGCCGAGAGCATCCCCTTCGGGCCCGGACGCTCCTCCCTCCCCGACGACCACCAGCGTCGGCGGGGCGGACGGCGGCGCCTCTCCGAGCTCGACCGTCTCCCCCAGCCAGGCGCGCATCGAGGCGATCAGGGCGGTCGCGCTCTGACGGCGCAGCATGAGGTCGTACCACGGGAACACCCAGCCGTTGCGGACCACGAACTCGGTGCCCACCCAGCGCTCCACCAGAACGCTCGTGTACTCTCCCAGCGTGGGCCGCCCGATCCGCTCCCACGCGGCGAGGAGCCGCTCCCACGATTCGCGATCCGGCACGCTCCACACGAGCCGCGGATCGACCGCGGCCACCGAAAGAACCCGCTCGGGGTGCTCGAGCGTGAAGCCGAGGACGATCGAGGCTCCGAGCCCGGTCCCCACAAGATGTGCGCGCTCGATGCCGAGACCGTCCAGGAGCCGCAGGAGATCCGCCCGGTGAGCGGCGAGCGAGTAGTCGCCGTCTGCCGGGATCTCGGAACGCCCCTGTCCCCGGAGGTCGTAGCGGATGAGGCGCCGGCCCTCCTCCCTGAGCAGCGGCAGCAGCCAGAACCAGCTGCCGGTGTCGTGCGCCCAGTCGGGGACGAGCACGACCGGGGTGCCCGCACCATCGGTTTCGTAGAAAACCCGCGGAGCCTGGGCGCTCGCCGTTGCAGCCGTGAGGAGGGCGACGAACGCGAAGACCGCGATCTCGAACCCCGTCCGGGGTCTGTTCGCTACCCTACAGACAGTCACGTTCGGAGTGGAATAGAGTGGGATCGAGCTTGACAGGGACCCGGGACGCCAATCCCGTCCGGGAAAAAGCGAGCCGGACTCCCGCCTGCCATCCACAGGTTTCCCCGCCAAAACGCGGGCGATCCGGCGTGCCGGACCGCCCGTCCTGCCTTTTGTGGGCATTTCCCTTCAAATCCCTTCGTTCGCGTCCACTTCACCTCAGGACTCCGCGCAGGGCGGCTCGGGCGGCGTGATGGCCGCACATCCCGTGGACGCCCGGTCCCGGAGGGGTCGAAGACGAGCAGAGGTATACGCCACGGAGCGGGGTCGTGTATGGATTGATCGGTGACAACGGGCGCGCCAGCGACTGGCGGACGTCCATCATGCCCCCGGCGATGTCCCCCCCGATGCAGTTGGGATTGTAGGCCTCGATCTCGCGCGGCCCGCGCGCCGACCGTCCGACGATCCGCTCGCGGAACCCGGGAGCGTAGCGCTCGATCTGCTCCTCGATCGGCACGGTCTCCTCCCCGCTCCAGCCGTTCGGCACGTGGCAGTAGGCCCACGCGACGTGCTTGCCCGCAGGGGCCCGCGAGGGATCGAAGCAGGTAGGCTGGGCGACTAGGACGAACGGCCGCTCCGCGGCCCTGCCCTCGTGCACGGCGCGCTCGGCAGCGGCGACCTCCTCGATGTCCCCTCCGACATGGATTGTCCCGGCCCGGCGGCAGGCCTCCGCACGCCACGGGATCGGGCCGTCGAGCGCCCAGTCGACCTTGAAGACGCCCGGACCGTAGCGGAAAGCGGCGAGCCGCCGCCTGTAACGCGGGTTCAGGTGGGGGCCCGCGATCCTGAGAAGTTGCCGCGGGGTTACGTCGAGGAGAACGGCCCGGGCCGGGGGCAGCTGCTCGAGCGCGGAGACCTCGCGCCCGGTCAGGATCTCCCCGCCCAGCGAGGTCAGGAGCGACCCCAGGGCCGCGGAGATCCGGCCGGCCCCGCCGCGGGCGAACGGCCAGCCGACCGCGTGCCCGGCCGCGCCCAGGAGGAGCGCGACCGCGGACGTGGGCCGACGCGTGAGCGGCAGGATGCCGTGGGCGGCGATCCCGGCGAAGAGAGCGCGCGCGGGCCCTTCGGCGAAGCGCGCGTGCGCCAGCCCCTCCGCCGGGCGCGCCGCACCCGCGGCCATGCGCAGTAGCGGGCCCGGGCGGCGCGGCCAGTGGAGTGGGGCCAGCACGTCCTCCGCGAGCGAGTCCCACTCGTCAACGAGCGGCTCGAACAGCCCCCGCCACGCACCCCCGTCCGTTCCCAGCCCGGCGGCGGTCGACTGGAGCGAGCGCTCGAGCGCTGCCGCCACGTCCCCCTCCAGCGGATGGGCCAGCGGGATGTCGGGGTGGACCCACTCGAGGCCGTGCTCGGCTAGCGGCAGCGTGCGCAGGAACGGGGAGCCGATCCCCAGCGGATGGACCGCCGAGCAGACATCGTGGTGGAAGCCGGGGAGCGTGAGCTCCTCGGTCCGCGCGCCGCCCCCGATCGTAGGACCCGCTTCGAGCACGACCACCCGGCATCCCTCGAGAGCCAGCGTGACCGCGGCGGCGAGCCCGTTCGGGCCCGCCCCCACCACGACCGCGTCGACAACCGCGTGGCCGTTCCCGACCGGCGGCGGAAGCGCGGCGGCGGTCAAGGCCGCACCTCTCGGGCGCCCGAGCCCTGGTATGCGTAGCGGAACGTCAGGCATCCGGACACCGCCCCAGGGCAGTAGTAGCTGACGATCTCGAGCTTGGCGTAGCGCCCGTCCGCGGTACGGATCGCGTACACGCGCGCCCTGGGCTCGAGCAGGTGGCTGGTGAAGCCGTAGTCGTACCACTTCTCGAAGGCCGGGCTCGTCGAGTCGCGACCCGCCTCGGAGGGCAGGTAACCGGAGTTCGGGACCTCCACAAGCGAATCGAACGCTACGCCCTCCAGCGCGATCGCTCCTCCCTCTCCGGCGAACCCCGCGCCCCCGTTGACGAGCACGTCGTGACGACGGAAGGCCAAGTCCCACTCGCGAGGGCCCGGCGACTCGACCTCGACGCCGCGCGAGAAGTCGAACCAGCGCCAGCGCCTCTCGTCGGTCGCGTCGACGGTGTAGAGGTAAGGACCGACGAGCGAGTCGCCCACTTCGCGCGGCGGCGTTCCCCCCGGCGCGAACGCGAGCGGCTCGGGGCGCCGCAGCGTGCCGACCACGAACGTTGCCGCCAGGATCGCGACCGTCGCCAGGAGCACGCCCGGCAGGATCCAGGCGCGCCGGTTCGCGGGCCGCACGGGGGGTCTCTCGGTCAAGCTGCCTCTTTCCTCCCGAATGAAGAACCTCGATGATAGACCGATGGAAGCGCGAGCGGAAGGCACGGCACGAGCCGCATCGCGAAAGGACCTCCTGGCCACCCTCGAGGGCCTGAGGGGCAGCTCCCGACGGGTACTGCGGGCTGAGCCCTACCGGTGTCGCGGCTGGACGGCGGACCATGTCGCGGCCGGAGCCGACCAGGTCGCAGCTGAGCTCGCCGCGCGCGGGATCGGCGCGGGCGACAGGGTCGCGCTCTGGCTGAACGACGGGCCGCTCTGGCAAGCGGCGTTCTTCGGCGTCCTCCGTGCCGGCGCTGTCGCGGTTCCGCTCGACGTGTCGCTCGAGCCCGGGATGGCCTGCGAGACGGCGGCGCACCTCGGAATCGCGGCGTGGTGCGGGGACTCGGAGGTTCCGCGCCTGGGGCTCGACCTCCCAGGGATCGAGCTCGACGTCGCTCCCCCCACCCGGCCGACCGGTCCGGCACCCCCACCGCTCCCTCCCGACGACCCGGATCGCCCGGCCGAGATCGTGCTGACGTCGGGCACGAGCGGGGCCGCGCGAGCGGTGACGGTCGGTCACGGGAACCTGCGCACGGTACTCGACGCGCTCGACGCCGGGATCGCGGAGTACCGGCGGTGGCTTCGGGTCGCGCCCCGGCTCCGGATCGCGTGCGCGCTTCCGCTGTCCCACCTCTACGGTCAGGTCCTGTTCGTGTTCGTCCCGGCCCTCCTCGAAGCGGACGCGATCCTTCTCGCCCCGATGCCCGCCCCCGACCTCGCCCGCGTGCTCCGGCGCGAGCGGGCTTGGGTGCTGGCCACCGTCCCGCGAACGCTCTCGCTCCTGGCGAGCTGGCTCGCGGCCCGCGGCGCAGAGCTCTGGGGCGCGGACGGCTTCGAGGAGCGGCTGGCCCGCGCCGCCGGTCGGCCGTGGTGGGCGCGTGCCGCCCTCTTTGCCCGGCTCCGCCTTGAGCTCGGACCGCGGCTCGTCGCGGTCGTCTCGGGCGGCGCGGCGCTCGACCCGACGACCGCGGAGCTCTGGCGCACACTGGGGTACGTGGTCGTCCAGGGCTACGGTCTCACCGAGACCGCGCCGCTCGTCACGCTCGACCACCCGTTCGATTCCCGGCCGGGGTCGCTGGGCAGGCCGCTACCCGGAGTCGAGCTGCGGATCGCCCCGGACCGCGAGATCCTCGTGCGTGGGGGCAACGTCGCCGGCGGAGCCGTCGATCCGGACGGCTGGCTCCACACCGGAGACCTCGGGCGCCTCGACGCGGAGGGGCGACTGTGGTTCCTGGGACGGAAGGACGAGCGGATCGTGACGCCCGCGGGCATCAACGTCGACCCGGCGCCGATCGCCGACCGCCTCGTGGCCCAGCCGGGGATCGCGGACGCGTTCGTGATCGAACGGCCGTGGGGCGAACGCGGAGTCGTATGCGCGGTCCTCGTCGCGAGGCCTGGCGGCGACGCGGCCAGAGCCGTGGCGGCCGCCAACGAGGGGCTGCCCGACGCGGCGCGGGTTCGCGCGTGGCGGGTATGGCCGGAGGCGGACTTCCCCCGCACCCGCACCGGCAAGCCGCGCGCAGCAGCGATCCGGGAGTGGCTCGCAGGCGAGTTCCCGAGCGGCGGGGCCCCCGACGACGCGGTCGGGGACCACGCGGACCATAAGCGGATCGATCTGCTGGCCGGGATGGTCGCCGAGATCGGCGGCGTGGCGCGGCGCGCGCTGGCGCCGGAGACGCGCCTCGGCGACGCGCTGGGCTCCCTCGACCGGGTCGAGCTCGCGACCCGTCTCGAGATGGCGTACGGGATTCCGCTGCCCCCGGAGGCGGCGGCGCCCGAGCGACGACTCAAGGACCTCGCCGCCGAGGTCGCCAAGGCGAAGGCTCCTGCGCCGACAAGTCGGCTC
>DASQEN010000351.1:0-5990 GCA_035633635.1 Gemmatimonadota bacterium | reverse complement strand
GGAAGTCGTACAGGAACACGTTCGGGATGCCGGTTCGATCGCTGACGAACGCGACCGTCCGCCCTCCCGGGCCCCACTGGGGATTGATGTTCTTGCCGGCCTGCCCGGGCAGGTACGTGACCTGCCGGGTGGCCACGTCGTAGAAGCCTATCTGATAGTCATCGTAGGACAGCAGCTCGAAGTCGGTTCCGGCTCCGAAGTCCGTCGTGAACGCGATGCGCGAACCGTCCGGCGACCACACCGGATCGCGCTGCGCGTAGCGATCGTTCGTCAGACGCTGGAGCCCGCTGCCGTCCTTGTTGATGACGTAGAGATCGCTGACCCCGCCTGCAAGCCCCGTGAACACGAGCCGCCGGCCGTCGGGAGACCAGGACGGCGTCTCGATGCCTTCCATGCCGAAGCGCAGCGAGGCGACGATGTCCTCGTCGTCGACGCGCATGATGTAGATCGCATCCTGCTCCCCGATCTTGCTGGAGAACGCGAGAAACCGGCCATCGGGCGAAAACGAGAGCCCGACGCGCAGGAAGCGCAGACTCTCGAACGAAGCGGTGCGCTCGCCCTTGAGGAGCTTGTCGACGTGGTCGCCGCTCTCCGCGTCGGCGATGTAGATGTCGTTGAAGTAGTCGCGGTCGCTGACGAACGCGACCTTGCTGCCGTCAGGCGACAGCGCCGGCGCGAGGTTGATGCTCGCGTCTTCGCGGACGTGGTCGGTGAGCCTGTGCGCGAACTCCTGAGCATGATCGAGTTCCCCAACCTGGGGCAGGTACGTCAGCCGGACGGCGTCCAGCCAATCCTCCGAGAGCTGGTCTAGCTCGACGTTCAGCGACGCGCGGAACGCCTCGCTGACACCAATCAGGGGCGCCTTCTGCATGATCTCACCGATCTTCTCGTCGCCGTACTTGGTGCCGATGTAGTACCATAGCGCCTGCCCGAAGCGGTACACGCGGATGTCGCCGACGCGCGACAGCTCGTCGATCGTCGTCAGATACCCGGACAGCGAGCCGTCCCGCAGCCACATCGCGGTGAGCGGGTCGATCTCGCCCGTCGTCAGGTACTCCGCCATTCCCTCCATGAACCACAGCGGCGGGCGGAACGCAAACGGGTTCGTTCCCTGCGATAGCGCCCCCTGGCGCATGATGTCGATCTGGAACGCGTGAACGAGCTCGTGCGTGAGCGTGTGCTCAAACTCGGGATAGGCGCTCGGAAAGAACAGGACGATGCGGTCGCGGATTCGCTCGGTGATGCCCGCGGTACCCTCCGAGATCTGGAACTGGAAGATGTTGGTCTGCTGGAAATCCGACTGGGAGGCATAGAGAATCAGGGGCTTCCGGCGCTCCCAATCATGGCGGAAGACCTTCGAGAGCCGCGCGTAGGCGCGCTCCGCCATGCGGGCCGCGTCCATGACCGCGGCTTCTTCCTCGGGGTAGTAATGGATGTCGAAGTGCTCGGTCTGGAGGACCTGGAAGTCGAAGTCGTCGTACTGGACCTTGTTCTTCCCGAACTGGGCGTGGGCGGGTGCGGCGAGGACCAGTCCGGCGACGACTGCGAGGGCGAGCGTGAAGCGGCGCGTGGCGATCCTCCTGACCAATGCACCCGGTGGGGCCCGGGCGTTCACGAAGGGTATCACGGTCGCGGGAGCGGGGTCAACGTCCGCGCCGTGCCTACGCTCATCAAACTCCTGCCGCGGGACCCGGTTTAAATCCCCTTCAATCCCCTTCGGATCCGAAGCGCTCTGCAGACGCGTCGCCCCACAGCCGATCGAGATCGTAGAACGAGCGCGCTTCGCGGTGGAAGACGTGGACTACGAAGTCGACATAGTCGAGCAGCACCCAGCGAGTCTGCTTGAGCCCCTCCACGTGCCAAGGCCGGGTGTCGAGGTCCTTCGCGAGCCGCTCCTCGATCCTCTCCGCAATCGATCGGACCTGGATGTCGCTCTCGCCGCTGGCGAGCACGAACCAGTCGGTAGCCGTGGTGAGTCCGCGCAGGTCCAGCAGGACCACGTCGCTGCCCTTCCGCTCGACCGCCTCTGTCGCCGCCGCGGCGGCCAGCTCTCGGACCTGTTCCGCGTCGCTGCGGGTGCGGCTGCGTCTAGCGGGGCGACTCACCCCTCTTCCCGCTCCACACGCACGGAGATCGACTGGGTCACCCGCGGGTGCAGGCGCAGCGGCACCTCGAACTCGCCCAGCGACTTGATCGGCTGGTCGAGCTTGATCTGGCTGCGCTCGATCTCGAAGCCCAGCGCCTCCAGGCGGTCGGCGATGTCGGCTAGCGAGACCGAGCCGTAGAGCTGGTCCTCTTCGCCGGCATTCTCGCGGAACTCCAGGATCAGGCCCTCGAGCCGACCGGCCAGCACCTCGGCCACGGCGCGCTCCTTCTCGAGCTTCGCTTCGTACTTCTCCTTCTCCTGAGCGACGCGGTGCTTGTTGGACTCCGTCGCCACGTACGCCAGGCCTCTCGGCAACAGGTAGTTGCGGGCATATCCCGGCGCCACCTCGACCAGGTCACCGGCGTGGCCGAGGTCCTCGACCTCGGCGCGCAGGATCACTTCCGTGCTCTTCGCCATGCCGTTTTCCTCCTCACGATGTCTGTTCGCGCTGACGGAACTCGACCCATACGTCCGCCAGCCCGATCGTCACCCACACCACCGCGAACGGGGTCAGGAACAAGATCGCCAGGCCGACCAGAGCGGCGCGCCCAGCGGTTCCCATTCCGCGCTCACCCAGCCACCACCAGGTAACCGCCAGCCCGACCATCGCGTACACGAGGCCGAGCGCAAGCGCCGTGTTGGCCCCCGCGCGCTGGACCCACTCTGCGTCGGCCCAGAGCCCCGCGAGCCCGGCGATCAGCGGCCACACCAGGGCCTCCGGGGGACGGAAACGCTCGAACGGCCGCGGCGTCAGCCTCCGGCCGAGCGCCGATCCGACCCGCCCCCAACGCCCGAGCAGGCGGTGGGCCAGCCAGACCCCCAGCCAGAGCGCCAGGGCCGCGAGCGCCGGCCAGACGGCGACCAGCGCGGCCGCCACGTCGGCGGTCAAGGCCTCCAGGCCCGCGAGCGACTCCGCGCTTATCCCGAAGCTGCGGTACTGGTCGACCGCCCTGCGCCCGCCTTCCGTGACCCCCGCTTCGATCGCCGCTTCCCAGCGGACCATCGCGCCGCCGCCGAGCGCGAGCGCCGCAGCCAGCCCGACACCCGCCGTCCCCAGAGCGGGGGCAACGAGGAGATCCATGCCGAGCTCGCGATCTCCGCGGGCCACCACGGTCGCGCACGCGATCGTCACCCCCGCCCCCACCGCCAGGAGGACGGCCCCGATCCCAGAGCCCACCATGATGGCCGAGACCAGCGCCACCGCAACCACCCCGGCCACCCGCGCCCCCACCCTCCGGTCGAAGAGCGCGAACATCAGCCCCGCCGGCAGCCCCAGCGTAAGCCAGGGTCCGGGCAGGCTCGCGAACAGGAGCGTGAGCGCGACCGTCCACTCGGCCAGCCCCCACCCGCGGCTCGTCGACTCAGGCGATGCTATCGCTGGTGGTCGGGGATGTAGGGGATGAGCGCCAGGAACCGGCCGCGCTTCACCGCCTGCGAGAGCTGGCGCTGGTGACGCGCGCACGTGCCCGACACCCGGCGCGGCAGGATCTTGCCGCGATCGTTGGTGAAGCGGTCGAGCATGTGCTCGTCCTTGTAGTCGATCGCCACCTTGTTCTCGCAGAAGTGGCAGGTCTTCCTCCGCGGCATCATGATTCACCGTCCTCGGTCGGTCGCGGCGTCCGGACGGCAGGCGGAGCCGGGACGATCGGGTCGACCACGGTGAGCTGCCGCAGGACCTGCTCGTCGAGCCGCATGATGCGCTCGAACTCGGTCAGTGCCGACGGCTCGGTCTCGTAGCGGAGGATCGCGTAGATCCCCTGCTCCTTCTTGTCGATCGGATAGGCGAGCTTGCGCTTGCCCCACACGTCGACGCGCACGGAGTCGCCTCCGCTCGGCGCCACGAGGCCGGACAGGCGCTGGAGCTTCTCCTGGACCTGGGAATCTTCCAGGACGGAGTCGAAAATGATGACGGTTTCGTAGGGTCTGGGCACGCGGCGCTCCCTTCGGTCTTTGGCGGTCCGCCCCCGCGCGGGGCTGACAGGGTGCTGGGAAAGGACGAGAAGCTACTCCGCAACCCGTGATCCGTCAACGCTTTTTGGCCGCCCTCCGCGGACCGGCGTACCTTCCCCGCAGACCTCTGACGCGGGGAGAAAGCGATGGCCGGCGGATCGGTGCGAGAAAGCGTTCTCGAACGCCTCGAGAGGGCGTTCGAGGGGACAGTGAACGTCCGCGACCTGACCGGCACCGACAATCATTTCGAGGTGCGGATTGTTTCGGCAGCGTTCGAGGGGAAGACCCCGGTCGAGCGCCACAAGCTTGTCTACGCGCCGCTCTTAGACTGGATCGATGACGAGACCGTGCACGCGCTCTCCGTGCGCGCGTACACGCCCGCGCAGCACGAATCCCTCACCAAGGAGAGATATCCATGAGACCCGAGATCAAGGAGCGGATCGATCGCGAGATCCGCGAGAACGCGGTCACGATCTACATGAAGGGGACCGAGATGTTCCCGCGCTGCGGCTTCTCCGCGGCCACGGTGGAGGCGCTCCGGAGAGCCGGGGCCGAAGGCAGCATCCATTCCGTCGACGTCCTGGCGGATCCGGAGCTGCGGGATTCGATCAAGGAGTACAGCGACTGGCCGACGATCCCCCAGGTCTACATCTCCGGGGAGTTCATCGGCGGGTGCGACATCACGAGGGAGCTGTTCGAGACCGGCGAGCTCCAGACCCGTGTCGAGAAGGCGCTCTCGACCACCGGCTAGCCCGCGCGTCGCCGCACGACCGCCCGCAACCCTCCGGTCGGGCGCAGCGTGATGCTGGGCATGGGGACTGGCTGCTCGGTGCCCCACTCCAGCCGGAACCGCTGCGCGATCGCGGCCACGATCAGCACCAGCTCCATGCGCGCGAACTCGCGGCCGATGCACATCCGCGGGCCGCTCCCGAACGGGAGGTAGGCGAGACGCGGCAGGCCCTGCTCGAAGTCGACGCTCCAGCGGTCGGGGTCGAAGCGGAGCGGATCGGAATAGAAGCGGGCATCCCGGTGGAGGACCCACGGAAAGACGAACAGGGTCGTGCCGGCGGCCACAGGCCAACCCAGGATCTCGTCGTCCTCCAGCGCCTCGCGACCGAACGAGTAGGCAGGCGGAAAGATCCGCATCGACTCCTTTACGACCCGCTCCGTGTAGGGCAGGCGCGGCAGGTCCTCGATGCCCGGGAGGCGGCCGCCGAGCGCCTCGTCCACCTCCGCTTCCAGCCGCGCGGCGATTTCCGGATGCTGCGAGAGAAGGTACCAGGTCCAGGTGAGCGCGAGCGCGGTGGTCTCGTGCCCGGCGAGGAGCATCGTGATCGTCTCGTCGCGCAGCTGCTTTTCGCTCATCGCGTGCCCCTCTTCGTCCCGCGCCTGCATGAGCGCGGAGAGGAGATCGCCGCGGTCCCGACCGTCCCGGTGCTCCGCGATCATCGCGTAGACAAGGCGGTTCATGCGGTCCACCGCCCTCCGGTACCGCCGGTTCCCGGTGGTCGGGACCCAGTCGGGGACCAGGACCGGGCGCCGGATCCGGCGCGCGATCTCCTCGATCCCCGTGTCGAACGCCGCGCCGATCTGGGCGACGTCTCCCGCGACCTCGGTGTCGAAGAGCGCCTTGGCGACCACGCGGAACGTGATCGAGGTCATCTCTCCCCGGACGTCACGCACCTCGCCGTCCTTCCAGCCGTCCAGTCGGTCGACCGTGTAGTCGACCATGATCCGCGCATACTCGGCGATCCGCTCGTGGTGGAAGGCCGGTTGGACGAGCCGCCGCTGCCGGAGCCAGTCGTCGCCTTCGTTGGTGAGGAGGCCCTTGCCGAAGATCGCGTCCACTTTGCGCCAGAAGAACGTGTGCTTGACGTAGTTCCGCTGATTCGCG
>DASQEN010000350.1:0-13713 GCA_035633635.1 Gemmatimonadota bacterium | reverse complement strand
CCACTGGGTGGGCGAGATCGGCGACGAGCGGACGATCACCTACAAGGACCTCCATCGGCACGTCAACGAGTGGGCGGCAATGCTGCGCGGCCTGGGCGTCCGCGAGAACGACGTCGTCACCATCCACCTGCCGATGGTCCCCGAGCTCCCGATCGCGATGCTCGCTTGCGCGCGGATCGGCGCGCCCCACTCGGTCGTCTTCGGCGGGTTCTCGGCCCACGCGCTCTCCTCCCGGATCGACGACGCGAGGAGCCGCTTCCTGATCACGATCGACGGCTACTATCGCCGCGGGAACATACTGGACCACAAGAAGAAGGCGGACGAAGCGCTGGAGCGCTCGGAGACCGACGTCGAGGCCGTGGTCGTCTGCACGCGAAACGCCGAGCCGGCCGATTCGCTGAACCTGGTCGCCGGTCGCGACTACCTGGCGAAGGACCTCCTCGCCCAGCACGCGGGCGCGACGGTCGAGCCCGTCTCCCGCGAGGCCTCGGACATCCTGTTCCTCATGTACACCTCCGGGACGACCGGCCAGCCCAAGGGCGTCCAGCACTCGACCGGCGGCTACCTCGCCTACGCGACCTGGACGTCCAAGTACGTGCTCGACATCGAGCCCGGCGACGTCTACTGGTGCGCGGCCGACATCGGCTGGATCACCGGCCACAGCTACATCGTCTACGGCCCGCTCGCCCTCGGCACCACGTCGGTCATGTTCGAGGGTGCGCCCGACTGGCCGTCGAAGGACATCATCTGGAAGATCGCGGAGGAGAAGGGTGTCAAGATCTTCCACACCTCGCCGACCGCGATCCGCATGTTCATGAAGTGGGGCCCCGAGCACGTCGAGAAGCACGATCTCGACTTCCGCTTGATGGTCACGGTCGGAGAGCCGATCCAGCCGCGCGCATGGAAGTGGTACTACGACCACGTCGGTAACGGCAAGGCGGTGATCGTCGACACCTGGTGGCAGACCGAGACCGGCGGCCATGTGATTGTCGGGCTCCCCGCGTTCCGGCAGATGCGCCCCGGTCACGCCGGTCGGCCGCTGCCCGGCATCGACGCGCGGATAGTCGACGACGACGGGAACGAGGTCCCACCGGGATCGAACAAGGCCGGCAACCTCGTCCTCTGCCGTCCGTGGCCCGGCATGCTGCAGACACTGTACGGGGCCGACGAGCGGTTCATCGAGGAGTACTGGGCGCGCTTCAGCGACACCTCGAGCAAGGACTGGCGCGACTGGCGTTACCGGACCGGCGACGGCGCCTATCAGGTCGAGGGCGACTTCCGCATCATGGGCCGGCTCGACGACGTGATCAACGTCGCCGGGCACCGGCTCGGCACGATGGAGCTCGAGAGCGCGTGCCAGACCGTCGAGGAGGTCGCCGAGGCCGCGGTCGTGGTCAAACACGACGAGCAGAAGGGCCACGTTCCCGAGGTCTATGCGATCCTGAAGGAGGGCGTCGATCCAGTAGGAGTAGAGCAGAAGATCGTTGCCGCGATCGAACAGGAGATCGGCAAGTTCGCGCGGCCCTCACGCGTCCACATCGTCGACGACCTGCCGAAGACACGCTCCGGCAAGATCATGCGCCGGCTCCTCCAGAACATCTCGAACGACGAGGAGCTCGGCGACACGACCACGCTGCGCGACCCCACCGTGCCCACGAAGATCCGCGAACAGATCGCGCAAGGACCAGCGAAGATCCTAGAGCAAACCGGGAAAGAGGCCTCCGACATCGAACTACCGTAGGATTTGGCTACCGCCGCGACGCCCAGTAGGCGTCCGCCTCCGCCTCGAGCTTGTCCAAGCGCGTGTAGTAGTCCGGGAACTCCTTGAGGTGCGCCCACGCGATCTTCCCGGTGAGCGCGAGATCGTCGTCCGTGACGTTCGTCTCCGGGTCGCGCGCGCCGTGCTCCAGCTCGACCTCGAGCCCGCGGCGGAACTGCTCGGGATCGACCTTCTCCCAATCCAGGCCAAGGGTTTCACCGATTTGCCGGGCCTCGTCAGCCGTGATCGAACGCTTGCCTGCCATGGGCCCTCACCTCCCCCTCTCGCGCGACGCCCTACAGCGACTTCAGGTACTCGACGAGGTCCGCCTTCTGCTCGGGTGACAGGTCGAGCCTCAGGAACGCGTCGTAGTGCTCGACGACGTCTGGAAGCGTGGCCGCACTGCCGTTGTGGAAGTAGGGCGGACGCTGCCACGCTCCGCGGAGCGGCGTCGTCCGGTACTGCCGCGAATTTCCCCGCTGGGAGAGCCCGGGATCCATCCCCGTATCGGTCGGATCGTGGAGCCGTTCGTTCGCGTCGGTGAACTTGGGCCCCATGTGACAGCTCGCGCACGTTCCCTGCCCGGTGAACACGGCTGCGCCGCGCTCCGCCGCGGCCGGATCGAAGCTCCCGGCCGGCGGGGGCGGGGCGGGCAGGCTCAACTGATACGCGAGGAGATCGGCGAGCTTCGGCGTTACTAGATCGGGCGAGGCGACGATCTCGATTCCGAGCAGCGAATCGGAGAACGAGCCTTGGCCGTGCATCTGGGTGATGGCCACGTAGGCGTTCCAATAGCTGATCGGCCCCTCGCCGGTGAACGTCTCGAGGTCCACCCCCTCGAGGCCGTAGGCGGGAGGGATGACCGTCGGATCGTTCTTCCCGTCATGATTCCAGTACGCGTCGTACTTGCCCGGCCCCCAGGAGGTCAGCACGGCCTGGGTCGCCGGGTCCTGGAGTGCGGGGGAGAGCGAGAGGATCAAGCCCGGGTTCAGGTCGCGGTTCGGCCGGCCGTCCAGTCGGCGGCCGATCCCTTCCTGTACCGAGTCGTCCACGTCCGAGTGGCAGAGCGCACACGTGATGCCGATCCGAGTGATCCGGCCGTCGTCGGTCACCTCGGCCTTGAGACCCACGACGGCGTCGAGCCCGAGGAGCGCGACCGTCGTGGCGGGGTCGCTGAGGTCTACCTCTTCGAGGATTCCCGGCGGCAACACGTCGGCATCGACCTTGAGCCCTGCCGCCAGAGCCGTCATCGGATCGACGGCGGTCGCGATGACCTCGTGCATCCGCAGCGTGTCGGTCCAGAAGCGTTCGTCGCCGAACGTGTCGAAGCGGAAGATCTGTTGTCCCGCGGCGGGGTCACCCGCCGCGGGGGCCGCGGGCGGCTCCGGTTCTGCGGGGCGATCCGCCTCGGTGTTCGAGCAGGCAACGAGGACGAGGCAAGTCAGGGAGACAGCGGCCCGTGGATACAACGAGCGGAACCCGGTCATGAGGTCATCCTCCGTTCTTCGCTCTACTGCGCGGTGGACGCGGACCATTCTGCGTCCGTGTTCTGCCAAAGCGGCCCATCAGCCAAGATATAAATCGACAGGGGGTCCCGAAAGCCGTCGTCATTCGTCCATCCATGGAGGTCTACGCCTGGACCGCTCGATCGCTTCGTCAGGAAGCGCGCGCCATCTCCTGGAGCTTGAGGACCGTCCGCCAGTTGCGCGCGGTGGTGACGGTCCCGAGCCTCGAGTCGAAATACTGGGTGGTCAGCTTGCTGCGGGCGACACCGTTCGGGCAGCGGAGGTAGATCTCGCCCCCGCGCACCACGAACTCGTCGGGCGGCGAGCGATCGGGATCCAGCGCCGCGACCCGGGACTTGCTCGCACGATCCCGAAGGAACCCGACGTGCAAGGTCTTCGGATCCGCGCCAGACTTCAGGAACGGGTTGCCCTTCACGACGCCGTCGATCTCATCGACCGTCCGGATGACGATAGGGACCCCGAACCCGAAGCGCTCCGAGATCGATTCCTCGATGAGGCAGGGAATTCGTCGCGCCAGCGCTTTCCCGGCCTCGAAGACCACGTTGCCGCTCTGGATGTAGGTCCGCACATCCCAGCAGCCGGCCTCCTCGAACATCGCGGCCAGATCCTTCATTGGCAGGCGCCGGTTGCCGAGGTTGATGCCCCGCAGCAGCGCGACGTGGATACCCATCACTCGAACGGATGCCGCCACCGCAGCCCGGGAAATCGCCCGAATCCCCGGTCGGTGGTGATCCACTCGCTGCCCGACTCGATGGCGAGCGCGGCGAGCCAAGCATCTGGGATCACATCCCCGCGGACCTCACGCTCCCGGCACAGATCTGCAAAGATCGACCAGTGCCGCGGTCCCGGGGACACGCTCATGGCGTTGGAGCGTTCGCGCAGCGCGCTGACGAACTCGAGCGCCTTCCGGGTCGTCGACGGCCGCTGAAAGATCCGGGGGTTCGTGACGATCCTCAGGAACGCACTCGAGACGAGGTCCGAAACCCCGTAGGACCGCGGCGCGTTGACGGTGCCATCGAGCCAGGTCCGGGCGACCTCGTGCTCGTCCATGTCCCTGCGGAACGCATACACGAGGACGTTGACGTCGCAGAGGATCATCGGAGCTCGTCGAGCGCCCGCCCCTCGTCGAGAAGCTCCCGAAGCGCGCGACTGTCGTCGATGCTCACCCCAGGCTGGAGCCCCCCTTCCCCGTCAACGGGGAGCGCGAGTCGCGGGCTCGAGACCGCCTCCCGGCGTCGAGATAGGTGCTCCCTCAACGCGTCCTCGATCACGCCCGTGAGCGACCGGTCGGTCTCGGCCGCGACCTTCTTGACCTCCCGCATTAGGTCCTCTGGCAACCTCACGGTCGTCCTCGTGGTCATGGGAGAGAAACTACTAACTATGACATAAATATGTCAAACACTTAGGAGCGCCTCGAACGGGCGAGGCGGTTCTATCGCTCAGACCGGTCTTTCAGGAGGGCTCGCAAGGAGAAGAACCCCGCCTCTGTCTGCGCACGCTGTGAAACGAAAACGCGCGCCCGGGAACGTCGAGATCTCGACACCAGATGCGAGCATCTGACTGGCGACTACTCGAACGCTTCGGGCACCGGGTCGTTCGTGCCGAGGGGAACGTCGGCGCGGCAGGTGTTGAGCCGCCGCGCGGTCATCTCGAGGCCTCTTCGGATCCCGAACCTCTGCACGGCCTCGATGGAATAGACCGAGCAGGTCGGCTCGTAGCGGCACCGGATCCGGTTCTTGAGCAGCGGCCGCCCCACCGCCTGGTAAGCGTGCACGCCGGCAACGTAGACGTGCGAGGTGACCTGGTTCGCGGGCGCCTGGTAGGAGTCCGCGAGGACGAGCCCGATCACCACCACGAGGAGGACCAGGTACGTTTCCGGTCGTGTCAGGAATTTCCGCAATGCGGACACTGGGCACTCGCTTCGAGGCGCTTGTTCCCGCAGCTCGGGCACGGAACGAGCTGCCCCTTGGGTCTCGAGTAGATGTAGATGATCAGCCCGATCGGCCCGGTGACCATGACCAGGATCATCCACAGGACCGAGCTGTCCATCCCCCGCGACTTGGCATCCCGCGCGACCCACACCAGGAGCGCGATGTTGAGCGCGAGGATCGCAAGAAAGATGAAGATGATCACTCCGATTCCCGCTCCGCACGCTCCGCAGGCGGCGCAGCCCTCAACCTCCCCGGAGCCGGCGCTCTGAGCGAGAAGGGCGGTGCCGAAGGGGAGCTGGCTCATTCTCACTCTGGGTTCTCCTGGGAGCGGTTGGGGGCTCGAGAATCCGGTCAGCGAGGTCCGGCGCGGGAAACTATGGCTGGGGTTGCTCGGGAAGTCAACGGGCCGGACAGGGTCGCCGGGCCGGCAGCCGCTCACTGCGGGACGGGGCATTTCCAGGTGGTGAAGTAGTGATGGATCAGGAGGACCACGCTGACGCTGAGCGAGAAGCTCACGAAGCCGATCACCTTGATGATCCCCGGAACGCCGCTGCCGGGCCCCGAAGGAGGATTCGAATCATGGGTCTGGGTCATCGGCCCTCATCGACCGTGGTCAGGGAGTCGAATGCCGCGTCCAGGTACCGGTCGTGCTCCTCGGCAACATCCGCAGCGTCCTCGCGGTCCCGAAAGGCTCCGACCAACCCTCTCGCGCGGGCGTAGCGATCCTTGCGATCAGACCGCTCGTCCGATCCCTCGATCCTACCAGCGCGACTACTCATGCCGCCAGATCCAGGACCACGATCTCCGGGGCTTCACTCTCCGAAGATTCTTTATCTAATTCCACCTTCTCCCTCGTTGCCCGCGTACGCTTCGCCAGCTCATCCAGGAACGTCCGCGTCGAGACCCCGAACGCGCGCGCAAAGCTATCCGCCGCCGGGGCGGTGAGCCGGGAGATCCCCTGCTCGACTCGCCTCACGTGACGCTCGCTCATCCCCTCGATATCGGTTTGCCTGACTCCGAGGTCCCGACGCCAGGCCTCCAAGGCCCAGCGTGTGTAGTCCAGGGCGTTTCGTTCGATCTCTACCTTCGCCAGATGCTGTGGATCGATGGCCTGCAGGATCTGCGAGACGCCCAGGTGTATGTCCGGGCCCGGCCAGTGGAGATAGGATCCGTCCTCGTCGATCTCGAAACCGGCCAGGTCTCGCGGCTTCATCCCTCGAAGTTTCGGGATGCGGCCGATGTCGACACTCCGCTTCCGCAGATCGGCCAGGAGGAGCCGTAACTCACCCTCGAACACCCACGCGTCGAGGATCGCGTTGCTCGGATGACCCCGGAGAAGGGACACGGCCGCTCGCCGGACGATCGCCACGTCCTCTGTCACATGAGCGCGCTGGTCCGGTCTGTGGAGATTCAACATGGAGGGAATCCGCATCAGCTCTGGAACGGGAACGCCGTCGAGGACAACGGCGTAGCGCGTCTCGCCTCCCATCAAAACTTCGGGGAGGGGTTCCGCTTCTATCGCGAGAAGTTCCGAGGCGGTGAGGAAGAGACAAGGGACGAAGCCGTTCCCCGCGGCCACGTGATGGTCACGCACTACGGCGAAAGAACCTCTCAGGGAACGCGGCACCGTGCTCCACGCCTTCCCTGAGACGAAGAATCGAGTTCGGTCAAGCTCCCATTCAGTCATCGTTCGCCCCTACCTTCGCGCTCCATTCCGTCCACAAGGCTTCCCTGTGCTCTGCGACCTGGTCCAGGAGTTCTCGCGCAACTCGTCCGGGGAAGTGGCGAAGCTTCCACTCGATCTCGATGATCACCGGCTCTTCCTGGAAATACACGCGGACCTCCCATTCCCCTGGCTTATGGACCCATGGAAGTGCGGCGGTCCGTGGTCGTCCGACCAGAAGAAGCATTTACAGCCCGGTAGCGAGAAAGCCTCGAGCTTTCCCATTCATCCCATGACTTCCGGCTTATCCCTTGGGCGGAAACGGATCTCTCGCGTACGTGCTCTTGTCCCGAATCCGGCCGTCCCTTCCGTGAATGACGAGCTCAGTCTGCTGCTGCCGGGCAATCCTCGTGGCCGCGACTATTGCGCTCTTCTGGGTCTCGTACACGCTTGTCGCCTTCTTGCTGCCGGCGGCTCTCACCGCCCACTTGCCGTCGCTGGGCACGACATGCTGGCTTCGTCTCTTCGCCATGCGATCTCCTCGCGGGAGTCTTGATACCGGACATGATGTAATAGTAGCTGTAATCTCATGTCCTGTCAACAAATCCTCTCCCGCTTCACGCCACGCGCGACGGATCGATGCGCTGAATCCCCTCCACCGCGTCGAAGTGCACGTCCGCGCTGATGATCGTCTCGATCCCGTGGCTTCGCATGGTCGCGACGTGGACCGCGTCGCGCGGGGTCAGCCCGGGGTATCGATCCAGCAGATCGCATGCCTCGCGGAGATCCGCCCGGGTCTGCGGGAGCGTCTCCGGAAAGAGATCCAGGACGCTCCGGGGAAGCTGGGTGCCCTGCCGGGCCAGCCCTCGACGCCAGAGGACGTAGAGCAGCTCCTGGACGACTTCCACGCTCGTGTTCGCTGGCAGGGCCCCCCGTTCGACCCGCCGGAGCACGCGGCGGCACGGCTCGCGGTAGGCATGCGCCTGTCCCGCAGCGTACAGGAAGACGTTTGCGTCAAGAAAGACCATCGCCTCGCGCCTCGATGACCTCGTCCTCGGCCTCGTCCCAGTCGATCGCCGGCAGGTCGAGGCCCAGGATCTCCTCGACCAGCCGCCGTCGATCCTCCGGGGTCAGCAGGTAGCGCTCCCGGACCGCGATCCGGATCAGCTCGGCCACCGCGATACCCTGCTCCGTGGCGATCGCCTCCAGCCGCTCGTACTCGTCCGGCTCCATCAGCACCTGGGCCCTCTTCGTCCTTGCCATGCAGGCCTCCGTTATGTGCAGGTATATGCACATACTATCGTTCTGTCTCGAAGGAGGCCAGAGATCCACGGAAAAGCAGGACGTGTGCCAAGTGCTCCTGCGAGTACGCCGGTCGGGTGGGTGAACGCGGGGCCCATGTCGGTCGTTTAGCCCGAGACGCCGGTCACCGCGCTGACCGACTTCCGTCCGCCGATCGACTATCCTTCCGGCGGTCGATGACCCCCATCGAAGGAGAGGATCATGGCTGAGTCCCCACGCGGAAAGTTCGTATGGTATGAGCTCGTGACGACCGACCCGGGCGCTGCCCAGGAGTTCTACACCGACGTCGTCGGCTGGTCGACGGCGCCGTTCGAGCACGCCGCCGGCATGGACTACACGATGTGGATGAAGGGCGAGACGCCGGTCGGCGGGCTCATGGAGCTGCCCGCGGAGGCGTGCGCCAGCGGCGTCCCGCCCCACTGGCTCGGCTACGTAGCGGTCCCGGACGTCGATGCGGCGAAGGCGCAGGCCGAGGAGCTCGGCGGTCGCACGATCATGGGACCGCACGACATCGCGGACGTGGGACGGTTCGTGATCCTGGCCGACCCGCAGGGGGCCGTGTTCTCCGCGTACAAGTCCGCGCAGGAGACACCGGCGACGAATGCCGAGCCCGGGCCCGGCGACTTCTCGTGGCACGAGCTCGCTACGACCGACTACGAAGCGGCGTTCGACTTCTACTCCGACCTCTTCGGGTGGGAGAAGCAACAGGCGATGGACATGGGCGAGGCGGGCGTCTACCAGATGTACGGCCGCGGCGGGAACATGCTGGGCGGGATGTACAACAAGACCGTCGATCAGCCCGGTCCGCCGGCCTGGCTCTATTACATCACGATCGGCGACCTCGACGCGACCGTGGGCAGGGTCACGAAGAAGGGCGGGAAGATCGTCGTCGGACCGATGGAGGTGCCGGGCGGAAGCCGGATCGCCATGGGCATCGACCCCCAGGGCGCGGCTTTCGGGCTGCACCAGCGCGCGGCGATATAATCCGCGGGGCTCCTAGACTCGGGCGAGGAACTTGATCTCGATGAGCTGCGCGGGAAACGCCAGGCGTGGGGTGACGAGGATCGTGCTCGCGACGTCCGGCTTCTCGGATCCGTAGGCCTCCTTCCGCACCAGCCCGGCGACCGCGAAGGCCGCGTCCATGTCGGTCACGTGGAGGACCTCTTCGACCACGTCGTCCAGCGGCGCCGGGGCCACGAAGTTGCCCTCGTCGTCATGACTCAGCTGCCCCGAGACGTAGATCGTCTTGCCCACCTTCACGGCCTGGGCGTAGCCGTAGTCGTCCTCCCAGGCCATGCCCAGCCCTTTCGCCTTCTTCTTCGCCATTCCTCGACTCCTTCTCCGGGGGCTCGTGAGCGGCGCGGGTCGCCTCGACCCCCACTATGGTCACTGCACCGGGGCGGGGCAAGGCGGCCGGCCGTAGCCCAATGCCGAACGCGACGTTGGGTCGAGGTCCAATAGAGACACTGGCTGATCGCCAAGAGCAGCCATGCTGGCGAGTTCTTCCAGCCATCCAGGCGGAGGCGCACGACGTTCCACGATCCCGAACCACACCAACACGTGTTCGCCTTCGCGCACGGGCAATCTCGTAAAGGTGTTGCGCGCAGGTTCCGTCACGAAGATGCCCTCGATGCGGACATCCTCCGCCTGGAGCAGCGGCGCGATCTGTTGCTCGAACTCCGACACCAGCCCCGCATCGATCGGCTGAGGCATCCGATAGATCCCGGCCAGCACCGTCGCAGGCCCATCGTCGCGGGACATCATCGTGGCAGATCCCGGATTCATGCGAAATGCTGTTTCCGGCCGAGCAGGCTTGAGCAGGAGGATATCGTCAAAGTCCAGCATCGTGTTGTTCGCGTTCGCCTTGTGAGCGGCCCAAATCGGACCGTCATAGAACGCCTCGAGTGCCTTGTGGCGGGTTTCCATGTCCGGGAAACCACGCAGCCAGACGAAGCGATCCGCACGGCGGCGGTCGCGAAATTGTCCGATGACGGTAATGCCCACCGACTCTTGCCCCTCGACGAAGTGCCGGTCGAAGATGTCGATCAAGGCGTCGCGTTGCCCCGGTTTGAGGGTGTACTGCCGCAATTCCACGACCGCGCAACAGCGGGCTTCACCGATAGCGTGAAGGTCCATCAGTCTGCCGTGACCTTGCGCGCGATCACGTAGTAGTTCGGATCCACCTGGAAGTCCTCCGGATCCGGCAGCTCGAGCGGCGCCTCCTGCCAGCTCTCCGTCGGGTGGATCAAGGTGAAGCCGTCTCCCGAGAGGGTGACTTTGATCGGCATGTCGAAGCCCGGCACGACCTCGGCCCAGCGGTAGGACAGGGTCGCGCCCTCGATCCGGTACTCGAAGACCGGGACCTGGGTCGTGCGCAGGTACTGGTCGAAGACCTCCGAGAGGTCGCGGCCGGCCTCCCGGCTGATATAGGCTTCGACGTCGCTCCCCATGACGGTCTGATGCCAGAACGTCTCGTTCAGCCCGCGCAGGATCCCGCGCCACTTTTCGTCGTCGCCGACGATCTGGCGGATCGTGTGCAGCATGTTCCCGCCCTTGGGGTACATGTCGCCGGGTCCCTGAGCGTTGACCCCGTAGGCGGGGATGATCGGCCGGTCGTTGCGGATCCCATCGCGCGTGCCGATCACGTAGGCCGCGCCCGTCTGCTTCCCGGACTTGCACTCGGCGTAGAGGTTCTCCGCGTAGTTCCCGAAGCTCTCGTGCACCCACATGTCGGCGAGATCCTTGGTCGTGATGTTGTTGCCGAACCACTCGTGGGCGCTCTCGTGCACGATGATGAAGTCCCACTCGAATCCGATCCCCGTGCCCGAGAGGTCGCGCCCGCGATAGCCGTTCTTGTACCAGTTTCCGTACGCGACCGCGCTCTGGTGCTCCATCCCGGGGTGCGGCGTCTCGACGAGCTTGTAGCCGTCCTCGTACCAGGGATACGGCCCGAACCAGTGCTCGAAGCACGCGAGCACGGGCTCGACCTGGGCGAACTGCCGCCGCGCGGCGTCCAGGTGGTAGTCGAGTGGCCAGAAGTCGAGGGTCAGGGGCCCCTTCTCGCCGGCCAGCGTGTCGGCGAAGTGCGCATAACTCCCGGCGGCGACCGTGATCGCGTAGTTGTTGATCGGGTTAACGACGAACCACTCGTAGGTCGTCGTGCCGTCGGGGTACGGCGTCGTCGAGCGCAACCGCCCGTTGGAGACGTCGACGATCGGATCGGGCACGGTCAGCGACACCCGCTGGCTGTCGGGCTCGTCGGCCTGCGTGTCCTTGTTCGGCCACCACACGCTCGCGCCCATCCCCTGGTCGGTGGTGACGATCCAGGGCCGCCCGAGGCTGTCCGCCGTCCAGGTGAAACCCCCGTCCCAGGGAGGCCGCTCGGCGGGCTGGGGCTTGCCGTCGTACCAGACCGTAATCGTCTTCTGGTCGCCGACGGGCTGCGGCGCAGTGAGGGTCGCGAAAAAGGCGTTCCCCTCGCGGCGGAACTCCAGCCGCCGCCCGTCCTGGATCATGCTGTCCACCTCGAGCGGCACCATCAGGTCGATCTGCATCTCGGGGACTTCCGGCGACTCGAGGACCCGGTACGTAATCGCGTTGAAGCCGAAGATGCTGGAGTCGGGGGGCCAGATCGCGACGTCGAGGTCGTAGAAGCTCACGTCCCACCACGCCCGCGCCGGCGCCGTCCACGAGCCCCGCAGCGTGTCGGCCCGCGTGTAGGTCGGTGCGGAATCCTGCGCCGCGGCACGTGCCGATCCCAAGAGTAAGAGCGCGAGAACGACCGCCGGCCTCATTGTCAGGCTGGAGCCTGCCCTGGGTCGCGCTCCCGTGATTCTCGTATTGCAGCAAGAATGTCCTCACGAGTCACGCCCGTGTCGGCTCCGGGGACGTCCAGCGGGGATCCCGCGGAGCGAACGGGCCGCACCGCGAACTCGCTTCCGTCGCGACGTTTGATTCGGATCTCTCCCCCCTTCCGCGCCTCGTCGAGGAGCCGGGCAAGTTGCTGGCGTGCCTCAGAATACGTGTAAACTTTCATCGCTAGCCCTCCAGCACTTCGATCCCAAGCTTGATGGCGATCTGTCGCTGGGGGCCATCCAGAGACAGGAACGGAGTTCGGTACTTTCGCGCACACTCCAACATGTAGGCGTCGTACGCGTAGATCTCCTGCTCCCTTGCCAGCTCCACCGAAGCCTCCAAATCAATCTCGGCGAGCCGCACAGGGATGTCGCGAAAAGACTTCAGTGCTCCCTTCGCCTGTTCCAGATCGATGCGGGCTCGCTTGAAGAGGGCCGTCAAACTGTTACCGACCTCCCAAGGGAGCGTGGGTGCCGAGACGCGCTCGTCTTGGCAAAGATACGTCAGCCAAGAGGCGGCTTCGGGGTGCCGGGGGCCTTACTTCTCCGGGCGGTCTCTCAGGAGGGCTCGCAAGGCCGCATTGACGGCTTCAGAATCTTTGAACTCCGCGGCGACATCGGGGTCGAGCAGGACGACGTTCGTTCCCTCACGATATCTGCTGGAGTATTTCCCCCGGACTCCTCCCCGAAAATCGTACTCGGGTAGCAGGTCGTCGTTGGGGCTCGAAGGTTGTTCAGACTTCTTCATATCCTCTTTGTTCTCGCCTGGTTGCCAGTCTTGCGCTGATGATTCGAATCTCGTTCCGGTGATCGGTGTGCGCAACCGCGAGCAGGCGCCCCTTCGAACTACGACCCAAGAGCAGCCAGCGTTCCTCGCCGATCGAGTGCATCGGGTCGGGGATGACGATGGAGAGTGGATCGGCGAAAACGGTCCCGGCCTCGACGAAATTGACCCCGTGCTTTCGGATGTTGGCGGCGGCTTTCTCCCGGCTCCAGCTGAACCGCAGCATCGGCCGTTAGAGGAAGCAAGAACGCGGCCCGTCTGCCGTTGCCCGCGGGAAGCCAGAGACGCACGGTCAGGATCGTCGAAACGCCGTCACCTGAGAGCGAGTTCGCGGCTTCATTCCGATCGCCGATCCCTACGCGCGAACCGGGGAACCGGGACCTTGTTCAGGACGCGCTCGGTGAGGCTCTGCCGCCGGGGCGAGAACTGATCGACCGCCGCCCGGACGTAGGGGCCGAGCTGGCGGCGTGCGAACGCGAGGTACCCGACCTCCCGCAGCTCGCTTAGCGTCTTCCGGTAGTCGTCGAGGAGCGCGGCCGTTAGCACCTGACCGGAACGAGCGGCGCCGACGCCAGCGGACGCCCCGAGTCGGAACACCCCGCCCGGCACCGCGCGCGCCGCCGACACCGCCATGAGGGACGAGGTCTCGAACACCGAGCGTCCCTGCCGCACGGACTCGGCCTGGAGCTGGGCCCATAGGTCGCGGATCGTATCCGCGGAGGGGAGACGCTCGGGCCGGAGGCCCCTGGCCTCTTCTCGGAGCGCGTCCCATTCCGCCCGCAGTCCCGCCACGTCGAGCGGCGGGGCGTTGATCGTCGAAGCCAGCCGCCCCGACGTCCGCTCCAGGCCGTCCAGGATCTGATCGACCGTTGTGAACTCCGTGGACTCCTCGAG
>DASQEN010000349.1:0-8244 GCA_035633635.1 Gemmatimonadota bacterium | reverse complement strand
CGGCAGTCTCACGACGTGGGCGGTAATGTGCGCGCGGCGCTCGAGCGGCTCCCGGGCATCGATCGGGCGTTCATCCACATCGACCCCGTGCTGGGCACCACGCGCGTGGTGGAAACGCTCGCGCGGATCGATCGCGCGGCGAGCGCGACCTACGCCGCTTTCGCGCTCCAGCACGCGGACCGGCCGCAGCTGGCGGCGCTCTGGCAGGCGCTCGCGACAGCGGCCCAGGCGCGCGCGGACCGGCTCGACGTCGTGCGGCGGCTGAAGGGAGCGGGCTGGCACTTCGCCGACGACGACATCTCCGCGGATCGGTTGGAGCAGCGGTGGTCCCGGGCGCGGGCCGCGGCCGAGGGGGCCGGGGACGGCTCTCGGTCGGCCGCCGAGGCATTGGACCTGGCGCTGGAGCTGGAGGGGCGAGAGGCCCGAGGCGACTTCGTGCGCGCCACCACGCCCCGCGACCCGACCCTGCGCCCCTCTCTCGAGGCCGCCTCGCCCCCGCCGCCAGCGCGGGAGGCGATGCTGGGCAGGGTTGCGGCCGCCCGAGGCGCCGTGGACGACGCCCCGGCCGCGGCGCGGCTCGACCGGCTGGCGGAGGAGCTGGGAGAGGAGGTGGAAGCTCGCGGGGGTTGACGTCGGTTCGGGTCGGGTGAATATTTAGCCTAGACTAATTATGGCATCGGACTTCGACCCCCAGGCACCCGAATACACCTCGGACGCGAATTGTCCTGCGGACCGCACGGGCGGCGGGATCAGCCGCCGGGCTGTCCTGCGGGGCGGCGCCGCGCTCGGCGCGGCCGCTCTGGGCGGGGCCGCGCTCGGCCTGGGCACCCAGGGCTCCCAGGTGCTCAAGCCGCGGGTCGAGGTGCCCCACCTGCACGGCGCCGGGGGGACGGGGCCCGTCCGCGACATCCAGCCCGGCGGGTTCGACCCCACCGGGTTCGCGACGCGGTTCGACGGCGGGGTCGTTTCCCGGCTCGCCGACGGGCGAACTCTCAGGCAGTACCACTTCGTCGCGGTCGACCGCGAGATCGAGATCGCGCCGGGCGTCTGGTTCCCGGCGTGGACCTACAACGGCTCGGTGCCGGGACCCACGATCCGATGCACGGAGGGCGACCGGATCCGCGTCCGATTCCAGAACGCGGGCAGCCATGCGCACACGATCCATTTCCACGGCTTTCATCCCGCGAACATGGACGGGGTGTTCGAGGTCGTGGAGCCGGGTGACACGTTCGTCTACGAATTCGACGCCGACCCGTTTGGCCTCCATCTGTACCATTGCCACACGACTCCGCTCAGGCGGCACATCCACAAGGGGCTCTACGGGGCGTTCATCATCGACCCTCCGGGCGGTCGTCCGCCTGCGCGCGAGTACGTGATGGTGATGAACGGATTCGACACCGACTTCGACGGGGGGAACGAGTTCTACGCGGTCAACACGGTCGCCTTCCACTACATGCGACACCCGTTGCCCGCGCGGGTGGGCGAGAAGGTGCGGCTCTACGCCGTCAATGCCCTCGAGTTCGATCTCGTCAACTCGCTCCACCTCCACGCCAACTTCTTCGATGTGTTTCGCACCGGCACCCGACTCGAGCCGGACGACTTCACCGACACGATCATGTTCTGTCAGGGGGAGCGGCACATCCTCGAGCTCGAGTTTCGCCATCCCGGCCGGTTCATGTTCCACGCGCACCAGAGTGAGTTCGCCGAGCTCGGGTGGATGGGGTTCTTCGATGTCGCCGAAGGGTAGCCGGGCGGGGATCGCGGTCAGCCTGATCGTGGTGGCCGTGCTGGTGGGGCTGCTCGCGTTCCTGCTGGCGCGCGGGGTGGGCCTCGAACGCAGCGCGCCTCCGATCGAGAAGCTCACGGTCGAGCGGGTCGAGCTTCCCGAGCCGGGTGTCATCCGCGTGCACGTCGTCAACGGGGGGGTGGATCCGGTCACCGTCCACCAAGCGATCGTCGACGACGCGGTCTGGTCGTTCACGATCGAGCCGAGCCCGACGATCGGTCGCCTGCGTGGAGCGACGATCGAGATCCCGTATCCGTGGGTCGAGGGCGAGGCCCACGAAATCAAGCTTGTCTCGCGGAACGGAGTAGCGTTCTTCGCGGAGATCGCGGTCGCCACCGAGACCCCGCAGGCGAACCTGACGTGGCTGATGCGGCTCGGCCTGCTCGGGCTCTACGTGGGAGTCGTGCCGGTCGCCCTCGGCCTGGCGACCTTTCCGTTGCTTGCGCGATTGGGCCGCCGTGGGATCGACTTTCTGCTGGCGCTCACCGTGGGCCTGCTGGTATTCCTCGCCATCGATACGCTGGGCGAGGCGTTGGAGCTGGCCGAAGAGGCGGCGGGCGGATTCCACGCGCCGGTCCTCGTCTGGATCGTCGCGCTCGGGACCCTCGTCGGGCTGCTGGCGTTCACCGGGCGTCGCCGCCGCCGGGGGGAGATGGGGCCGCTGGCCTTGTCGTTCTTCATCGCGCTGGGGATCGGGCTCCACAACCTGGGGGAGGGGCTGGCGATCGGCTCGGCGCTGGCGACGGGCGCGATCGGCCTCGGTACGTTTCTTGTGGTCGGGTTCACCCTTCACAACATCACCGAGGGGATCGGGATCGCGGCGCCGCTGTTGAGGGCAGAGCCCCGCCTGCACCACTTCGCCGGCTATGCGCTGCTGGCGGGCGGGCCGGCGATTCTCGGCTGCTGGATCGGCGGCATGGTCTTCGACCCTTTGTGGGCGGCCGTGTTCCTGGCGATCGGCACCGGCGCGATCGCTCAGGTCGTGGTCGAGGTCGGCCGTCTGCTGCTCGTGAGCCGGTCCGGCGCGGTTGCCGATCCGTGGCGGGGCGAGGTGCTCGCCGGTGCGGCCGCGGGGCTTGTCCTGATGTACGCCACCGCCCTCCTCGTCCCAGCATAGTTGGCAGGCTGCTGAAAATGGCCGGACCCGCGCGCGGGTGCCCCCTTCGTCCCGCTCCTCGTTCTTCCTGCGGCGTGGGATTCACCACGCCTCGGAAGAGCCTCGTCGCGCGCCTTGCGGGGCACCCACGACAGTGGGTCCGGCCATTTTGAGCAGCCTGCGTTCTTCGTCGATCCGCTAGCAAAGGAATTCCCGTGGAGCGGAGTCTTGTGGGGCGGACGGTTCTGGTGACGGGCGCGAGCCGGGGCATTGGTCGCGCGATCGCGTTGAGGGCCGCCCGGGATGGCGCCAACGTCGTGATCGTCGCCAAGACTTCGGAACCCCATCCCCGGCTGCCGGGGACGATTCACACGGTCGCTCAGGAGGTAGAAGCGGCAGGCGGGCATGCGCTACCGCTGGCCGTGGACGTGCGCGATGCCGCCGCGATCGAGGTCGCCGTGGCGCGCGCGGTCGAAGCTTTCGGGGGCCTCGACGTCCTGGTGAACAACGCCGGCGCGATCCAGCTGACCGGCACGCTCGACACGCCGGTCGAGCGCTTTGACCTGATGTGGGCGGTCAACGCCCGGGCGATGTTCGCGTGCTCCCGCGCGTGCCTTCCGCACCTGCTTCGCGCGGACAACGCTCACGTCCTGACCCTCAGCCCGCCGATCTCGCTCGATCCAAAGTGGCTCGCCCCCCACGCGCCGTACACGCTGTCCAAATACGGGATGAGCCTGCTCGTGCTCGGGATGGCGGCGGAGTTCGCGGATGTCGGGGTCGCGTTCAACGCCCTCTGGCCGCGAACGGTCATCGCCACCGCGGCGCTGGCCATGCTCGGCGGTCGGGTGAGGTCCGAGGACTGCCGGTCGCCGGAGATCGTCGCTGATGCGGCCCATGCGATCGTGACGCGCGAAAGCCGCGCCTGCACGGGCAGGCTGCTCCTAGACGAGGACGTCTTGCGGGAGGAGGGCGTCGCCGATCTCGATCGCTACAGGATCGACCCGTCCAGCCCGCTTACGCCGGATTTGTTCGTCGAATGATATTGCGGTAAAACAGCTTGCGTCGTGCTACGGAAGAAACGGGTCGAAGTCGACGCTGCGGTCCTGATGGAGGCGGCGGGCGGATTCGAACCGCCGGATGGGGGTTTTGCAGACCCCTGCCTTACCACTTGGCTACGCCGCCCCGATGCCTTCCACGATCAACGCGAAGGCCCTTCCTCGCAGAAGGGCCCTTGGACGGTACGCGACCCGAAATGGAGCGGGAAACGGGATTCGAACCCGCGACCTCAACCTTGGCAAGGTTGCGCTCTACCAACTGAGCTATTCCCGCCCGGGACACGTTCGGTGACAGGCAAAAAAATCTATCCAGCGGGTGGGGGTGGGTCAAGCGAAGCCGAACAAGGGATGTCCCGCAGGTGTAGTATTCGCCTATCGATGCAGGATCGGAGGCGTCCGGTCTTATACTGTTTCCACGATCCGGGATGTGGGGAGGGGATGCAATGTTACCTTGTGGTGTCCTGATCATGGCCGTGGCGATCGGCGCCGCGGCGCTGTTCGCCGATGCGGAGATCCTGTGGTGGGATTCCGCGGTCCTCCCCTGGTCGGCGAAGGCCGAGGGCTTGCCCCTCGTTGAGCCGCGTACCGCGCTCGGGCCACATGCCGAGGAGCTCGCGCGGCGGTTCGGCGTGCGGGACAGGCTTGCGAGGATCATCTACGAGCAGGCGCGGCAGGCCGGTGTCGAGCCGGCGATGGCGTTCGGCATGATCGCCGAGGAGAGCGGGTTCGACCCTGCCGCGGTCGGGCGCCAGGGAGAGCGCGGCCTCATGCAGATCAAGCCATCCACGGCGCGGGCCTACGATGCGAGGATCACTCCGGAAGCGCTCCATATGCCGGAGATCAACGTGAGACTGGGGTTGCGGCACCTGAAGCGGGAGGTCGAATACTTCGGCGATCCGATCCTCGGTCTCATGTCGTATCACAGGGGACGTGCCCGCCTGGAACGCGAGATGGCGGACGGGATGGTGCCCAGAGACGGGTACGTCGAACGCGTACTGTCGAGCTGCGGAAGAGACTGCGCCTGACCGGTGGCGTGGCCGTGCTGGCCACGCTCGCCGCATTCGCGACGGTTCAAGGCCAGTCGCTGGTGTATGCGCCGACGCAGGGAGAGTCCTTTCGGTACCAGACCCGCAACCAGCTCACCGTGACCCAGCAGATACTCGAGAGCGAGAACCACTACACGCTCCGTGCCGACGGCGTGGTGCGTCTGACGCTCATGAACCCCGGACCGCGGCTCTTGTGGAGGCTCGGGTACGAAGAGCTGAACCTGCGCATCGAAGGCGCGTTTCCGAGCCCCCGCGCCGAAGGGCTGAGGGGTACGGTCGTCACCCTCGCCACGACACCCCAGGGCGTCGTTCTCGACGCGCTCGCCTCGGGGGTCGTGTCGCCGGGAATCGGCGGACAGTACGTGGAGCGGGCGGCGGCGGCGTTTCTGCCGCGGCTACCGGAGGGCTCCGCTTCGCCTGGCGCCGTCTGGACCGACACGCTGCTGTTCACCGAGGTCCTCCAGGGCGTTACCGCCGAGGTTACAACAGTGCTGCGCTACACGATTGCGGACACCAGTGCCATCGCTGGACGCGCGGTCGTGCCGGTCGAGTACACGGGCACGATCTCGGTTACAGGGTCGGGCTTGATCGAGGGCTCGCGCGTCGAGGTTGATGGAAGCGGACGCGTGCGGGGGCACTACCTGTTCGATCCCGCCGATCGCGTGTTCGACCTCCACGAGCAGGAGCAGGTGCTGGAGTCCACCCTCACGCTCATGAGCCCCGATCAGAGGACCGTGGGTATCCCCAGCCGGCAGGTGCTCAACGCCCGGTCGGAGCGCCTGTTCTAGCCGGTATGCCGTTGATGGCGCCGCCCCGTTCGCCCTCCCGCGCGTGGCTTGCCGTGGCCGCGTGGATGGCCCTGACAGTGATCCTGTCTACCTTTCCGGTCGACGGAATCCAGCCCTCCGTTCCAGACGCGGACAAGCTCGGGCACGCGGCCGTCTACGGCGTGCTCGCGTTTCTCTGCGCTCGGGCCTGGCGGCGCCATGGGAGCTCGCAGTCGGCAGCGGTCGAGCGCACGATGGCAATGGTGCTGGCCTTCGGAGCGGTGATGGAGGTCATACAGGGATACGTCGGACGCGATCAGAGCTTCGCGGACTGGATGGCGGACGGCGTCGGGGCGCTGGTCGGGATCGCGTTCTGGAAGGCCTGGATGATCGTCGTGAACTCAACGCCGGAGCAATGGGGATGAGAGACCACCTGGCCACAGCCCTCCGGACCGACGGCGCGGGCGCGCTGCGGATCGGAGACGCGGGCCGCCAAGTGGCGCTTTGCGGCTGGGTTCACCGACGGCGCGATCACGGTGGGCTCGTGTTCTTCGATTTGCGCGATCGATTCGGACTGGTCCAGTGCGTCGCGAACCCGGAGACGGTCCCCGCCGCCGCGTTCCGCGAGGCGGAGCGGATCCGGGCAGAGGACGTCGTGCGGGTCGAAGGGGTCGTCGCGCGCCGGCCGGATGGCAGCGTCAACCCCGATCTCCCCAATGGCGACATCGAGGTCCGGGTTTCCGATTGCCGGACGCTCTCGGAATCGGCCACTCCGCCGTTTCCCGTCGACGTGGAGAAGGAAGGCGGAGAGGTGTCCGAGGAGATACGCCTGCGCTGGCGCTTCATCGAGCTCCGCCGCATGCGCCTGACCGCTGCCCTGGGGATGCGCCACCGGATCGCTTTCCAGACCCGATGCTGGTTGGACAACCGGAGCTTCTGGGAGGTCGAGACGCCGATGATGACCCGACGGACCCCGGAAGGCGCGCGCGACTACCTCGTCCCGAGCCGGATCCATCCGGGGAGCTTCTACGCGCTGCCGCAGTCCCCTCAGCTCTACAAGCAGATGCTCATGGTGGCGGGGTACGACCGCTACTTCCAGATCGCGCGGTGTTTCCGCGACGAGGACCTGCGGGCCGACCGCCAGCCCGAGTTCACGCAGATCGACATCGAGATGTCGTTCGTACAGGAGGAGGACGTGCTGGATACCGTGGATGGTCTGTTCCGGCACCTGTTCCGGACCTGTCTCGGAGTCACGCTGCGTGAGATCCCCCGGCTTACGCATGGGGAGGCGATGAGGCGGTTCGGGACCGACAAGCCCGATCTGCGGATCCCGCACGAGCTGGTCGAGGTGACGCGTGACTTCGAAAGGACTGGCTTCCGGGTCTTCGACTCGGTCGTCGAAGCTGGGGGCCTGATCGGGGCGTTGAGGGTCCCGGGAGGAGCGGACGCGACGCGGAGCGTGATCGATCGCTGGACCCAGGCGGCCCGCTTGGCTGGCGCCGGGGGGCTCGTCTGGGCGCGGCTGGGGGACGAAGGCTGGTCGTCGTCCATCGATAAGTTCGTGGGCCCAGAGCGATGGGCAGCGGCAGGCGAGCGCGCGGGGGCCGGGATGGGGGATCTGTTGCTCGTCGTGGCGGATCGGCCGCGTCGCGCATGGACCGCGCTGGGGAGCCTGCGGTCGCAGCTCGCGAAGGAGCGCAGCTGGATCGACCACACGCACCCCTGGCGTCTGGCGTGGATCGTCGACTTCCCGCTCTTCGAGGAGGGCGAGAACGGCGGCATCGCCCCCAGCCATCACCCCTTCACCGCACCGCGCGGGGGACTCGAAGCGCTGGGTGTGGGGAACCCCCTGGATGTCCCGTCGCAGGCCTATGACCTGGTCCTCAACGGGTACGAGCTGGGCAGTGGCTCGATCCGCATCCACGAGCGTTCCGTGCAGGAGCGCGTATTCGAGATGCTGGGCATCGGGCCTGAGGAGGCGAAGGAGAAGTTCGGTTTCCTGCTCGAGGCGCTGGAGTACGGCGCCCCACCGCACGGTGGGATCGCGGTGGGGCTGGACCGCATCGCCATGCTGTTCGCGGGCGCACAGAGCCTGCGCGAGGTCATCGCGTTCCCGAAGACCACGAGCGCCAGCGCTTTACTCGAAGGAGCTCCTTCACCGGTTAGCGAAGACGAGCTGGCGCAGCTTCATCTGCGGATCGTCTCGTCCGATCGGCCCGCTTGACTCCCCGAAGCGCGTCGGACTAAACTCGGTTACCCTCATGTCCCCCACCGACACGTCTGCCATTCGCCGCTCGATCCCTCTCGCCGGCATCGATCAGCTGACCCTCTTCGGGACTCAGGACCAGAATCTGAAGCTGGTCGAGAAGCTGAGCGGGACACGGCTCGTCGTTCGCGACGGCGAACTCCGCCTCGCGGGTGATCCACAGGCCGTGGATCGAGCGGCGGCGCTGCTCGAGCACCTTGTCGAGCTGATTCAGACCGGCTCGGGCTT
>DASQEN010000348.1:0-3181 GCA_035633635.1 Gemmatimonadota bacterium | reverse complement strand
GGGGCTCGAAGGCGTCCGGCTATCGACCGAGCGGGTGGAGCGCCACGGGATCGCGGCCACTCGCTGCGTGGTCGACGTGCCCGACGCGTCCGGCGAGCGCGGCCTCCGAGAGATCCTCGCCCTCATCGAGGAGGCGAAGCTGCCCGCGCGGGTCCAGTCGGGCGCGCGACGCGTATTCGAGGCACTGGCCGGCGCCGAGGCCAAGGTCCACGACACGACCCCCGATCGTGTTCACTTCCACGAGGTCGGCGCGCTGGATGCGATCGTAGACGTGGTCGGCGGCGTCTGGTGCCTGGAGCGGCTGGGCGTGGAGCGGATCCACGTGTCCGCGTTCGCGCTGGGGCGCGGCTGGGTCGCTGCGGAGCACGGGAACCTGCCCGTTCCCCCGCCGGCGGTGCTGGAGCTGGTCATCGGATGGCCCGTCGCAGAGAGCCGGGTCGCGGCCGAGCTGACGACCCCTACGGGGGCAGCCTTGGTCACGACGCTGGCGGACGGACGCGGTTTCCCCGCCGACTTTGTTCCCGAACGGGTTGGCTACGGCGCGGGCACGCGCGAGTTTTCGGAACAGCCCAACCTGCTCCGGATCGTGATCGGCAGCTCGACCCTCCCGGCCGAGGAGCTGGCCGTAGTCGAGTGCGATCTCGACGACCTGTCGCCGCAGCTGTTCGAGCCGCTCGCAGAACGGCTCTACGAGGCGGGGGCGGTCGAGGTTCACTGGATGTCGGTCCAGATGAAGAAGCAGCGCCCGGGTGTGACGGTGCACGCGCTGGCTCCGCTGCCCGCTCTGGAGCGGGTGGGCGAGGCCCTGTTCGCGGAGACGACCACGATCGGTTTTCGCTGGTGGCCGGTTTCGCGGTTCACGCTGGCCCGGGAGCAAGGAGAGGTCGAGACCTCGGTCGGGTCCGTCGCGGTCAAGCGGGTCCGGAGGCCGGACGGTCGCTGGGAGACGCGACCGGAATACGAGTCGTCCCGGGAGATCGCGCGACGGCTCGGCCGGCCGGTGCGGGACGTCCTGGCCGCGCTGACCGCGGAACTCAACCCCGAAGCGCTGGTATTACGTGACGAGTAAGCACTCCACCCCTTTCGGAGGACACGCATGAGAAGGTTTCTGATCGTCGCCGCTCTGTTCGCCGTCGGGGCGGCCCTCGATGGCATCGACACGGTGCACGCCCAGACCGCCACCGCGATCGCCAACGGGGCGAAGGTGCGGATTCAGAGGAACAAGTATGACGAAGCCAACGAGCTGCTCGGTCGCGAGATATCCAACTACCCCGAAAGCGCGGAGCTCCACTACCTGTACGCGATTACGCTAGCAAGGGTCTCTCCCCAGGACTCGGCCTCGAAGGCTATCGAGGAGCTGGCGATCGCCGACAGCCTGAACGGCGAGCCCACCGAAGGCGCGGGGGAGGAGGAGATCGAGCTTCAGGAAAATATCGACCAGGCGTTGCGGTCGCTGTGGGGCGGAATCGTGAACGACGGCGTCCGCGCGCTCGCGGCGGGCGACATCGAGGACGCTGAGGCGAAGCTCTCGCTGGCGGTCCGACTTCATCCGCAGGGGAAGGAAGGCCACCTGGGCATGGGCGCGGTCCATCAGGCCAAGAAGGAATACGACCTGGCGATCGAGGAGTACAAGAAGGCGCTGGAGATCGATTCCGCCTATAAGAACGCGCTGTTGCGGCTGGGCCAGACATACCAGCTCAAGGCCGAGCAGGTCGCCGGCGCAGGCGACGCGACTGAGAGCGCGGAGGCCACGGAGATCGCGGGCGAGGCGGCGACCATCTACGAGAGTTATCTGGCGGAGAATCCCGGCGACGTGGAGGTGCAGGTCCAGCTGGCCGGGCTCCACGCCTCGCTCGGCCACATGGAGAAAGCCGAGCCGATCATCCGTGAAGTGATGGCCTCCGACAGCGTGGACGTCGCCGTGTTCACCGACTTCGGGTTCCGGCTGGCGAACGCGGGGCAGTTTGAGCTGGCGGAGGAGCTTCTGAGCCGGGCCGTGACGATGAGCGACTCGCTCGACGTCGAGCCGCTCTCGTACCTCGCGTTCGTCCGGATCCAGAAGAAGGACCTGGCGGGGGCGGAGGTAATCCTGGACAAGCAGATCGAGCTGGATCCGTCCAACGCCGAGGCGTGGGAGTACCTGGGCTACGTGAGGCGCGACCTTGGCGACGAGGAAGGCGCTCTCGAAGCCCTCCAGAAGGCAGAGGCGATTCCGCTCGACCTGCAGCAGATCGCCCTGAGCCAGGATCCCGACAAGACCTGGAACGTCGACGCCACGTTCATGAATCGGCTCGAGACCCCGGTCTCGAACGTCCGGATCCGGTTCACGCTCCTGTCCGAGGCGGGTGAAGTCCTCGAAACGCAGGAGGCGGCGGTGGCCGGCCAGTCGTTGGCCGCGGGCGAGGGCGAGAGCGTGACGGTCGAGTTTACGAAGCCGGCTGAGAATCCGCGCGTGAGGTACGAGATCCTTTAGCTTCGGTCGCTGAAAATGGCCGATTTCTACGTTACGCTTCTCGTGTCTTCCTGCGGCGTACTTTGCAGTACGCCTCGGAATCCTCTCGTCGCGCGCCTTGCATCTCGACCATTTTGAGCGACCTCAGGACCTGAGCTACGACAGTTCCATTTCCGAGAGGCCCAAGGGGCGCGGCGAGCCGCGCCCCTTGGTTCTTCCCCTGACAGATCCGGTCCGAACGCGGGCCACGCGCGTTTGACGCGCCTTCGGGCCGCGCCTAGTTTCGCTCGTGGCTCTGCGAGCGGGCGTAATTCAGTGGTAGAATGCCAGCTTCCCAAGCTGGACGTCGCCGGTTCGAATCCGGTCGCCCGCTCCATTCAGTAATGATCTCGGAACCGGCGGCGGGAGTTGCCAATGAAGCGACGCACCTTCCTTCAATCCTCGGCACTCGTGCTGGGGGCGGTCACGCTCCCAGCGCCGGTCGCGCCGCCCCTACCGCGGGGGGTGCGCCGGTGGCTCGAGCCGGATGACCGGGAGCTCGCCGACATCGCCCTGAATTCAGCGCGCCGGGCGGGGGCCTCGTACGCCGACATCCGCATCAGCCGGCACTTCGATCAGAGCATCCGGACGCGCGAGCGGCGCGTCGAAGGGATGAACGACGAGATCACCTACGGCTTCGGCGTCCGCGTCCTGGCGAACGGCGTCTGGGGCTTCGCCGCGAGCCGGGTC
>DASQEN010000347.1:0-5424 GCA_035633635.1 Gemmatimonadota bacterium | reverse complement strand
CCAGGAGCAGCATATCGACCGCCGGCGCATCAAGATACAGGCTCTCGCGCATCTTGCCGACCGCGTATCCGATCACGGTCAGACCCAGGGCGTAGAGCCCGAAGTGCATCAGGAGCAGTGTGTCCCGGAACAGCCCGGCCACGAACCCCAACGCGGCTCCACCCAGGGCGCCCGCACGAATGGCGCCGTACACGGTCAGGATGAGCACGAAGTCCGGCGCCGCTCCGGCGATCTCGAGCGGTCCCTCCAGGAACAGGGCGCCGATCCCGCACACGACCGCGAGCAGCGCGAAACGGCGACGGGACATGCGCGCGGCCCACGGGGTTCCGCTGGAGACCTGGGTCATCGCTCCGGAACCCCTGCCGTCGAATCGGCCGCCGCACTGTCTGCCGCGGCCGAATCCGGGCTCTGCCGTCCAAACGCTTCCCCGGCCATCGGCGGGTACGCGTAACCCGGCCAGAACAGCCGCGGGACGTCGCCCACCGACTCCCCGGGATCGACCCCTCGCCTCAACACGAAGGCCACACCCACCGAGCCGAGATCGACCACCGGTTTCACCACGTCGATCTTCTGAAGTCCCAGACGCTGGTCCTCTCTGCTTCGCTCCACTGTCCCGATTGGGATTCCGCGCGGGAACGTCCCGCCATAGCCCGAGGTCACGATGCGGTCGCCGTGCTCCGAACCGGACCTCAGCGGGAGAAACAGCTCCACCTCGCCGTTGGGCGCCGCCCGGACGACGCCGTACTCCAGATGGTCGCCTCCCACCAGCATCGCGCTTGCGCTGAAACCGGGATGCGTGAAGAGCATGACCTCGCTTGCCGAACGACCGACGTCCACGGTCTTTCCGATCAGCCCCTCGAGCGTGACGACCGGCTGGTCGACTTCCACCCTGTCTTCCCATCCGACGTCGATCACGAACGTCGTCGGCAGCGTGCCGAAGTCGCGATCGATCACTCGCGTGGGGACCAGATCGACCGGCTGGTCTTCCCGGAACTCCAGCATCCTGGACAGATCCCGGTTCTGCATCCTGAGACCCTGCGTGGCCCCGAGCTCAAGGCGCGCCGCCTGGAGATCGGAACGCAGACGCGTGTTCTCGTCGCGCAATCCCACATAGCCACCCATCACGTCGCGGGCGCCCGCGAGAGGGAGCAGGACGACGTGGTTGGTGGCCCGGGCGATCGAGTCCTGGTTTGTCTCGGGCAGGGCGAGCAGGACCAACGAAGCGAGGACCAGTGCCCCCGTCACCACCTCCGCTCTCCTCGCCGACCGAAACAGCGCCACCTACGCCCCCCCGCCGCAAAAAGCCAGCACCTGAAAGAACGGAGGAGATTGGAGGCCGCTCAAAATGGTAGAGATGCAAGGCGTGCGACGAGAGCGGGTACCCACCGAGGTGGGTGTCGAGGCGTACGATCTGTACGCCGCAGGAAGACACGAGGAGTGCAACGCCGCAGATCTGCCATTTTCAGCAGCCGACCCCTCAGTGGCGGGAGAGGGTCAGCACTCCGCGATACTTCTCAGGGTCGTCCAGTATCCGCCCCGCCCCCCGCACCACGCAGGTCAAGGGCTCCTCGTCTACGTTGATCGGGAGGCTCGTGTTCTCACGCAGCAGAGAGTCGAGCCCTTTCAGCAGCGCGCCTCCTCCGGTCATGACGATCCCGCGGTCCACGATGTCGCTGGCCAGCTCGGGTGGCGTTCGCTCCAGCGCCATTCGCACGGCGTCGACGACCGCGGCAATCGGCTCCTGGATCGCCTCTCGAACCTCCGCGGAGCCCACCTTGACGGTCTTTGGGATGCCGGAGACGATGTCCCGCCCCTTCACCTCCATGACCTCCTCCCCGCGCTCCGACGGGTATGCGGATCCGATCGTCATCTTCACCAGCTCCGCCGTCGGTTCCCCGATCAGGATGTTGTAGGTCTTGCGGAGAAACTGCAGGATGGCCTCGTCGAACTCGTCGCCCCCGACGCGAATCGACGTATCGCTGACGATGCCCGACAGCGCGATGACCGCGATCTCCGTCGTTCCGCCTCCGATGTCGATCACCATGTTTCCGGTCGGGGTCTCCACCGGCAGCCCGACTCCGATCGCGGCAGCCATCGGCTCGGCGACCAGGTACACTTCCTTCGCCCCCGCCGACTCGGCGCTGTCCCTGACCGCTCGCTTCTCGACCTCGGTGATCCCGCTAGGGACCGAGATCAGAACCTTGGGTCGGACAGGCATGAAGCGGTTCTTCAGGACCCGCTCGAGGAAATCGCGAAGCATTTTCTCGGTGACCTCGAAGTCCGCGATCACCCCGTCCTTGAGCGGCCGCACGGCGACGATCCCGCCCGGGGTCCGGCCCAGCATCTTCTTGGCTTCCAGCCCTACCGCGAGGATCTCGCGGGTGCCAGCATCGAGCGCTACGACGGAGGGCTCATTGAGGACGATGCCGCGGCCCTTCACGTAGATCAGGGTGTTCGCGGTACCCAGATCGACGGCAATCTCGCTCGAAAGGAACGCCCCCGTACCGGATCGAAGGAAGCCCAGCACCATTACCTGCCCGTGGAGCCGAAACCGCCCGCGTCGCGGACGGTGGATGGCAGATCGTCGACCTCGATCAGTCGCAGCCGCGAGACCGGGGCGACAACGAGCTGGGCGATGCGATCGCCGGGCAGGATCTCCACGGGTTCGAGGCCGAGATTGATGAGCAGGACCTTCACTTCACCACGATAGTCGGCGTCGATCGTTCCCGGTGCGTTGAGCACGGTGAGGCCGCTCCGCGCCGCAAGGCCCGAGCGCGGCCGGATCTGACCTTCGCAGTTCGAAGGCAGGGCGATGGCGAAGCCGGTCCCCACCAGCTTCCGCTCGCCCGGGTCAATGCGGTGTCCGCGAGCGGCGCAGAGGTCGAGCCCTGCCGATCCGGTCGTCGCGTAGGACGGCAGGGCCAGATCGTGATCTCCGACACGCAGGAACTGCAGATCTGCCAGGTCGCTCTCTCGCGTTACCATCCCTAGCGCCTCGTTGCGGAAATCCACCTGCATTCGATCGCGACTGTATCCGGGACAGGCACTACAGGATCTCCGTCACGTTCCTGCAAGGCAAGCCGAAGGCCTCGGCAACTCCGGGATACGTCACCTCGCCGTGGACGACGTTGAGCCCCAGGGCCAGCGCCGGGCTGTCGCGGCACGCCTCGTTCCATCCCTTTGCCGCGATCCTGCGCGCGTACGGGAACGTGGCGCTGGTGAGCGCGATCGTCGACGTGCGCGGCACTGCGCCGGGCATGTTCGCGACACAGTAGTGGACCACTCCCTCGACCATGAAAACCGGGTCCTCGTGCGTGGTGGGGCGGCAGGTTTCGATACAGCCTCCCTGGTCAACCGCCACGTCCACGATGACCGCGCCCTCTTTCATCATCTTCAGATCCTCCCGACTGACGAGGTTCGGAGCCTTGGCGCCCGGGAGCAAGACGGCGCCGACCAGCAGATCTGCCCGGGCGATCATCTCGCGGATCGTGTGCGGGTCGCTGAACAAGCAATCCACGTTGGCGGGCATGACGTCGTCCAGGTATCGGAGCCGCGGAAGCGAGACGTCGAGGATCGTCACTCGCGCGCCCAGGCCGGCGGCCATCTTGGCGGCGTTGATGCCGACCACCCCTCCGCCAAGGATCACGACCTCGCCTGGAGGCGTGCCCGGAACGCCGCCCAGCAGGATCCCGCGTCCCCCCATCAGCTTCTCTAGGTACTTGGCCCCTTCCTGCACTGCCATCCGGCCAGCCACCTCGCTCATCGGAACGAGCAACGGCAGCGTGCCGTCGGCTTCCTCCACGGTCTCGTACGCGATCGCGATCGCCTTCGAGCCGATCATTCCCTCGGTCAGCTCGCGACTGGCTGCGAAGTGGAAGTAGGTGAAGACGACCTGATCCTCGCGGATTCGCGCTACCTCGGCCGGTAGCGGCTCCTTCACTTTCAGGATCATCTCGCAGTCGGCGAAGATCCTCTCCGGACCGTCGACGAGAAGCGCTCCCGCCTCCTCGTACGCCTGGTCCGGGTACCCCGAGCCCTCGCCGGCGGTCCGCTCAATCCAGACCTCATGACCGTCGCCGACGAGGATCTCGGCCCCCGCGGGCCGCAGCGCGACTCGATTCTCGTTGGTCTTGATCTCCCGCGGCACCCCGATCCGCATGCTGGCCTCCGTAGAAGTTGGGGATCGGCTAGCGGTTGCCGCGGCCACCGCGACCACGATCACGGCCGCCTCGGTCACGTCCGCCACCACCGCGCCGTTCCGCGTCCCCCGACCCCTCACCCTCCCGAGGCTCCGGGGCCACGTATCCCTCGGGCTTCTCCAGCAGTGCCTTGCGGCTGAGCTTCACGCGGCCCTGATTATCGATTCCGATCAGCTTCACCCGCATGATCTCGCCCTCGTGGACCACGTCCTCGACCTTCTCGACGCGGCGATACTCGAGCTCGGAGATGTGTACCAAGCCGTCCCGCCCGGGAAGGATCTCCACGAACGCGCCGAACGCCGTCACGCTCTTGACCGGCCCTTCGTAGATCTTCCCGATCTCGGGCTCTTCGATGATGGCCTCGATCCGGCGCAGGGCCTCTTCCCCGCCCGCGCCCGCGATCGATGCGATCGTGACCACGCCGGCATCGTCGATGTCGATCTTGGCACCGGTCTCCTCCTGCAGCCCCCGGATGATCTTCCCGCCGGTGCCGATGATGTCGCGAATCTTGTTCTTGGGCACGGTGATCGACAGGATCCGCGGCGCCCAGCGGGCGAGCGCCCCGCGCGGGGCGGAGAGGACCTTATCCATCTCGTCGAGGATGTGCAGCCTGGCTTCGCGCGCCTGATCGACGGCGCTGCGGAGGACATCGAACGGAACACCCTTGATCTTGATGTCCATCTGGAACCCGGTGATCCCGTCACGCGTCCCGGCCACCTTGAAGTCCATGTCGCCGAGGAAGTCCTCGACCCCCAGGATGTCGGACAGGACGACGATCTTCTCGCCCTCCTTGACCAGACCCATGGCGATCCCGGCGCACGCCTTCCGGACCGGAACTCCTGCATCCATCATGGCCAGCGACCCCGAGCATACCGATGCCATCGAGGACGATCCGTTGGACTCCAGGATGTCGGAGACGATGCGGATCGTGTAGGGGAACTCCTCGTGCGGCGGCAGCAAGCTCTGGAGCGACCGCTCCGCGAGCGCGCCGTGACCGATCTCGCGACGGCCGGTGAAGAAGCGGCCCACCTCGCCCACCGAGAACGGCGGGAAGTTGTAGTGGAGCATGAACTTCTTGTCCCACTTCGGATCGAGGTCGTCGATCATCTGCTGGTCCTGCTTGGTGCCCAGCGTCACAGTCCCCAGGGACTGGGTGCTTCCGCGAGTGAACAGCGCGGAGCCGTGGGTACGGGGCAGGAGCCCGACCTCGATCTCGATCGGTCGG
>DASQEN010000346.1:0-4451 GCA_035633635.1 Gemmatimonadota bacterium | reverse complement strand
ACTGCTTTCTCTGTCTGGGTGATACCGTAGTCGACGGCCAGACTCCCGAGAATGTACTCGCCGTTCGTGTTGACCAGGTTCAAGAGCAGGACGAGGAGCGCGATGAACCCGATATACTTGTGGCGAAAGAGGAGGTCGAATCCGAGGCTCTCTTTCTTCTCCCCTCGTTCTGGCGACAGCTGGCGCGCATGAACGTTGGTCGTCAGCTGCCGCTGGCGCGCGTCCATGGCCGCCTTCCCCCACACCCTGCGGCTGATCACGTTGGTCAGCGTCATGCAGCCACTCAGGAGCGCCGCCGCCCACAGCAGCATCTCCATCACGCTGAAGTAGTCTAGCAGCCAGTCGGCGATCCACGAGCCGAGGAAGGCGCCGAACGAGCCGCCGAACGCGACGAGGGGGAAGAGGCGCTTTCCCGAGTCGTTGGTGTAGACGTCATTGGCGTAGGACCAGAACTGAGCCACGACCATCACGCTGAAGATCCCGACCCAAATGAAGAAGGCATAGCCCAGATAGGGCATGCCGGCCCGCCCCATCGCCCAAAACGCGATCAGGCATCCGATGAAGATCCCCGTGACGACCGTGATCAGGCGGGTCCGCTCGTACCGCGAGACCAGCTTGGCGTATCCGCCGACGAGAAAAAACAGGAGCACCGCCATCGCGGCCGCCAGATAGCTCTTGGCTTCGGCGCCGCCGCTCGAAAGGATTAGGGCTTCTCGGACCGGCCTGATGAGGTAGTAGCTCGTCAGGAGCAGGAGGATGTTGAGGGCCATGAGCAGCGTGAGCGTACCTTCGCCCGGCTGGACATCGGTGAATAGGGTCAGGAACCTCTCGAGGGCGCTTTTTTCGACCGTGCTGTTCGCCAACCTCGATCGCTCACTCATCCGTGTTCCCCGAGAACTTGGCGAACCGCAACGCAAGAGGAAGTGTTGGCTCGCCGTGCTGGGATAGACCCGAGAGGTTCAGGTGGAAGCCGATATCTGGTGAGATCTGCATCGGAAATTGCAAGCCGAAGCACGTCGTTTCCAGAGAGTTCAGCGCAAACTCCCGAACGGTTTCAGATCCGGCCCAGGTTCCGGTGCACGACCCGTCGACTGGCCCGATAAACGCTTCCATCGACAGATCAGCCCCATCATCGGAGGTCACGGTGACGGCTCCCGGGTCGAAGGTGAATCCCTCCTCCCGCGGATCGAAGGTCAGGAAAATGACGTGTGGAACGGCGGCTTCGCTGCTGGAGGGTTCGGCCACCCGAGCCGGCACGGGCAGAATGAGGGGCATAGGAAACAGCAGGAAGCCGAATCCCCACTTCGATTTCACCTGATACGGTCGATGGTTCCGCATCGCGATCCTCAGGTCCAGATCCTCCAGGTAGAGAGTAGTCGAGCCATCGGGGTCAATCTTGCCGAGGACCCCCTGAGGAATCGCTTCGGGTGCGCTCACATCGAAGGGAACGTGCACCGTTCCACAGCCCAGGAGCACGGCTCCGAGTGCGAGCGAAAGGATGAGGAAGCGCGTTCCGGGCAGGCGCGACGGGGCATCTCACGATCATCGAGTCCCGTTCTTCGAGATCGCGAACAGGGCCAGTCCCACCTCCCGAAGGATCGCCTTGCAAGTCGTCGCGGCATTGGGACCTCCGTAGCTGGTTGCGAGCACCTCCTGAGCAAACGGAGGGGCTCAGTAGTTGTCCTTCAGAAAATCCCTGACGGCCTTGGTGACCCCTTCCGCGGCGCCGCTGGAAGAGCCGCCAAACAGCCCTCCGGACAGTTCGCCATCGAAGCTGGCGATCGCGATCTGTCGCCCGGACGCCTTGTCCGTAAAGACGCACTCGACTGTCGCTAGGGCTTTGCCAGCACCGAGCCCTATGAGGTACCGCTGGGCTCGGCTGCCTTCCTCGAAGCTGAGGATCCTGCCGCTGATTGTCAGCACCCCCTGGGTCTGGTCCGCGGAACGCGTGACCACCGAGAACATCCTGTCCTTCGAGCCCTTCCGCGTGGCATCCGCAAGTACCTCGACCAGCGCGTCGGGAAGCTCGTCGGCTACTTTGCGCCCCGATTCGGTGTCGACGGCGGAGGTGAAAGGAAGGACTTCGACCGTGTCAAAGGCCCCGAACTTCTTTGCCACGGGTTCGTGGACGGAATAGCGGTGCGAGGCGCACGCGCTGCTCACGACCAGAGCGGCCGAAAGGATCAACCATGGACGCTTCACGAGGGATTTCATTGCGTCCTCCTTTCCGCGACGCCGGGAGGTGAGCGGCCCTGCGGGTCCGAGCGGATCCGCAGTGTTGCATACCGATGATAACGCATCGAGTGTTGCAATGGTGACCGCGGCGAAAAGCCTCGGTCGGCGCAGTTGTGTCTGGCTTGCCACGATGCCTCCGGAGGAACGGGTTGGAAACCGGTTCTCGCTGACCACAGGGCGAGCATACCGGTCCCCGGTTCCCTTGCGATGCCCTGCCCGTTCCCTGGACCGGATCGGTGGGGTTTTTTTCTCGATAGGCTCCTCAACTACGCGACGATCCTCTGCAATGCCCCACCGCTTCCCTGGCTCCGATCTCATTTTCTTCATTCGATTGTGCCCAGACGCGGGCTTTCGTATCGTTGGTAATCCCGTGGATGCACGGGTGGGAGGCATCCACGTCCACTCCACAGTACCCGCTCGAGCTTCGCACCCTCGGCCGCGTGAGCCTTCGCGCAATCGATGGCACCGATGTCGAAGAAGTCGTCCATCAGCCTAAGCGGCTCGCGTTTCTGGTCTACCTTGCGGTCGCCGACCCGCGAGGCTTCCACCGGCGGGACTTACTACTCGCTAATGGTATTCGCGGATCCTGTTATGGCGCGCCCTGAGGGAGTCGAACCCCCAACCGTCGGATCCGAAGTCCGATGCTCTATCCAGTTGAGCTAAGGGCGCGCGATACTAGCTTCCGGTAATGATACTCGGGAGGCCGGGCATCGGCCTCCAGGTCCCCGTCCTTCAGGAGGTCGATGGTGATGGAGCTGAAGCACTCCGTTCGCGCCGAGCTGACTGTCCAGGAGCTGACCCGGGCGGGCACGAGCCTGGAGCTGAAGATCTACGCCGAACACGAGCAGATCGGGACGCTGATCATCGGCCAGGGGTCGCTTTTCTGGCGCGGGGGCAAGAAGAAGAAGGACAAACGCATCGACTGGTCGAGCTTCGCCGAGATGATGAACGCGAAAGTCTACGGCAGGTGACGTGAGGGAGGGAAGGCACGATCGACCTCCGATCGTGGCGCTGGAGACCGCGTTCCTGACCAGCGGATTGCCGGACGACGTCCGGCTCTCGACCGCCGGCGCGATGGCGCGCGCGGTGCGGGAGCACGGGGCCGAGCCGGCCTTCGTGGGGGTCGTGGCGGGCGAGCCGAAGGTGGGGCTCGACCTCGCGGGACTCGAGCAACTCGCGAGGTCGGGCGGAAAGCTCTCGACTCGCGACCTGCCGGTCGCGATGGCCCGCGGGGAGGACGGTGGGACGACGGTGGCCGCGACCCTCTTCCTGGCGCACCGGGGCGGGGTGGGTGTGGCGGCGACGGGAGGGATCGGAGGTGTCCACCCGGGGGGCACGCGAGTCGACGAATCTGCCGACCTGATCGAGCTGTCGCGCACACCCGTGACGCTCGTCTGCTCTGGCGCCAAGGCGATCCTCGATCTCCCCGCGACGCTCGAGCGGCTGGAGACCCTGGGCGTGACGGTGGTGGGGTACGGGACAGACGAGCTGCCGGCGTTCTGGTCGGCCGAGAGTGGGCTCCGGCTGCCGAGGCGGGTCGCGGACGCGTGCGAGGCGGCGGCGGTCAGTTGGGAGGCGCGGGCGCTCGGCCTACCGGGGGCCGTGCTCGTCTGCGTCCCGCCGCCGTCCGAGGACGCCCTGCCGGCCGAGGAGAGCGAGCGCGCTATGGCGCGCGCGATCGTGGAAGCCGGGACGCTCGGAATCGTGGGCGCGGCCCTGACCCCGTTTCTGCTCTCCAGGATCGCCGAGATCACCGACGGCCGATCGCTGCGCGCGAACCTCGCGCTTCTGACGAACAACGCGAGTGTAGCGGCGCAGATCGCGGTGGCCGAGACGGCGATGAGCAGCGCCGCGGCGGGGGCGTGACCCGCGGCCTGTCGCTGCGCTCGGGCCCGCTCGCGGTCGCGCTCGCCGTCGCCGTCCTCCACGCCATGAACGACGCGTACACCGCGTTCCTGCCCCCGCTCCTGCCCCGCATCATGGGCGAGCTCGGGCTCTCGATCACGCTGGCCGCCGGCCTCATGACCTCGCTCGCGCTCGGCGCCTCGCTGGCGCAGCCGCTCATGGGCCGCCTCGCCGATCGCCGCGGGCGGCGGGCGCTCGTCGTCCTGGGGCCGATCACGACCGGCGTGCTCCTCTCGCTGATGGGACTCGCGCCCGGGTTCTGGACGCTCGCCGCCCTGCTCGCGATCGGCGGGCTGGGGAGCGCGGCTTTC
>DASQEN010000345.1:0-3566 GCA_035633635.1 Gemmatimonadota bacterium | reverse complement strand
GCCGCCTCCCGCCACCGACGACAGAGGGCGCGTCGAGCCGCCTCCCGCCACCGATACGGCCGACGGGGACGCAGACGCAGACGCACAGCGCCGCGCCGAAGAGGAAGCCCGGCTCGCGCGCGAGGCCGCCTACGGCTCGATCCAGGACATGATCTTCTTCGACTTCGATCGCTCCGATCTCAGCGAAGACGCGCGCCAGACGCTCCAGACCAAGGCCGAGGCGCTGCGTCAGTTCCCGGACATCCGGATCCGGATCGAAGGCCACGCCGACGAGCGCGGCACGGTCGAGTACAACCTCGCCCTCGGCGAGCGCCGCGCGGATGCCGCGCGGGCGTATCTGGTCGACCTGGGCATCGACCCCGATCGCATGACCGTGATCAGCTACGGCGAGGAGCGGCCACAGGTGGATGGCCAGAACGAGGCGGCCTGGTCACAGAACCGCCGCGACGAGTTCGTGATCCTCGGAGGCTAGTGGCTCATACCGGAAACCGAGCGGGGCGCGCGGGATGTAGGACGGCGCGGGGGGCAGTCGCCGCCTGGGCCGTGGCCACGGCGCTCACCCTCGCGGGAGCGGCGTGCGCCACGCGCGGGGACGTCGACGCGCTGATGGTCGAGCAGCAGCGGGTGCTGGAGCGCCAGGATGACCTGCAGGCGCAGCTCGACGCCGCACAGCAGACGCTGGCCCGGCTGGAGCAGCTTCTGACCCAGATCCGCGCCGACTTCAAGGCCGACCTGGGTGCGGTCAGGTCCCAGATGAACGCAGTGGAGAGCGCGTTGCGCGGTACGGAGAGCCGGATCGAGCAGCTGCGGCGCTACACGCCGGCTCCCCAACCCGCGCCGTCCGACACCACCGAAGCCGCGGTCGGGAACGTCGATCCGATCGCACTCTACAACGCCGCCATCACCGACTACCAGCAGGGGCGGCTCGACCTCGCGCGGGAGGGGTTCGGCGAGTACCTGCGCCGGTTCCCCGACGGTCTCAGCGCGAGCGACGCCCAGTACTGGGTGGGGACCTCCTGGTACGACCAGGAGCGCTGGGATTCGGCGATCGCCGAGCTGCGCGAGGTGCCTTCGCGCTGGCCGGACAGCTCCAAGGCGCCGCTGGCGCTGCGCAAGATCGGCGACGCCTACCGTGCGCAAGGAGACGAAGAGCGCGCCCGGGCCGCGTATCAGCAGCTGATCCAGCAGTACCCCAACTCGGCGGAGGCGGACGCCGCGAGACGCCAGCTGGGTTCCTGACGGTAGACGCGTCGTGCGCTGCCCCTTCTGCGGAGTCGACGAAGACCGCGTGGTCGACACGCGGTCCAGCCAGGAGGGGCGCGCGGTGCGGCGGCGCCGCGAGTGCGAAGCGTGCGGGAAGCGGTTCACGACCTACGAGTCGGTGGAGCTCTTCCCGCGGCAGGTGGTCAAGCGCGACGGCCGCCGGGAACCGTATGACCGCCAGAAGCTCCTCTTCGGGATCGTCACCGCCTGCACGAAGCGCCCGGTCAACATCGACACCATCGAGGCCGCCGTGGACAGGATCGAGCAGCGGCTCGAGGAATCGGGCCGCGTCGAGGTCGAGAGCCGGTGGCTGGGAGAGCGGGTCATGGAGGAGCTGCAGGAGGTCGATGAGGTGGCCTACGTCCGCTTCGCCTCCGTCTATCGTCAGTTCAAGGACGTGACCGAATTCATGAACGAGCTGCGGGGCCTCCGCGAGCCGGGCGAGGAGTAGCCAGACGTTCGAGATGTCCCTCGTCCCGCGCCCGCATCCGGAAGCCACCATGTCGTTCATCGAGCACCTCGAGGAGCTGCGGCGCCGCGTGCTGTGGAGCCTGGGCGCCCTTGTCGTAGGCGCGTGCGCCGGCTTCTGGGTGACGACCCGGTACGACGTGATCGGGTTCCTCACCCGTCCGGTGCGACCGCTGCTGGAGGAGGGGAGATTGACCTACCTCCATCCCACCGAGCCGTTCATGGTCACGATCAAGGTGGGGATCTTCGTCGGCGTCATGATCGCGCTGCCGATCGTGTTCTATCACTTCTGGCGCTTCGTGGCGCCGGGCCTGCTGGAGAACGAGAAGCGGATCTTCATCCCGGCGCTTTTGTCGAGCGTGCTTCTCTTCGTGGGCGGCGCCGCGCTGGCGTTCTTCCTGGTCCTGCCGTTCGGCCTCAAGTTCTTCCTCGGATTCGCCACCGAATCGCTGCAACCCATGATCACGATCGACGACTACTTCTCGTTCGCCATGCAGGTCACACTCATGTTCGGCCTGGTGTTCGAGACCCCGCTCGTCATCCTCGTGCTGTCGTGGATCGGAGTCCTGCCCACGCGCGTCATCAAGAAGTACCGCCGCCACGCGATCGCGCTGATGGCGATCGTAAGCGCGGTTTTCACTCCCGCGGACGTGGTCAGTATGCTGCTGATGCTGGTCCCGCTCTACCTGCTGTTCGAGATCAGTGTGATCCTGGCGGGCATGATCGAGAAGCGACGCGAGCGGCGCGGATCGCCGGTCGCGCACACGCTGGGGGAGGGCGCCGATGCGTAACAGGGTCGCCGCGCTGGCTTTCGTTGCCCTGATCGCAGGCGCCGGTGCCGCGCGCGCGCAGGAGGGGCAGGCCGACAGCGCCGCGCAGCGTCCGCCGGGCGTGCTCACGGATGCGGAGCGGCAGGCGCTCGAGGCAGAGTTGCGGGAGATGGAGGAGCGGCTCGAGGCCGAGAGGCAGGGCGTGGTCGCCGAGGAGCCCCAGGCGGTTCCCGACCGGCCCGCCGGGGAGGCTCGCGCGGACGCTCCCGCAGGCCGGCGCGCACCGGGGGACACGCTGACCGGCGGCGTGCCGCCGCCGGACGCCATCTACGAGCGGCTCCTCGAGGGGGCGGACACGACCGGCATCGCGATCGAAGGCGCTCCGATCCGCTACCAGGGCAACCGGCTCGTGTTCTTCCCGCAGGGCGAGGTCATCGTGCTCGAGGGGAACGCGCAGGCCGAGCAGGGCGGAACCACGCTCGAGGCGGAACGGATCCTGTTCCGGAGCCGCGAGGGTGTGGTGGAGGCGTTCCGCGACGCCTCGGTCGCGCGCGGCCCGTCGAAGCTCGTCGCGGACTCGCTGTTCTACGACCGCGAGACCGGCTCGGTCGCCACGTTCGGCGCCTCGGTCCTCACCGAAGGCCAGTCCGAGACCCGGGGCGCCGACCTCATGTACGACCTCGAGCGCAAGAGCGGCCGGTTGGGCGGCGGCACGACCGTGTACGAGCCGTGGATTCTCCAGGGAACCGAGATGAGCAAGATCGGCGAGTCCACGTACCTGGTCGAGCACGGCAACTTCACGACCTGCGACCTGCCCGAGCCGCATTACCGGTTCGCCTCCAGCGAGATCAAGCTGCGGCAGCGGGACGTGATCGTGGCCTCGCCGGTCGTGCTCTACTTCTCCGACGTGCCGGTGTTCTTCCTGCCGTGGTACGTCGAGCCGGTGACCCGCGGACGCCACTCCGGCTTCCTCAGGCCGCGGATCGGCCTCAACACGATCATCTTCGGCAGCGGGCAGGAGCGGAACGTCCAGGACCTCGGGTACTACTACGTCTACGGCGACTA
>DASQEN010000344.1:0-3912 GCA_035633635.1 Gemmatimonadota bacterium | reverse complement strand
TGGGCAGGCTCCGGCGGCTCCGGTCGACGATCTGGAAGGGCGCCGCGCCAAAGCGTCTTCGTGAGTACGCTGCTCACACCCCGGCTCCTCGCGACGCGCCGCCAGTGGAAGACAGCCGGCCCGGGGCGCCCGCTGCTCCTGGCCGGAGTGGGCGCCCTGTTCCTCGCGGCGGGCTACAAGATCAGCGCGCGGGTGCTCGAGCACTTTGTCCGGGTGGATCCGGACCTCGGCCGCGTCCTCGGCGTCAAACTGCTCGCGTTCCTGCTTCTCGTGCTTCTCTCGTTCCTGCTCTTCTCCGCGCTGATCACTGCGTTGTCCCAGTGCTTCCTGTCGAGCGACCTGCAGCTGATCGTGGTCGCGCCGGTTCCGCTACAGCGTCTGTTCGGGGCGAAGCTTCTGGAGGTGGCGACCTTCGCCTCGTGGACCGCGGTCTTCCTGGCGCTGCCCATCTGGATCGCGTACGGGCGCGTGTTCGACGCCGGGGTGGGGTACTATCTGGCGCTGCTCGCCGTGATGGCGCCGTTCGTGACGATCACGGCCGCGATCGGCCTGATGATCTCCGTGGCGCTGGTCAACCTGTTTCCGGCGCGCAAGGCGCGGGACTTGCTGTCATTGGTGGCGCTGCTGTTCATCATCGGCGCGGTGATGATGGCGCGAGTGATCCGCCCGGAGCGATTCACCCGTCCCGAGGAGTTCGGTACGTGGGCCGAGTACCTGGTCGAGCTGTCGAGCCCGACCCTGCCCTGGCTGCCCTCGTACTGGGCGGCACGCGTGCTGGGCGAGGTGCTCGGACTGTACGGGGCCGCGCCCCGCTGGGACGCGGTTGCCTGGTACGGAGGCGCCCTGTTGGTCGCAGCGGCGACAGCCGTGACGCTCGCCGCACTCGTCTTTCGCGAGGGATTCCGCTCGGGCTTCAGTCGGGCGCAGGAGGCGCGCGAGGTCCGCTGGACACGGCAGGCCTGGTGGCGCGGCGCGAGCACGTTGGCGAGCCGTCCGTTCCCGCGCCGGGTGCGCGCGATCATCGTCAAGGATATGGCCACGTTCTTCCGCGATCCCGGACAATGGTCGCAGCTGTTCCTTCTGCTCGCGGTCATCGCGATCTATCTCTACAACTTCAAGGTGCTGCCGCTGGACGCGGCGGGCGGCACCGGGTACTTCATGCGCAACCTCTTGGCATTCCTGAACGTTGGTCTGGTGGGGCTGATCGTGGCCGCGCTCGCCGCGCGCTTCGTCCTGCCCGGGATCAGCCTGGAGGGGGACACGTTGTGGATGCTGCGTTCGAGCCCCCTGTCCTCGCGGGAGCTCCTGTGGGCCAAGTTCTGGGGTGGCTTCGTTCCGCTGGTCGTGGTGGCCGAGACGCTGGTCGTGGTCTCGAACCGCATGCTTCACTCGACCGCGCTCCTCGAGGTGCTCTCGATCGCGGCGGTGCTGTGTCTGTCGGCGGCGATCGTCGGGCTCGCGGTCGGCCTGGGGGCCGTGTACCCGCGCTTCGACGCAGCGGATGGCACCGAGGTCGCGGCCGGGTACGCCGGCATCCTGTTCATGATGCTGAGCGCGGTCCTGGTGCTGTTCTCGGTGACCATTCTCGCGTGGCCGGTGTATCACAGCTTCAGGGCACGGTGGCTTGGATGGAGCCCCGGCGCCGGAGAATGGGGAGGAGTCGCCGGCGGGCTCGCCGCGGTGGCGGGCTTGTCGATGATCGCGCTGGTGACGGCCATGCGCCGCGGCCGGCGCTCGCTGGAGGCCATAGACGCGTGATGCTTCGTGCACGCATCCTGACGCCCACGCTGATCTGCGCGCTCGCCGGTACGGCGATCGGGCAGACCCCGCGCGTCGACGGACCGGAAGTCCGCTTCGACGTTCCCGCGAGTCCGTCCGCCATCTCGGCGCTACTGGATCCCGTTCTCCAGGGGTGGCGCGGGGCAATCGGTGTGGCGGTCTACTCCGTGGACCGCGCGGCCCCGCTCTACCTGCGCTCGGCCGACCGGGCCCTGCTGCCGGCCTCGAACATGAAGCTCTACACCACGGCCGCCGCTTTCGACCGGCTGGGGCCCGACTTCCAGTACACGACCTCGCTGTATGCGGACGGCCCCGTGCTCCCCGGCGGAATCCTGGACGGCAACCTGATCCTCGCCGGCCGCGGGGATCCCTCGAACTCCGGCAGGTTCTTCGGCGACAGTGCCACGTATGTGTTCGACAGGTTCGCGGACGAGCTCCGGCGCGTCGGCGTTCGGAGGGTCACCGGGCGGCTGATCGGGGACGCATCGTACTTCGACGACGAGCTCGCTGCTCCCGGCTGGGAGTCCGGCAATCTCCTGTGGTGGTACGGGGCGCGCGCCAACGCGCTTTCGTTTAACGACAACGTCGTGACGATGGAGATTCGAGCCGGGGCATCGGTGGGGGACCCGGTCGGGGTGTCGTTCCACCCGCGCGCGGACGGCCTGCGGGTCGCCAACCGCGCGACGACGAGCGGACGGCGGGGAGGGCGATCGATCGGAATCGGTCGCAGGCCCGACATCGATGGATACGAGATCTGGGGTCGGATTCCGCTCGGCGGAGGTCCGGTCCGATACGTCGTGGCGGTCGAGGATCCTCCGACGTTCGCCCTGTCGGTGATGCGGGGCCGGCTGGAGCGCGCAGGGATCTCGGTCACGGGGCGCGACCAGGTCGTATACGACCGCGACCTCCTGCCGCAGCGGCCCCGCAGGCTCGTGGCCAGCCACGTCAGCCCGCGGCTCGTCGATCTCGTGCGGGTAGTGAACAAACGCAGCCAGAACTTCTTCGCCGAGCAGATCCTCAAGACGCTGGGCGCGATGGTAGAGGGAGAAGGCTCTTTCGACGAGGGCGCGGACGTCGTGAGGGAGCTCTTGCGCGGCTTCGGGATCTCGTCGCAATCGGTCGCCATCGAGGACGGCTCGGGTCTGAGCCGGAACGACATCGTCACCGCCCGGACCACAGCCGAGCTCCTGGTTGCGATGCGCTCCCACCCGGAGTTCGACGACTACTACGACTCCCTGCTGATCGCCGGAGTGGACGGAGACCCGCGCCGGCTGAATTCCGCTGCCGCGATCGGCAACGTACACACGAAGACCGGCACGCTGCGTGGAGTCTCGGCCCTCTCGGGCTACGCGACCACGCGCGACGGCGAGCTACTGGCGTTTTCGGTGATCACGAACGGAATGCCGGGGGGGAAGGGTGCGTCGATCGGCCTCGAGGACGCGGTGGCGGAAGCGCTGGCGAACTATTCCGGCCGCTGGTCCCCCATCCTCGAACGAGAAACCGGCCGCTGAAGACGGTCAATATCTGCGTTCCGCTCCTCGTGCGATCCTGCGGCGTACAGATCGTACGCCTCGGATCTCCCTCGTCGCGCGCCTTGATCTTGACCGCCTTGAGCGGCCTATACACCTGAATGAAGATCGACTAGCGGTCGCGGAGGCGCAGCGAGAGCCGAACGAGGCCGGCGGCGGTGGCGAGGACCAGAGAGGAGAGCACGACCTTCGCGGTCGTCGTCAGCGGAAGGCCGAAGTGAAGGCTGTGTTTGTGCCGGCTCACGTGCTCGCCGGCGGATATCGTCGACTTCACGTAGTCCTCGGCGAACCCTTCCATGTTCCGATGGATCGCGCGCCTCAGCTTTCGAACGGCGCTCGCCTCGGACGGACCGTAGGCGACGAATCCGGGCAAGGTCGGAGACGTCGCCACGAACGTCCCGTCCTCCTCCTGCTCGAGGAGGATCTGGTACTCGCGGTCATCCTCCAGCCGCTGCTTCAGGAATTCCAGCATGAGCAAAAAATATGCTGGAGGCTGGGGGTCCGCCAATCGGGTAACTGGTCACTTGACCCACTGCCGCCAATCGGCGGTGCGCCCGTCGCCGTCGTCATCCGGCGTCCGGGCAGGGATCGTGGCCATCGCAAC
>DASQEN010000343.1:0-3434 GCA_035633635.1 Gemmatimonadota bacterium | reverse complement strand
AGCGTCTGCGGGTTCCCCAGGGAGAGCTGGGTATCGGGACTCATGGAACCGGCGGCCACGAGGAGCGCCACGATGATCCCCATCGTCTTCTGGGCGTCGTTCCCGCCGTGTCCCAGCGAGTAGAGGGCAGCCGACACGAATTGGCCCTTCCGGAACAAGCCGTCCACCGATGCGGGGGTCCAGCGGCGGAAGGTCCAGGCGACCCCAATCATGAGAGCAACCGCAGCGACCAGGCCGATCAAAGGAGCCAGGGGGATGAACCCCACGGTGAGGAGGATCTTGTCCCAGTTGAGGATGTCGAAGCCGGCATGCGCCACTCCGGCGCCCGCGAAGCCCCCGATCAGGGCGTGCGAAGAGCTGGTGGGGATGGCCCACCACCAGGTCAGGAGGTCCCACACGATCGCCCCGATCAGGCCCGCCAGGACGACCCAAACGTAGGAGGCGTCATTCGCCTTGACGTCGACGATCTTGGACATCGTGTCGGCAACGCGCGGGGCGAAGACGAACATTGCGACGAAGTTGAAGAAGGCGGCCCAGAGAACGGCGTAACGAGGCCGGAGAACTCGCGTCGAAACGATCGTCGCGATCGAGTTGGCGGCATCGTGGAAGCCGTTGATGACATCGAACGCGAACGCCACCGCGACTGTGAGAATGACGATGATCCAGATGAAGTCCACGTCAGCGTCGGCCCATCAGGCGGCGGTCAGGCGTTCTCGAGGACGATGCCTTCGATGATGTTCGCGACGTCCTCGCAGCGATCGGTCGCGATCTCGAGGTTCTCGTAGATCTCCTTCCATTTGATGATTGCGACCGGGTCCTTCTCGTCGTCAAAGAGCCGTGCCACCGCCCGGCGCAGGAGCTCATCGCCCTGATTCTCGAGCCGATTGACCTCGATGCATCGCTCGGTGATATCGCCGGCATGTTTCATGTCGCGAAGCCCACGAACTGCCCCCTCGATGTGCTCTGTGGCCTGGACCAGGACTTCAGCCAGCTCTCTCGCATCCTGGGTCATGTGGTCGATGTTGTACAAGACACATTGTTCGGCGACGGTTTCCACGTGGTCCATGATGTCGTCCATGCGAGAGATCAGCATGTGGATCTGGTCCCGATCGATGGGGGTAATGAAGGTCTTGTGGAGGGCCTCGACGCAGTCATGCGTGATCGAATCGGCTTGGTGCTCGATGTCCTTGATCCGCGCAGCTCGGGCTGGAAGGTCGTCGCCGGTGATCGCTAGATCGAGGAGCTCGCGGCAGCCCTGGACGGTGGTAGCGGCATGGCGCTCGAAGTACTCAAAGAAATTGGTCTCTCGAGGCAGGAGCCTCTTCAGCATGGATCCTCCCTGTAGGAGACGTGGTCTGCCGGGCCGCCCGACGCGCGCGAATACGAAAGCTGCGGGCGGCAGCATAACAGCAGCTCGAGGTCAAGTCTAGGGCAAGTTTCGGGCAAGGCTAGGGAAAGTTGCGGTCAAGCCGCGGTCAAGTCTCGGGCAAGTCTGGGCTCTCCGTTGCGTCGGCACGCGCGGAGAAGGGAACGTTGCGGAACCGGGGCCGAGGACGAGATACTGCACCTGTGAACGTGGCCGCCCGTCTCCTCCTGCTGGCTCTCTTCACGCCGGTCCTGTACGTGTTCTCGGCCGTGTCGTGGTTTCCGGCGATTATGTGGCACGCGCTCGCTCCGCCGCAGGCCTCTACGGTCATGGGGTACCGGGTGGCGGAAGCGGCGGCCGCCGGGGTCGAGCTGAGGCCGCGTCATGAATGGGTTTCACTCCAGCGGATGCCGGAGTCGCTGCTGCGCGCCGTGCTGGTGGCGGAGGACACCCGATTCTACGAGCACCACGGTTTCGACCTCGAGCAGATCGAGAAGGCATGGCGCGCGAATCGGACCGGCGGACGGCTCCGGGGTGCGAGCACGATCAGCCAGCAGACGGCGAAGAACCTCTACCTGGACCCGTCGCGGAACTTCCTCCGCAAGGGGCGCGAGGCGATCCTCACCGGGTGGCTGGAGCTCTGGCTGTCCAAGGACCGCATCCTGGAGGCATATCTGAACGTGGTCGAGCTCGGTCCCGGAATCTTCGGGACGGGGGCGGCGGCGCGCATCTACTTCGATCGCTCCCCCGAGAAGCTCACCCGCGAGCAGGCGGCTCTGATCGCCGCGACATTGCCCGCTCCGCTGTCGCGCAACCCCGGCGCCCCGAGCGGTTCGCTTCGCGGGCGTCAGCGGATGATCCTGAGTCGAATGGGCCGCTGGTACGAAGGCCCGTCTCTGGCCGAGGAGGAAGCCATCGCGCAGACAGTGGAGGCCGAGTCGGCGCCCGAGGTGGTGCCGTCGGAGCCCATCGACCTGGAGCCAGCGGTCGACGAACCGACCGCGGGAACCTCTGACCCCGCAGATTCCATGCCCCTGGACGCAGAGGGTCAAGCGGGCGAAGATCGAACGCCGACGGATGAGCCGGTGATCGCTCCAGCCGACTCCGCCGTGCCGGATCTCTAGAGGGAGGCTCGATGGCGATCCACTCCGGACCGCGCTCGCTCGTCCTCGCGACGTTCGTCGCCCTGACGATCGGGTTCCTCGCCGGCTATTGGCTGGCGGGTCACAGTGAGCAGGTCGCCCTTTCGACGGCATCCGATGCACCCCACGCGGTCGGCCCCGACGATTACGCACAACTCGGGATGCAATCGCTCGAAGCGGGGGATTTCGCCACAGCCGAGCGGTACTTCCGTCGCGCGACCGAGATTGCGCCGGAGAGCGCCGCAGTGCACACAGACCTCGCGGTGTCCCTCATGTACCAGCGTAGGTGGGACGAAGCCCACGGAGAGCTCGAGATCGCGGGGCAGCTCGCTCCGGAAACCCCCGAGGTCTATTTCCTTCAGGGCATCGTCTACCGCGACGGGATGAGCGACATCTCCCGTGCACGAGAAGCGTGGGAGCGGTTCCTTGCGATGGTGCCGGCAGGCTCGCAGGCTGACACGGTCGAGGCATGGCTGGAAGGACTCGGGAGCGCCGGTGGAGGTACCCCAAGATGACTGGACGAGCACCGTCTTTTGCGAGCCTCTTCGTTTGTCTCGCGGTGGTTTCGATCGCCTGCGGTGGCACCGAGGTTCCCGCGGAAGGCGGGCGAAGCGAAGCCGAAGCCGGCGCCGATACACTTCCTCTCTCGGTCCCCGCACCGGACGTGCAGGACGGCCTGCTGATCGTCTCCCCGGAACGCGTGCGGGAGTGGCAGGACGCCGGCGAGGACTTCGCTCTGGTCGATGCCCGCGACGGCGTGCAGTATGCGCGGGAGCACATACCCGGAGCCATCAACGTGCCCTACGTCGAGATCCGCGCGGGCGGACTCCTTCCGCCGCGTGACCAGCGGATCGTCGTGTATTGCTCTTCGGAAACGTGCCCGATCTCGCAGTATGCCTATGAGGCGTTGGATAAGCTCGGTTACA
>DASQEN010000342.1:0-35676 GCA_035633635.1 Gemmatimonadota bacterium | reverse complement strand
CCCAGGGAATCGGGATGAAAACTTAGAGGTCGATCAAAACGGGTCAGATGCAAGGCGCGCAACGAGCGGATTCCGAGGCGTACGATTTGTACGCCGCAGGAAGACACGAGGAAGCGAAACGCCGCAGCGACCCACTTCGTGGGTGCCCCGCCGTTTTCATCGACCGATCAGGTGCCCATCTCCCAGCTCGCCAGATACTTCCTCTGCTCGCTGGTAAGCTCGTCGATCTCCACCCCCAGCGAGACGAGCTTGAGCCGCGCGATCTCCGCGTCGATCTCCCGCGGCACCGGGCTCACGCCCTCTGGAAGCTCGTCCGGATTCTTGACGATGTACTCGCACGCCAGCGACTGGTTGGCGAACGACATGTCCATCACGCTCGCCGGGTGTCCCTCGGCCGCCGCGAGGTTGATCAGGCGACCTTCACCGAGGACAAAGATCTTCCTGTCTCCCACGCTGTACTCGGTCACGAAGTCCCGCACCTCGCGCTTCGCCGTGGCCATCACATCCAGCGCGTCGAGATCGATCTCGACGTTGAAGTGGCCGCTGTTGGCGACGATCGCGCCGTCCTTCATCGCATCGAAGTGCTCCCGACGGATCACGTGGATGTCCCCGGTCACGGTGATGAACAGGTCACCGATCGCGGCGGCCTCGGCCATCGGCATCACGCGGAAGCCGTCCATGACGGCCTCCAACGCCTTGAGCGGATCGATCTCGGTGACCACGACCTGCGACCCTTGGCCCTGCGCTCGCCTCGCGACTCCCTTCCCGCACCAGCCATATCCAGCAACGACGAAGACCGAGCCGGCGAGCAGGACATTGGTGGCCCGCAGGATCCCGTCGATCGTCGACTGGCCTGTGCCGTAGCGGTTGTCGAACAGATGCTTGGTGTTGGAGTCGTTGACCGCGACCACGGGAAACAAGAGGACTCCAGCTTCTTCCATCGACTTGAGACGGATCACGCCGGTGGTCGTCTCCTCCGTCGAGGCGATCACTCCCTCGACGATCCCCCGGCGCTCCTCCTCGGACAGGCCCGTCGCCCACTCGCGGAGCACGGGATGCAGGTCGTCAAACCGCTCGAGTCCCATCATGTGGATCGAGCCGACCAGGTCCGCCCCGTCGTCCATCGTCACCTGAGGTCGATGCTCGAGGGCCGCCCGGATGTGACGGTAGTAGGTGTCATTGTCCTCGCCTTTGATCGCGTGGACCTGGATCGCGTGGTGGGCGACCAGATGCGCGGCGACGTCGTCCTGGGTGGACAGCGGGTTCGAGGCGCAGAGGCAGATGTCCGCCCCGCCGCGCTTCAGCGCGATCATGAGGTTGGCGGTCTCGGTCGTCACATGCAGGCACGCGGACACGCGCACGCCCTCGAGCGGGCGCTCCTTCTCGAAGCGGTCTCCGATCAGGCCCAGGACGGGCATGCTGCGCCCCGCCCACTCGGTCCTGAGGGCGCCCCTCTCCGCGAGCGCGAGGTCCTTCACGTCAGAGGCCACCTCGGCCGCGTGGGGATTCCTTGTCTTCGGCATGCTCACTCTCCTCCTAGTTTCTATCGCTGAACCGTCATCGAATACCGGGCTCACGCCAGTCCGTCGCGCAGCGCGTCGACGCGATCGGTACGCTCCCAGGTGAACAGCCCGTCCTCCGGCGACCGGCCGAAGTGACCGTACGCGGAGGTCGGGCGATAGATCGGGCGCCTGAGGTCCAGAGCCCGGATGATCTCCTTCGGTCGCAGATCCCACAACTCGCGGATCTTCGCGGACAGAATCTCGTCGGGCGTATCGCCGGTCCCGAACGTGTCGACCATCACGCTGACCGGCTCGGCGACGCCGATCGCGTAGGCCAGCTGGACCTCGCAGCGGGTCGCGAGGCCCGCCGCGACGAGGTTCTTGGCGATCCAGCGGGCGGCGTAGGCCCCTGAGCGATCGACCTTCGTCGGGTCCTTTCCGCTGAATGCCCCGCCGCCGTGGCGCCCCGCTCCGCCGTAGGTGTCGACGATGATCTTCCGCCCCGTCACGCCCGCGTCGCCCATCGGGCCGCCGATCACGAAGCGACCGGTGGGATTGATGTGCACGGTGAGTTTCTCAGAGTCATAGAGATCGGCCGGCAGGACGGGCCAGATCACGTCCTTCCGGATCCGTTCCTGGATCTCCTCCGGCGAGACTTCATCCTCGTCAGCCGTCTGGGTAGAGACCACGACGGTGCGGATCTCCCGCGCGCGTCCCTGATCGTATTCCACGGAGACCTGGCTCTTCCCGTCCGGGCGCAGCCACGGCAGCGTGCCATCCTTGCGCGTCTCGGCGAGTCGGCGGGTCAGCGCGTGCGCGAGCGAGATCGGCAGCGGCATGAGCTCGTCGGTCTCGTCGGTCGCGTAGCCGAACATCATCCCCTGGTCGCCCGCCCCGTCGCGATCGACTCCCTGGCGGATGTCGTTCGACTGCTGATCGAGCGACACGAGGACCCCGCACGTCTTGGAGTCGAATCCCATCCGCGCGTCCGTGTAGCCGATCTCGCGCACCGCCTCGCGCGCGACCTCCGCCACCGGGATGTAGGTCTCGGTGGTGATCTCTCCGGCCACCACGATGCGCCCGGTCGTCACGAGGGTCTCGCAGGCCACGCGGCTGAGCGGGTCACCGGTCAGAGCGGCGTCGAGCACGCCGTCGGAAACGCGGTCGGCGATTTTGTCGGGGTGGCCTTCCGTCACCGACTCGGACGTGAACACGTACCGGTCGGTTCGCGCGAGATTCGGCGCGCGCTGCGGAGGACGAGCGGGCGCGGTCTTCACCATGTGACCTCCGAGTTCTCTCCCAGGTTCACGGTTCGGGCCCGTCCGAGGACCCGGACCTCCGGCCCCACGATCGAGCCTTCGAGGACGGCGCCCTCGACGTGCGCGCCCTCCGCAAGAATGGAATCGCGCACGATCGAATCCCGGATCGTGGCGCCTTCTGCCATCGAGACGTAGGGTCCGACGATCGCGTTCTCGATCGTGCAGCCCGGACCCACGTGGACGGGCGGAACCAGCACGCTCCGATCCACGCCTCTCGTCGGGGGGTCCGGAGTCCGCAGGTCGAGGAGCGCGCGGTTTGTGGCTAGCAAAGTCTCCGACTTGCCGCAGTCGTACCAGCCCCCGATCTCGAAGGGCACGAAGCGTTCGCCGGCGTCGATCATTCGCTGAAGCGCGTCGGTCAGCTGATACTCTCCGCGCGTCCGCGCGTCGTCTCCCACGAGGCCCGCGATCGCCTCCCGCAACAGCTCGCCGTCCCGGACATAGTAGAGGCCCACCAGGGCGAGGTTGCCTTTGGGCTCCGCGGGCTTCTCCACGAGCTTGGAGATGCGGCGACCGGAGCCGTCGAGCTCGACGATCCCGAAACGCTGGGGGTCGGGCACCGGGCGCACGCCCAGCACATGGTCCTCGTGGGCGACGATCTCCGCGTAATCGACGTCAAACACCGTGTCCCCCAAGACCACGAGCACGTCGTCGTGGTCGCCGGGATCCAGCGCCTGAAGGACCGCATGGCCGAGCCCCAGCTGCTGCTCCTGCCACACTAGGCGGATCGGCAGATCGGGGAAAGCGCGCCGCGCGTATCTCTCGACCGTATTGCCGCGATAGCCGACCACGAGTCGGACTTCGTCGGGCTCCAGACCGGCCACGTCCGCCAGGATGTGCCCGATGATCGGGCGTCCCGCGACCGGGAGCATGACCTTGGGCAGCGTGTGGGTGTGGGGCCGGAGCCGGGTCCCCTGCCCGGCGGCGGGAATGACGATCTTCAACGTGCGAGCCCAGCCTTCAACTGGTCGATGGACGCCACGGGGGTGGGGTCTTTCCCGGTGATGATCGAGACAAGGAAGCTAGTGCAGTCCCCCATGCAGCACAACCGAAGCATCCCCTCGAGCGGGGTATCCCCGCCCGACTCGACACGGTGCTGCACCCCGACCCGGCCATCGCACCACTCCCGGGTCCACGCCATGCGTCCGGAGACGCGCGAATCGTCCCAGGGCGTCTCCAGGTAGACCAGGGCGAGACGATCGAGAGCCGGATGGCTGCCCTCGAAGCCCACGATCTCGTTGTGCCCATGCTCTGGGAACGCGCCCCCCCATGCGGGGATCTTGCCGTTTTCGTTGAGCTGTGTCTTCCAGCGGTGGGCCGCCGCGATCGACACCGGATGACCGCCGTAGACGATCGGGAGCCGATCGGCGAAGGAGACCGCAAGGGCGAGCGCGGGGTTCCTCTCCTCCCAATCCAGCCAGCCATCCAGCCGGGGCTCCAGAGCCGCGGCGGCCTCGCTCAGCTCGCCAGCCAGCCCGTCGATCTCGAGCCCGGGGTCCAGTGCCCCAACCGCCAGCGCACAGCCGGCGAGTGACTCCGGCAAGGCCGCACGAGGAGGCAGGCCCGGCGGCAGGTCGAGAACCGGGTCCCCCAGCTTCCGCGCCAGGGCGGCGAGCCGTCCCCCCGTCGTGATCGCCGCCCCTCGCGCGCCTCGCTCCCGGGCCGTCCGGTACGCGGCAACGGTCTCTTCGGTATCTCCGGAATAGGAGGACGCGATCACGAACGCGCGATCGCCCAGCCACGCGGGCGGATCCCAGGCACGCACGGCGCAGAGCGGCAGCCTGCGGCGCGCCGCCGTCGCCGCGGCAACTAGATCGCCCGCCACCGCCGACCCCCCCATGCCGAGCACCGCGATCGCGACCGGCGCGGGGTCGGCACGGAGACAGGAGGCGAACTCCCGCGCCGCGGGGACCGCGATCCCCAGGCGCCGGCCGAAGCCCGCCACGTGCGCGCGCATCCCGGAGCAGTCGAGTTCCTCCTCGCGCTGCCGCCAGAGGGCGAGCTCGGTCGCGGTGGGCAAGGCCGGAAATCGAGTCGTCATCGTCGCAACTTTCAGCTGGAGGGAGCGTGATGGAATCGCTCGCCGAACCTGCGGTCCACAACCGCCTTGACGGAGTCCGAATCCGACTGCCTCAGCGCCTCCCTTGCGGTCTCGCTCGCTTCCTCCACCGTGACTCGCCCCAGAACCTGCTTGATGCGGGGGATCCGTGCGGGGACCATGCTGAAGCTCCGCACCCCGAGCCCGAGGAGGAGTGCCGCCGCTCGGGAATTCGACCCCATCTCGCCGCACACGGTCACCGGTTTCCCGGCGGCTGCGGCCGCATCCACCACCTCACGGATGAGACGCAGGACCGCCGGGTGAAACGGCTGGTAGAGGTGTGCGATCCGGCGGTTTCCCCGGTCCACGGCCAGCGTGTACTGGATCAGGTCGTTGGTGCCCAGAGACAGGAAATCGAAGCGCTCGGCGAGGTTCTCGGCCATCAGCGCGGCGGCAGGGGTTTCGACCAGCATTCCCACCGGGCAGGTGTCGGCATGGGGCAGTCCGTCGCTCCGCAGCGATTCCCTGGCGGAGCCCACCAGCTCGAGCACGGCGTTCACCTCCTCGAGGGTCGTGATCATGGGGATCATGATCGCCACCGGACCTTCGGCTCCCGCCCGCAGGATCGCCCGCATCTGCGCGAGGAAGACCTCCGGTCGGTCCAGACAGTAGCGGACGGCGCGCCACCCCAGGAACGGATTGTCCTCTTGCTCCATTCCCGCCAGGAGCTTGTCGCCGCCCAGGTCGAGGGTGCGGATCGTGACCGGCCGTCCCTCCATGCGCCGGACGATTCCGCGATAGACCCGGTGCTGGTCCTCCTCGGGGACTTCGCCGCCGCTCTGGAGGAACAGGTACTCGGTCCGATACAGCCCGATTCCATCGCAACCGAACGCCAGCGCGGCATCGACTTCGCGAGTGAACTCGATGTTCGCGAGCAGCGTGAGCGGCTCGCCGTCCGCAGTGCGGCCGGGAACTCCGGCGAGCGAGACCCATTCGGCCCTCTTGCGCTCGATCTTCGCCTTGATCCGCTCGTACTCCGCGAGCGTGTCGGGTGAGGGGCTCTGGATCAATAGGCCCTCCCGGCCGTCGAGGACTACCGACTCTCCGTGGGAGAGGCGCTGCATGACGGGCCCGAGATCGACGACCGCAGGAATCTCGAGCGCGCGCGCCAGGATCGCGGTGTGGCTGTTCGCCGAGCCCAGCTCGGTCGCGAACCCCAGGATTCGATCTCGATCGAGTTCGGCGGTCAGAGTGGCGGGCAGATCGTGGGCGACCAGGATCGCGTTCTGCAGCAGATCGCCCACCGCTGGCTCGCGCTGGCCGAGCAGGAATCGAACCACACGGTGCTCGACGTCCCGGATGTCCCGCACCCGTTCCCGAAGGTAGGTGTTCTCGCTCTTCTCGATCCGGTCCACGGTCTCCAGCACGAGGGAGGAGAACGCGAACTCGACGTTCATTCGACCCTCGCGAATGCGCTCGCGCACCGAATCGAGCAGCGTCTCATCCTCGAGGATCAGAAGGTGAGAGTCGAAGATCGCCGCCTCGTCGCCCTTGTCGGCCCGTTCGAGGGCGGACTTGACCCGTTCGATGTCCGCGCGCGTGGCTGCGAGCGCGTCCTCGAATCGCGAGAGCTCGGCATCGATATCCTCTGCGGAGATCGTTCGCTGCGGCACCCGGAGCGCGTCGGGGGTGATCAGGTACGCCGGCCCGTAGGCCACTCCCGGGGAAACGCCCTGTCCGTGATGGAAGATCTCCTGCGGAAGTGGCTCAGCCATCCTGTCCTTCCTGCTCGCGGACCGGTCGTCCCTCGTCGTCCTCGTCGAACCCGCGCTCGACGAGGGAGACCAGGCCTTCGAGGGCTTTCTCGGCGTCCTCGCCCTCGGCACGGATCTCGATCCGGGCACCCTCCTCGGCGGCCAACATCATCACGCCCATGATGCTCTTGCCGTTGACCTCCACGGAGTCGCGGGCCACGTAGATGTCGGACGCGAAGCCGTTCGCCAAGCGCACGAAATGCGCGGCCGGCCGGGCATGCAGGCCCAGCCGGTTCACGATCCGGACTGTGGCGCGGCAGGTCGCGGACATCACGGCAGGGCTCCCTTGGAGAGATGGAAGATCGCGCTGAGGAGAGCCGCGACAGCGAGGAAAGCCAGGGCGGGGGATAGCAAGCGGCCCCGCGACCCGACCCGCGTTCCCGCCAGCCAGAGCAGGGCGACGAGGATGAAAAATATCGCCGCCCCCTTCCCCAGGCCACCACCGAGGACGGCCCAGCCAGCCCCGACCCCGAGGCCGACGCCGGTCGCGAACGAGCCACCCAGACGCGCGGCGCGCGCGGCGGCCGACCAGAACGGATCCTGGAGCACCCGCACCACGCCTGCGCCGACGGTGAAGCCAGCCCGGACGCCGGCCAACCGCACGCCCTGGGCGAGCGCGTTCCAGGCAAGGACGTACAGGACCGCGGGCCAGACGCTCCCGCTCGCCAGAGCCGCCAGGGCCGCCGCTACGCCGAGCGCCGGTCGCCACGCGGTCCAGAACAGGTCGTCGCCGATCGCGCCCAAGCTCCCCCTAAGCGCGCGCAGGAGCTTGGCGAGCCGGCGCTCCGCGCCCGCCGCGCCCCGTGCGATCTCCTCTTCCATGCGGAGAGCCACGCCCATCGCGACCGGGGCCAGGTAGGGGTTGGCGTTGAACGACTCGAGGTGGGCGTGCAGCCGCTCGGCGCGCTCCCGCCGATCGGGCCGGATCCGCTCGAGGCCCGGCAGGATCGCCCATCCGAACCCCACCGCCTGGAGCGAGTCGTAGTTCCAGACCGCCTGGATGAGCGTGGACCTGAGCGCAACCTTGCGGCGCTCCCCACGCAGGCGCTTCGACAACCCCCGCTCGGCCTTCACAGGACGCCGCGCCAGGCCACAAGAGCGACTCCCGCCAGGGCTCCGAGGCCCAGCGAGGTCGCGCGCCTCGGCCCGAGCCCGAACACGCGAGCTCCCGCGACGGCCGCCATCGCCGCGGCGACGATCTTGAGGCCGTGCGGGTCGAGCGGCCCCGCCCACGGGGAATCTCCGAGGAGCCACCCGCCTCCCGTGACGAGCACGAGCCCCGCAGCAGTCTGCGCCGCGCCCAACGCCGCGCCGCGGGAAAGGGCTATCGCGATCCCCCATCCCGGCGCCCCTACCGACCCCTCGGCCACGCGAACTCGCACCGCGGCGGCGGTCCGCGCGTTCCAGCGGCGCTGGAACCGGCCGACCGCGTCGCCCGCCCAGCCGGCCGCAGCCGCTACCGCGACCGCCCAGCCCGCCGGATAGACATCCCCCTGCATCCCGGTCAGAGCCGCGGTCGTTCCCAACAGGCCCGCCAGCGCGGCGTCGGGATAGCGCGCCGCTCCCACGGGCTGGACCGCCAGCTCCATGGTCTCGAGCGCCGCTCCCCACAGCACGCCGTCCACCGGAGCGCCCAGGATCGCCCCAACGATCGGACCGACCACGACCGGGCGCGAGATCATCGACTGCACGGCGGGCCACTGATCGAGAAATACCATCGCGCCTATCGCGACCAGTGCTGCCGCCTGCCATGTGGTCATCCGCGCTCCCGCTCGACGAGGCGGACCGCGGCTGCGGTCGGCACGTCGCGCGCCACGACCCGCACCCCATCTCCCTCCAGCTCGGCGATCAGGCGTTCGTCTCCTTCGTCGAGGCACACGTAGGGCAGCACGCGCCGCCCGCCCTGGCTTCGATGGATGCAGCCCACGTTGATCTCCTCGATCCCTGCTACGACGCGCGCGAGCCGCGCCATGGTCGGCAGGTCCGCAGTCAGCACGATCGCTGGCTCCGGCGATTCGAGCACCGCAGGCAGCATCGCGACCGCGTCACACTCGCCCCAGAAATCGGCCTCGATTCCGTCCGGGATGGCGGTCCGGTAGATCGACTGCTCGAGGGTATCTTTGGACAGATCGTCATCCACCACGATGATCCGCCGCGGCCGGAGCTCTCGCGCCCACCCGACGACGACCTGTCCGTGGATCAGGCGCTCGTCCACGCGAAACAGGAGCACGCTCACTGATGGGCGCCCAGCGCCTGGCGACCCTTCTCGATGGCGGCCGCCACGAACTGCTGGAAGGACTCCTCCTGGAGGAACACGAACTCGACGAGAAGAGGCAGGTTGACACCGTAGAACACGGCCCGGACGCTACCCTTGGCGAGCAGCCTGCGGCAGGCCTGTCCGCACGACCCTCCGTCCATGTCGCTGAGCAGGTACGCCTCGCGCCCCGCGCCGTGCTCGTCGAGGATACCGGCGATCTCGGCCTCGAGCTCGTCGCCGCCGCGTCCCTGGTTCGAGAGCGCCCACAGGTTCTTCTGCTCGCCGGCCACGCGGGTCAGCGCCGATAGCAGACCCTCCGCGAGCCAGCCGTGCGCCACCACCACCCCGCACCGCTCCGTCACTCGTAGTCCTCCTCCAGGTAGGTCTCGGTCTCGGCCCTGGTCCTCATCCGTTCGATGAGTCGGGCGTTGAACTGCTCCGCCGAGTCCCGGCCAGCGAATTTCTGCAAATGGTTCATCGCCACGACCTCGGCGATCACAGTGATGTTCTTTCCCGGATTGAGCGGCACCCGGACGATGGGGATCTCCACGTCGAGGATGCCGGTGCGTTCCTCGTCCAGACCGGCGCGCTCGACCGGTGTGCTCTCGTCCCAGTCCTCGAGGCGCACGACCACTTCGATCCGCTTCTGGAGCCTAACCGCGCGGATGCCGAACAGGGACCGGATGTCGATGATCCCCACCCCGCGGATCTCCATGTGGAACCCGAGCACGGAGTTGCCGCGGCCGATGAGGATCCCGCCCGAGCGCCGCGTGACGTGCACCTGATCGTCGGCCACCAGGCGGTGCCCGCGTTCGACGAGATCCAGCACACATTCGGACTTGCCGATCCCGCTGCGTCCCATGAACAGGACCCCCACGCCGTAGATGTCCGCCAGCGAACCATGCAGGAACGTGGACGGGGCGAACTGCGACTCTAGGAAGGCCTTGATCGCGCCGTAGAACTCTCCCGTCTTCAGCCGGGTGGATACGACCGGGATCCCGCGCTGGTCGGCCAGGTCGATCATGCCGACGGGAGGCTCGAGCCCCTTGGTAATGAAGACGACCGGGACATCGAACGAAAGGAAGCGCTCCACCGCCTCCCGGCTGCGTTCGGGAGACAGCGACTCGAGATAGGTAAGCTCGGTCTCTCCAATGACTTGCGATCTGGTGTGAGTAAAGCGCTGGCTGAAGCCGGACAGGACGAGCCCGGGAGACACGACCTCGTCGGTCGTGATCTCCCGGTCGGCGGTGGGCTCCCCCGTCAGCAGCGTGAGCCCGAGGACGTCGGCCTTGCGGGCCAGCAGCTTGGCGACGGTCAGCGCCATGGCAGGAGGATCAGCGAGCTGGATCCGAAGGCGGTTTCAGCACCCTAGCTATCCTCCACCTCGAACGCCTCGGCCTCGACGACGCTGATCGATTCCGCGCCGTCGCGCCGGGCGATCTTGACCGCTCCGTCTCGCGTGTCCACGAATACCAGCACGTCTTCGCCGGTCGCGCCGAGCCGCTCGATCGCTTCCCCGCTCGTGATCCGGTCCCAATCAACGGGCGCCGCCGAGGTGTCCGGTGCCGCTTCCCGGTCCGGTGGGGACCGGGTCGCAAACAGAAGCTCGCGCTCGACCCTCGTGAGCTGACGGCGGTTCAGCTTGTCCTTGTGGCGCTGAAGCTGGCGCTTGAGCTTAGACACCGTTCCGTCCACCGCGGACCGCATGTCCTCAGCCTCCGAGCTCGCGAAGTGGGTGTCGTTGGAGGAGTGGATCCGCGCCTCGGCGATGTTCCGATGACCCTCTTGATCGAGAATGATGTCGGCCTCTACCAGCCGATCGAAGTATCGGGAAAGCCCGTCTACCTCTTGACGCGCGTACTCCTTTAGAGCATCGGGCACGTAACCGTGGCGGCTGCTGAACGTGATCTCCATAGAAGACTCCTCGGGAGGGAGGGATGGAGTATTGGCTATTTGACACGCTTTCGATAGCGTGACGAGAGAACGCCTAGCTGATCACGATACTTCTGGACCGTGCGACGCGCGATCTGGACGCCTTCGGCCTTGAGCTGCTCCACGATCTGCTGGTCCGTCAAGGGGTCCTGAGGCTCCTCGCTGTCGATGAGCTCCTGGATGCGCGCCCTCACCCCACGCGCCGAGACGTCCTCACCCTCCTCGGTGCTCAGGCCGCTCGAGAAGAAGAACTTCAGCCGAAAGACGCCACGCGGCGTCTGCACGAACTTCTCGTTCGTCACGCGACTGACCGTCGACTCGTGCATGCCGATCTCGTCAGCGACCTCTTTGAGAGTGAGCGGCCGCAGAAAGTGAATGCCCTTCTCGAAGAACTCCCGCTGACGATCCAGGATCACGTGCATGGTCCTGATCATCGTCTGCCGACGCTGCTCGATGGCCTGGATGATCCAATTGGCGCCGTTGAGCTTGGCCTGAGCGAACTCCTTCGCCTTGCCCTTGAACTCGCCGTTCTGCGCCAACAGTTGATACGTGCGGCTGATCCTCAGCCGTGGAATATCCCCGTCGTTGAGCGTGATGACGTACTCGCCGTCGATCTCCTGCACGATGATGTCGGGCGTCACGTAATCGCCTTCGTCCTGGGCGTACTTGCGTCCGGGCTTGGGATCGAACTGCGCGATCTCGTCGGCCGCCTCCTGCGCCTCCACAGGACTGATTCCGAGGGCGCGTGCGATCTCGTGGTACTTGTGCGTCGACAGCTCGCCGAAATAAAGATCCACGATGCGGTATGCCAGAGGATCTCGACCGAGCCGATCCTCCACCTGCAGCAGCAAGCATTCGCGCAGGTCACGCGCTCCCACGCCGGAAGGATCGAACCGCTGGATCCGCCCCAGCACGCGCTCCACGGACTCCACCCCTACGTCGATCGTCGAAGCGATCTCTTCGACCGAGCAAGTAAGGTAGCCATCCTCGTCGATGTTCCCGATGATCTCCTCGCCGACCCGCACGTCCCCGTCTTCGTAGCCGTTGTTCTGGTAGAGCTGAGCCTGAAGGTGGTCCCAGAGGTCGATCGTCGTCTCGCCGACCTTCTCGGCGACTTCCTCCGGACGCTCGCGCGTGGGCCCACTGCGGTAGCCCGGGTCGAAGCCGTCGAGCAGTATCTCCTCCCAGTCCACCTCCTCTTCCTTTTCCTTCTCGACCTGCTCCTCCGATTCGGCCTGCTCCGCGAACTCCTCCTCCTCCTCGCGCATCTCGAGGAACGGGTTCTGCACAAGCTCCTGTTTGAGGTGCTGCTCCAGCTCGAGCAACGGCAGATACAGGAGATCCATCGCCTGATACAGGCGTGGATTCATCCGCATCTCCTGGCGTTGTGTGATGTGGAGCTGCTGTCGAAGTGCCATGCAGGGACCCGTCCGAAGGCGAGTGGAGACCTCGGTCGCGTGGGCGAAGTGGAATCGCCGCACGAATCATGCCAGAACTGTCTCCTAACCTAAGATCGCGGCGCGCGCATATCAATACCGGGGCAGGATCCCTGTCGCCGAATCGTCGGTCCTCCGCCACCGGATGGAGGAGGTAGCCTGCTCCGATCTACAACCGGAAGTCTTCGCCCAGGTAGAGCCGGCGCGCCTCGGGGTCCGCGATCAGCTCAGCCGCGGGACCCGACTTCAGGATCTTGCCGTCGTACAGCAGGTACGCGCGATCCGTGATCTGCATCGTCTCGCGCACGTTGTGATCGGTGATCAGGATGCCGAGCCCGCGGTCTCGCAGCGCCGCGACGATGGACTGCAGGTCGTCTACGGCGATCGGGTCGACGCCCGCGAACGGCTCGTCGAGGAGCATGTAGCGCGGCTGGGTGACTAGCGCGCGTGTGATCTCCAGACGCCGTCGCTCGCCGCCGGAGAGCGAGTAGGCCCTGGTCTTCCGCACCCGCCTGAGACCCAGCTCGTCGAGCAGCGTCTCCAGGCGCTCCTTGCGCTCCTGGCGCGAAAGCCCGCACGTCTCGAGGATCGCCCGGATGTTGTCCTCTACCGTGAGCTTGCGGAACACCGACGGCTCCTGCGACAGGTAGCCGATCCCCATCCGCGCACGCTTATACATCGCCTTGCGGGTGATCTCCTCGCCGTCCAGGTAGATCCTGCCGAGCGAATGCTTGATGAGGCCCACGATCATGTAGAAGGTCGTGGTCTTGCCCGCTCCGTTGGGGCCCAGCAGGCCCACGACCTCGCCGGGATGGACCTCCAGCGTGACGTCGTCGACTACACGGCGCTTGCCATACCGCTTCACGAGATGCTCTGCCCGCAGGACGGAGTCCGCCCGGATCCGCACATCCGGCAGGAGCGCCTCCGAGCCGCGCTCGGCAGGCGCCGAGGCGTGTGGGGTCTCGATCGCTTCGCTCATCGTGCTTCACGGGCGCCGCGGCCCGGCCTCCTCCGCCCGGCTCCCGGAGCCGCAGCCCCCGCAAGGAGCGCCAGCTCCGGGGGCAGCGGAATCGGTTGGCTGGGCCGACGCTCGGGGCCCTCCCTGCGGATCTCCTCGCTGCGGTACACGCCCCGGTGGCCGCCGCTCGCAATCACCCGGCTCAACGTGTCGCCGCGGAAGTTCAGCTCGAGACGCTCGCCCAGCAAATAATTGATGCTCCATGTTTCGATCGGGCCGGGCTCAGACTCGAGGGCATAATTGAGGCTGCGCGCCCGTCCCTGCGCTACGAGCCAGTCGATCTCGCCGTCGGCGAACTTGATGTTCAAGCTGTCCCCCTCGAGGAAAGAGTGGTCGCTGACGTTGTTGAACGCCGCCGGCACCGAAGGGGGGAGCGAGTCGGTCTTGTCGACCGCGCGCGCGCGGTCTCGCGCGACCAGCGCGTCGATCCGGTTGTCCTCCAGGAGGACGTCGATCCGGTCGGCGGTGAGATACGTCTCGAGCGTCTCCACTCGCGGCTCTTTGCGGAGTGCGACCCGACTCTCCCGCTCGTCGTAATGGAGGCTGTCGCCCACGGCGGTGAGGTCGGTACGCTCAATGAGGACACGGCCCATCCCATCCATCTCGGTCCCGGTCGAGTCGTTGTGGAAGACCATCAGGTCCGCCCAGACGTGAAAGGGATCTTCCTGACGGGTCGTGTCCTGGGGCAGGACGATCCCATGGGGTCGCGGCTGCGCGGTGATCAAATCCCGGACGCGATCGTACAGCACGGTGTCGGCCGCGACCTGCGATCCACTGCGCCGGTCGATCACCTGCACGCTGCCCGTCGCCAAAGCCTGGTTCGTGACCTCGTAGTACAGGAGACGATCCGCGTAGATCTCCGTGGTCGCGTCCCAGAAATGGACGTTGCGTTGGAAATCGGCCACTTGACTCAGCCGGAAGATCGTGGCCTGCTCGCTCCGCATCTGGATCGGTCCCCGATGCGCGCGGACCGCGCCTTCGAGGAAATAGGTGAGCGAGTCGCCCTCGACGACTCGACGCAGTTCGTTGGCGTGATCGATGACGACCGGATCGTCGGCGGCCTGCGCCCGGCCTGTCGCGGGCAGCGCCGCATACAGCGCGACCGCGATCAGCGCGATCCGCGGCGGGCTAGCGAGAATGCGGCGGTGATCGAGTGCCACGGAACTCCAGGTGCGCACTACGGGGTCGCGGCGCCGGACGTGTCTGCCTCCGCCGCCCGCCGCGGCTGCGGCCCGAGTTCCGGCTCCGAGCGAATCACCGCGGAGCCGCCCCGGATCCGGATGTTCGTCAGCGCCGGATCGCTTTCCACTCCGCGCCCGCGGATCACGTTTCCCTGCTGAAAGATCTCGGTCGCCTTGTCGCTGGTGACGAGGTTGCGTTGCGGATCGTAGTGCAGCTCCTCGGTCAGGATCCGCGAGTCGGATCCGCGAACGACGACGTTCCCGCGCGCGATCATGTCATCGCTGCGCTGGCTCATCTCTCCCTCTAGGGCGGTCAACATGGACTGGAACTCCCCCGACTTGTCGAAGAAGCTGACCTGGATCGTGTCTCCAAAGACCTTCCCCTCTTCGTTGTAGAAGTAGAGCTGCTCCGCCACCATCACGGCCTTCTTGACGCCCTGCACCGTGATGACGTGCTCGCCATCCTCCACCACCTGGTCGGGTGGACCGAGGCCCGCGCGCCCTAGGGGGAGCTCCGCGGTTCCCGTCCGCGTGGGCTCGTCGCCTCCGCAGGAGAGGACGGCTAGCACCGAAGCCAGGATCAGGATGCGAGGTACGCGCCCCACTCAGACCACCCCCGCCCGCATGCAGTCGTGCAGGTGGACGATTCCCGTAAGACGTCCCTCATCGTCCACAACCGGCAGGGCCACGATCCCGTAGTTCTCCATCTGGTTGACAGCGGTGGCGGCCAGCGCGTCGGCGGCGATCGTCTTGGGCGCCCGGGACATGACGTCGTTGACGGCGACCGAGAACACGCGCTCGGTCTCCTCCATCAGGCGCATCAGGTCCCCGTTCGTCACCACTCCCACCACCCGCCTCTCTTCGTCCACGACCGGAACCGTTCCCCGCTTGTGGGCCATCTCGACGATCGCTTCCCGCATCGTGGCATCCCGAGGCACGCTGGGCACGCCTTCCCCTGTCACCATCACGTCGGCGACCGTCAGGAGAAGCCGCTTCCCAAGGCTCCCGCCGGGATGGAAGACGGCGAAGTCCTCGGGCTGGAAGTCACGTCGCGTGAGGAGCGCCATCGCCAGTGCATCGCCCATCGCCAGCATCGCGGTCGAGGAAGCGGTCGGCGTGAGGTCGTGGGGACAGGCCTCCTCGGCGATCGAGCAGTCCAGGACGACGTCGGCGCGGCGCCCAAGCGTCGATCGCGGCGCTCCGACCAAGGCTATCACGGGAAGATCGAAGCGCTTGAACACCCCCATGAGCTGGAGCAGCTCGCCGGTCTCTCCGCTCTTCGAGAGCGCGATCACCACGTCTCCCTTGAGCGCAAGACCGGCGTCTCCGTGGATCCCTTCGGCCGGATGAAGGTAAACGGCCGGAGTTCCGGTCGAGGTCAGCGTGGCGGCGATCTTGCGGCCCACCAGACCGCTCTTCCCCATCCCGGTGACGATCGCCCGCCCGCGGCACGCGAACAGCCGGTCCACGGCCTCGACGAACTCGGGGCCGATGCGCGATTCGAGCGCGCGGATCGACTCGGCCTCGACGGCCAAGGTCTCGCGAGCCCGCGCCAGCCAGTCCGCTTGTGTGACGCTCATTCGGCCGACTCCCGGGAGTCACCGGAGACGCGTTCGCGGTACGCCGCGAGCGCCTCATCCAGACGGCCCGCCCCCTCGAGAAGCCATTCGATCGCCTCGCGAACCGCGCCCTCGCCGCCGCGTGAAGCGGTGACGTGCGCCGCCTGGGCCCGCACGTGCGGATCCGCGTTAGCCGGGGCCACGCTCAGCCCCACGGTCTCGAAGACCGGCAAGTCGATGTGATCGTCTCCCATGTACAGGACCTCATCGAGATCGAGCCCTTTCGAGCCGGCCCATTCCGCCACCTGCGCGGCCTTGTCGCGAACACCCTGATACACTTCGCGGATTCCTAGTTCCTCGGCGCGGATCGAGGTCGCCCCGGACTCCCGCCCGCTGACGAGCGCGAGCTCGTAGCCCAGCATCCGGCACCACAAGAGCGCCGTGCCGTCCTGGATCGAGAACCGTTTCGCCTCGTGCCCGGATGATGAGATCTCGACCGTTCCGTCCGTCAACACGCCGTCGACGTCGAACACGAGCCCGCGCACGCTTTTTCGTGCGCTCACGATCCCGCCTCCCGTCTCCAGCGCACCGCGTGCAGCTCCTGGAGCTCCTCCAACAGCGTCGCGAAGCTCGACAGCGGCCACTGGCTCGCCGCATCGCAGCGAGCCGTTGCCGGGTCCGGATGGGTCTCCAGGAAGACGCCATCGATCCCCGCCGCAGTGGCTGCCCGCGCCAGGAGCGCGACGAACCGGCGCTCGCCGCCAGACTCCCGCTCGCCGGCCGAGGGCAGCTGGACCGAATGGGTGGCGTCGAAGACGACCGGGTAGCCGAGCTCGCGCAGTCGGCCGAGCGACCGCATGTCCACGACAAGGTTGTGGTAGCCAAAGGTCGTGCCGCGTTCGGTGACGATCACCCGCTCGTTCCCGGCGGCCGTGACCTTCTCGATGGCGAGGGCCATGTCGTCGGGAGCCAGGAACTGTCCCTTCTTCAGGTTGACAATGCGGCCCGTCTCGGCCGCAGCGCGGATCAGGAACGTCTGTCGCGAGAGGAAAGCCGGAATCTGCAGCACGTCGGCCACCTCGGCGGCCGGTCCCACCTCCTCGATCGAATGGACATCGGTTAGGACCGGCAACCCGGTGTCGCGCTTGACCTCGGCGAGTATCTCGAGCCCCGCCTCCAGCCCCGGTCCGACGTACGTTTCAGCGGAAGAGCGGTTCGCCTTCAGGTACGACGACTTGAAGACGATCGGAAGGTCGAGGCGGCGGGCCACCTCGCGCAGCTCGCGAGCGGTCTCGAGCGCGAGGTCGAGGCTCTCCAGGACATCCGGCCCGGCGATCGCGAAGAGCGAGCCGTCCCCCAGCAGGTGAGGGCCGCAAGGGACGGGATGCCGCGCCTTCTGCGCAGCTCTGATCAAGTCGCGACTTCTTCTTCTTCCCGGGCGGCCGATTCCTGACGCGGCGATCCGTCGGCCTCGCGGCGCTCCCGGTGCTCGACGGCGGCGCGCACGAAGTCGCGGAACAGCGGGTGGGGACGGGTGGGGCGCGACTTCACGTCGGGATGGAACTGACACCCGATGAACCACGGATGGTCGGGGAGCTCGATCATCTCGACCAGTCGCTCGTCCGGCGAGGTCCCGCTGAACACCATTCCGTGCTCGGCGAGGACACCGCGAAACGCGTTGTTGACCTCATACCGATGGCGGTGGCGCTCCGACACTTCCTCGGCGTCGTAGATGCGGCGCGCGAGCGTGCCCTCGTGGAGCATGCACGGATACGCGCCGAGCCGCATCGTCCCGCCCTTGACCTGCACGCCGACCTGATCGGGCATGAGCGCGATGACGGGGTTTTTTGCGGCGGGGTCGAACTCCGTCGAGGTAGCGTCCTCGATCCCACACGCGTGGCGCGCAAACTCGATCGTCGCCATCTGCATGCCGAGGCAGATCCCGAAGTACGGAGTTCCTGTTTCGCGCGCGTAGCGGATCGCCTCGATCATTCCCTCGGTAGCGCGCTCTCCGAAGCCTGGCGGCACGAGAAGCCCGTCGGCATCGTCGATCTTGGCGGCCACGTTCTCGCGCGTCACCGTTTCTGAGTTGATCCACGATATCCGCACCTCGACGTCGTTCTCCACCCCCCCGTGGACGAGCGCCTCTTCGATCGACTTGTACGAGTCGCGCAGGTCCACGTACTTGCCGCAGATCGCCACGTTGACCTGAGAGCTGGCGTGGTAGATGCGGCCCACGATCCGCCGCCAATGGGAAAGATCCGGCTCCTCGGTTTCGAGGCCCAAGTGATCGACCACGAAGCGGTCGAGGCCCTGCTCGTGCAGGGCCAGCGGCACCTGGTAGATCGAAGAGACGTCGCGCGCCGGGATCACCGCCTCGACAGGCACGTTGCAGAACAGCGCCATCTTGCGCCGCATCTCCTCGGTCAGCGGGTACTCGCAGCGGGCCAGCAGGATGTCAGGCTGAATGCCGATGGCCCGCAGCTCGCGCACCGAATGCTGGGTCGGCTTCGTCTTGAGCTCTTCGGCGGCTTTGATGAACGGGACCAGCGTCACGTGGATGAAGCACACGTTCCGCGGACCGTGCTCGAGGCGGAACTGGCGAATCGCTTCGAGGAAAGGCAAGCTCTCGATATCCCCGACCGTGCCCCCGATCTCTGTGATCACGACGTCGAGATCGGGCTCCTTCTCCGGAAGCCGCGTGATCGCGCTCTTGATCTCGTCGGTGATGTGGGGAATCACCTGAACGGTGGCACCCAAATAGTCGCCGCGTCGCTCCTTGGCGATCACCGACTGGTAGATCCGTCCGGTCGTCACGTTGTTGTCTTGGGAGAGCGAGCGATCGATGAAGCGCTCGTAGTGCCCCAGGTCCAGATCGGTTTCGGCGCCGTCGTCGGTGACGAACACCTCTCCGTGCTGGAACGGGCTCATCGTGCCGGGATCGACGTTGATGTAGGGGTCGAATTTCTGGATCGTGACCGAGAGGCCACGCTCGTTGAGCAGCATGCCCAGCGAGGCCGCGGAAATGCCCTTCCCCAGGGAGGACACCACCCCTCCGGTCACGAAAACGTATCGGGTGGCATGTGGCTGGGGCATGACGGGCTTCCGGGTGCTCCACTACACTAGGATTGCCGGCGCGCTCGAAAGCAGGAATCTACGCCCGGGCAGGGTCCGCGTCTACCGCTCGGACACCCTCGACAGGACCGCCTCGACCCGCGCCACGTCCTCCGGGGTGTCGACGCCGATCGAGCGCGAGTCGAACGCGACGACCGTGATCGCGAGACCCAACTCGAGCGCGCGCAGCTGCTCCAGCCTCTCCACCCTCTCCAGCGCGGTGGGAGGGGCGGCGACGAAGCGGTCGAACGCGCTCCGCCGGTATGCGTAGAGCCCTACGTGGACGCGCGATGCACCGCCGTGGGGAATCGGGGCGCGCGAGAAGTAGAGGGCCCGTCCCGCGCCGCTGACCGCCACCTTGACGACGCTCGGATCCTGCGCCGACTCACCCGGTCGAATCGGGCGCGCGAGCGTGGCGATGTCCGCTCCGGGCTCGCTCTCGAGCGCTTCCACGGCCGCGTCGATCGCGGACGGCTCGAGCAGCGGCTCGTCTCCCTGCACGTTGACGACGATTCGCGCCTTCGCGCACGTCTCGTCGGTGGCCAGAAGATGCGCGATCCGGTCCGTTCCCGAGGCTGCCTCGCGGCCGATCACCACTGCGCGCCCGCCCGCGACCACGGCCGCGCGCGCGATCTCCTCGTGGTCGGTGACGACCACGACGGCGTCTATCGTCCGCGCCTCGAGCGCCGCCTCTACCACCCAGCTCACAAGCGGCCGACCCGCGATCTCCACCAGCGGCTTGCCGGGATAGCGCGTCGACCCCCACCGCGCCGGTATCGCCCCCAGAATCATGGATCGCCGCAGAGGAGACCGAGCAGCGCATCGCAGCGATCTGTCATCCTCAGCGGCCGGATCAGAACCAGGGGGTGAGGCGGGTGTATAGCTGCCACTGCTCCTCCTCCACCCCATACACTCCAAACACCCCCGCGTACCGCAGCTTGCCGTGGATCGCGATCCCGGCACCGAAGCTGGCGTTCATCTCCACGTCCTGGTCGGCGAACCAGGCGTCGCCGATCGACGCCAGGCCTACGACGTACCAACGCGTCTTCGCTCCGGCCACCGCCTGGTGCAGGGTCGCTGTGGCGAACGCCATGCGGTCCCCGGTCAGGAGCGGGTTGAGCGCATCGTAACCGGGGACCGTGCTCCCCCCACCCAGCCGGTACAGGAACTGCGGCGCCAGCGTGTCGCCGCTCCCCAGCCGGCCGCCGCCCATCACCCGCAGGGCGACGAACGATCCGGCGGTCGTGGGGATCGGCGCGTACGCGCGCGCCTGCCCCTGCGCCCAGTCGAACTCGAGGTCGCCTCCGAGGCCCCAGTGCTCGAAGCGCCCCTCCGCCCACAGGCCCCGGATCGGGAACGACGGATCGTCGCGGCGGTCCAAGATCGCCCGCGCGGTGAGTGCCCGTCCCGACCCCTCGTCGACTGGCGGGTTCTCCCGCCAGTCCTCGTCGTCGCCGAAAAACGCGAACGGCTCCCGGCTCTCGAGCGACTCGAAGTCGTCATCCCGCCACGAAGCGCGCACGGTGAACGCAGCCAGGGGAAATCCCTTCTCGACCCATAGCTCGTAGCCTGTCCGCTCGTGGTACGTGCGATCGTCGTCGGCGAAGAAGAGCGACGCCAGGCCGTTCCCCCGGTCGCCCCGATGCCAGGCCTCGGGAGACGTGGTCACGCGGTACGCACCGGCCCCGACCGTGATCCCGCCCGCCCCGGGCAGCTCGCGGAGACCGCCAACTCGCCACCCGATGCCGTCTCGCTCAGTGCGGAAGACCGGCCCGCCGGACAGTTCGGTCCGCGGCCAGTCCTTCCGCTCCACGAGGCCGGCTTCGAGGCCGAACGACAACCCGTCCACGCCGTTGTATCCGTGGATCACGACGCCCGCGAACCCCTTGGGCTCGATCGGGAACCCGGGGCCCGGGGGCGGCTCGTAGTCCACGACCACGCGACCGGGAGCTTCAGTCACGACGACCCGCTCTTCGCGGAGCCAGATCGTCGTGCCCGCGACATCGGCCATCGTGGTCGAATAGAACCCGCCCCCGATGACGGTCAGGTTCCCCGCGATCCGCGCCGCGGGCCGCAGGTGCACCTCGCTCCCGACCGCCGTCACGTCCCCCCGCACCTCTCCCTCGAGGATCAGGCTCCCGCCGAAGTGCGCCAGCGGACCGGCGACCGTCTGGGTCCCACCAATGGTCGTGTCGCCGCTCGTCACTGTCGCCCCGGGGGCATCGAGGACGATCCGGATGACATGCTCGAGGGCGAACGGGAGCTCCGGGTCGAGCTCGACCCGGGGGGACTGCGCGGAGAGCGGCGCCGCGCACGCGAAGAACGCCAGCGTCCCGAGAACGGAGCGGGATACGATGCGAAGAGCCAAACGGATCTTCCTCATGCTCTCGGGTGGAAGCGGCGATGCTCCGCGCGCAGGTACGGCGCATCCACATGCGTGTAGATCTGCGTGGTGGCGATGTCCGCGTGTCCCAGCATCTCCTGCACGGCGCGCAGGTCGGCGCCGCGATCCAGGAGGTGGGTCGCAAAGGTATGACGGAAGGTGTGCGGGGTCACCTTCTTCCGGATTCCGGCCGCGCGTACGTGACGCTTGACGATCTGCCACGCGCCCACCCTCGTGAGCGGCCGGCCGCGAAAGTTCAGAAACAGGCTCCCCTCCGACCCCGCGCCGCGGAGCGCCGCGCGCTCCCCCTCCACGTATGCGATCCCCGCCTCGACCGCCCGCGATCCGATGGGCACAATCCGCGCGCGCTCGCCCTTGGGCCCGACCGAGACGACCGCTCGCTTGCCGTCGCGGCGACGGACCTTCCGCTCCACCGGGATCAGGCGCACAACCCGCTCCCGCCATGCGCACTCTTCCAGCTGGATGGCGATCAGCTCCGAAATCCGAACGCCGGTGGAATACAGAAACTCGAGCATCGCCTGGTCGCGCTGCGAGAAGCGTCGACCGCGATCGACCGCTTCGAGGATCCGCTCGACTTCTTCCAGCGTCAGCACGGCGGGCAGGCGACGCCCGAGCCGCGGGCCCTCCAACGTCTCGGTGGGGTCGCTCGCCAGATCGTCCTCAGCCACACGCCAGCGGAACCACCCGCGCAGCGAAGCGAGCTTCCGGGCGGCCGTGGAAGGTTTGAGGTTCGTTTCCGCGAGCTCACTCAACCATGCCCGCACGCTCGACCTCACGTTCGGATCGAGGCCGTGCTCGGCCGCGAAATCCCGATATCCCTGAATGTCCGAGGTATAGGCGGCGATCGAGTTGCGCGAGAGGCCGCGCTCGAGCAACAGGTGCTCCGCGTAGCGCTGGACCGGATCCCTCAGCGCGCTCCCCACTCTCGCCCGTCCTTCAGGAACGGGTTCGTGCTTCGCTCACGTCCGATCGTCGACGGCCCCATGTGACCGGCGAGAACGCGCGTGTCGTCGGGCAGGATGAGCAACTTGTCGCGGATGCCCTGGAGCAGCGTCTCCAGCGATCCGCCCGGGAAGTCCGTCCGCCCGATCGATCCCTGGAACAGCGCGTCGCCCGTGAACACCACGCCCTCTCCGGGCAGATGAAAGCAGACGCTTCCGGGCGCGTGCCCAGGCGTGTGGTAGACCCGCACCTCGCGCCCCAGCAGCTCGAGCCGGTCGCCGTCCCGGACCGCGGTGTACGGCACCGGTGCGGTCACCGGCATTCCCGCGAGCGCAGAGAGATTGGCTTCCGCCGAATGGAGCATCGGCTCGGCGTCAGGGTGCAGGTAAACGGTCGCGCCGGTCGCCGCCACGATCTCGGGCAGGGCGGCGATGTGGTCGGCGTGGGCGTGGGTCTGCAGGATGCCGGTCAGCCTGAACCCGTTCGACTCGAGCTCCCCGAGTAGCCGGTCCGCCTCGGCACCCGCATCGACGAGAAGCGCCTCACGACGCGCCTCGTCGCATACCAGCCAGGCGTTGGCCTGGTAGGGCCCCACGGGATGGCGACGGATCGTCAGCACGTCGGTGTCACGGAAGTCGTCCGGGGTCGCATGGCGGGTGCGAAATATACTCGGATCCGCGGCCTGTGCGCGCGGGGGATGTCCTCCCGGCTGCGCGCGTATACCATGGTGTGAACCGCGCTTTGATCACTCGAAGCTCTTATCGCCCCGAAGGTGGTCCTGTTGAAGCTCGCCCCGAACCCCGTATCCGCGCTCCTGCGACGCATCGCACCGATCGCGCTCGCCCCATTAGGACCCCGTGGAAGTGGGCACCGGTAACGCGCGTCTAGCGCGAAGCCGCGCGACCCTGAGGCATTCGCGCGCGGCGGGCGAGCGCGCGGCGGGCGGCCCCGGAGACGATCGAGTCCTCGTGCTCTGCGGCGGTTTCGAGCGCCTCGCTCGAGCCCAGGCCCGTGTTCCCCGCCACGATCGCGGCGTTCCGGACGAGCCCGCGCCAGCGGGCGCGTTCGACCGCGGTGTCGCCGAAGCGCTCGTCGAACTCCGCCTTCGACAGGGTCAGGAGCTCGTCGAGAGTGGCCGGCCAGGCGCCTTCCCGGGGGGCGAAGCGGGGCTCTGCCGACTCGGGCGCCGCGCGGTTCCAGGGGCACACGTCCTGACACACGTCGCAGCCGAACAGCCACTCGCCCACTGCCTCCTCCTCATCGGGAGAGAGTGCATCCCGGTGCTCGATCGTCCAGTACGAGATGCAGCGGCGGGCGTCCAGGACGTAGGGCTCGACGATCGCGCCGGTGGGGCACGCATCGATACACCTCGTGCACGTGCCGCAGTGGTCGAGCCCGGCCGCGTCGGGCTCGAGCTCGGCGCGGACGAGGAGCTCGCCCAGGAACAGGAACGACCCCAGCCGCGTGTTGAGGAGGAGCGTGTTCTTGCCCCGCCAGCCGAGGCCCGCGCGCTCGGCCCAGTACCGGTCCATCACGGGGGCGGAGTCCGTGAACGCGCGGCCATCGAACTCGGGGTCGAGGGCCCGGCCCCGCTCGAGCAGGGCGTGGAGCCTGTCCTTGAGAACCCGATGGTAGTCCTCTCCCCACGCGTAGGTGGCCACCTCTGTCCCCGCCGGCTGGGGCGCCCGGTCGGCGGGCCGGTGATAGACGAGCCCGACCGAGACGATCGAGCGGCATCCTTCGACGACGAGGCGCGGATCGACGCGCTTGTCGAACCAGCGCTCCATCCAGCCCATCGTTCCGTGTTTTCCCGCCGCCAGCCACTCCGCCAGCCGCCCGGCGTCTGCCACGCGCTCGGCTCGCGCCACGCCGACGAGCTCAAATCCCAGGTCCTGGGCCTCGGCCTTGATTCGCAGCGAGAGCTCGGCCGGCGTCACGCCGCGTCTTCCGACGAGTCGCCCAGCGCCTCCTTGACCCGCTCGGCGAGCGCGGTCGAGAAGCCCGGGACCCTGGTGATCTCTTCGACCGGGGTCTGTCGGATCCGGTCCACGGATCGGAAATGGTGCAGGAGCGCGGCCCGGCGCCTGGGCCCGATCCCGGGGACCTCGTCCAGCTCCGAGGCGATCGTGCGCTTCGACCGCAGCGTGCGGTGATAGGAGACCGCGAAGCGGTGCGCCTCGTTGCGGATATGCTGGACGAGCTGGAGCGCCCGCGACCGGCGCGGCAGCCATACCGGGTCCCGTCGGCCCGGCAGCCAGATCTCCTCCTCGCGCTTGGCCAGACCGAGCGTGTCGACGTCGTCCAGTGCGCCCAGCTCGGCGAGCACCGCGCGCGCCGCTCCCAACTGGCCCTTGCCACCGTCGATCACGAGCAGGTCGGGGGGATCCTCGCCATGGTCGAGGAGCCCGCGGAAGTACCGCTCGGTGACCTCGGCCACCATGGCGAAGTCGTCCTGCCCCTCCACGTACTTGATCTTGAAGCGGCGGTATCCCGCCTTGCGCGGCGAGCCGTTCTGGAACGTTACCACCGAGCCCACCGAGTCCCGCCCTTGGATGGTCGAGATGTCGATGCAGGCGATCCGGCGCGGGATCCGGGTCAGGCCGAGCTCCCCCTGGAGCTCCAGGACGTCGTCGCTCGCCCGCTCGGTCTCCCTCTCTTCACGCAACAGGCGCTCCTCGAGGAGGAGGCTCGCATTGCGGTTCGCAAGCTTGACCTGCCGGACCTTTTCCCCGCGGGCCGGCACGAGCAATCGCACGGCACGGCCCGCCCGCTCGCGGACCAGCTCCTCGATCAGCGGACGATCCTCGAAGTCGAACGGCAGGAGGACCTCGGGCGGGAAGCGGTCCCCGCGCAGGTAGTAGCGGGTCAGGAACAGGGACAGGATCGCGCCCTCCTCCGCTGCCTCGACGTTCCCCAGCAGATGGTGTTCCTTGCCCAGCATCCGCCCCTCGCGAACCTCGAGGATCAGCCCGCAGGCATCGTCGCCCACGCGCGCGAGGCCGATCACGTCGCGATCCTCGCCGCCCAGGCTCGACACGCGCTGGCGCTCGCGGATCTCCTCGAGTTGGTTGATTTGCCGCTTGTAGCCGGACGCGCGTTCGAAATGGAGTCGCTCCGAGGCTCTGCGCATCCGCTCCTCGAGCGCGCGGCGCGCAGCCCGCGTGTCGCCTTCGAGGAACCGCACGACCTCGTCGATCATCGTGCGATACTCCTCTTTCGAAACGAAGCCCACGCACGGCGCATCGCAGCGGTCGATGTGGTAGTCGAGGCATGGTCGCGACGGAACCTCCGCGAGCAGCCGATAGCGACAAGAGCGGACCGGGAACAGGTCCTTGATCAGCGCGAGGTTCCGGCGCAGCAGCTTGACCTGGGTGTAGGGCCCGAAATATCGCGCCCCGTCGTTCACGACCCGGCGGGTGACGTAGACGCGCGGGAAGTCCTCGTTCAGCGTCACCTTGATGTAGGGATAGGACTTGTCGTCCCTGAGGAGGATGTTGAAGCGGGGATCGTGCTCCTTGATGAGATTCGACTCGAGCAAGAGCGCCTCGGCCGCGGTGCCGGTCACCATCCAGTCGAGGTCGCGCACGTGGCTCATGAGGACGCGGGTTTTGGCCGGTAAGGCGGAAGCTTGCTGCAGATACGAGCGGACTCGCGACCGCAGGTCGCGCGCCTTCCCCACATACAGGATCCCCCCGCGGCCGTCCTTGAACAAGTAGACGCCGGGCCGCCGGGGGAGAGTCGATACACGCTCCTGGACCTTCTTCATAACTCGTTAATTTACCGCAACTTGGAATGAAAGGCACCGATCCACCGCGAGTATCCTCCGATGCGCTGCTTCGGGATCGGTCGCTATACTGGTCGCGTGAGAGGGCTTCGACAGGCCGCGATCGCTCGCGAGCTCGGCGCCGGCAGCGACTTCCGCTGGCGGGGCGGCGAAGTTTCCCGCATCGAGGGGTTCAGCGACGCCGTGTTCGCGTTCGCCGTGACACTGCTCGTCGTCGCGCTCGAGGTTCCCGAATCTTTCGACGATCTCCTTCGCACGATACGGGGCTTCCCCACGTTCGGCGTCTGCTTCGCGCTGCTCCTTCTCATTTAGCATGCGCACTACACGTTCTTCCGGCGCTACGGCCTCGAGGACCTGCGCACGATCGTCCTCAACGCGATCCTCTTGTTCCTCGTCGTGTTCTACGTCTACCCGCTCAAGTTCATGTTCGGGTCCTTGATCGAAACTGCGTTCGGGCTGGGACCCGGTCTCGCGGAATCGATGACACGGAGCCAGGGGCGGATCGTTCTGCTCATCTACGGCGCAGGCTTCGTGGCGGTGTTCCTGACCCTGGCGCTGCTGTATCACCACGCCTGGCGCTGTCGCGACCGGCTCGAGCTGGACGCGCTCGAGCGGTACGACACGCGGACGAGCCTCCAGCACTACGCGCTCTCCGCGCTGGTCGGGGTGCTGTCGATTTCGATCGCGGCGATCGGCGGGGTTGGCGCCTCCTTCTGGGCCGGCATGAGCTACTTCCTCCTGGGCCCCGTCGGGGGGATTCACGGAACGCTGCGCGGCCGGAGGCGCCGCAAGATGGAGGCGCTCGCTGAGGCCTGACGCGCAGGCCGGCTAGCGGGCGCTTCGGCGCCCGCTCCGCAGGCGCTTCCACACCTGCCTCGTCTCGTCGATCCCGAGCGCGCGCGCGACGCCGAGATAGACCAGGCCGATCCCCACGTAGAACCCGATCGTCCCGGCGATCCGCGCCGCGAGCTCCCACTCCTGCCAGCGCGAGAGAATCCACAGATACGGCAGGACGCCGAGCGCACCGGCGACGGCGGCGGCCACCGCCATTCGGGCCACGTCCGCGCTGCTCGACCCAGGGGAAAGCCGGCCCAGTCGGCGCCGCAGGAGGACCCCGAGCGCACCCGCGTTGGCGATCGCGGCCGCGGCGGTCGCCAGCGCGATGCCGGGCGTCCCCACGAGCCATGCGAGCGTGATCCCCAGCGCCACGTTCACGACCAGCGCGCCTACCGCCACCCGCACCGGCGTCCGGGTGTCCTGGAACGCGTAAAATGCGGTGGCGGACAGGCGCACGGAGCCGTACGCCAGGAGCCCCACCGCGTACGCGGCCAGCACCCACGTCACCGCGGTGGTGTCGCTCGCGTCGAAGCGCCCGCGCTCGAACAGAAGGCTGACGGCCGGGCGACCGAACGCGGCGAGTCCCAACGCGGCGGGAAGCATGAGGAACGCCATCCTGCGCCAGGCAGCACCGAGCTCGGCGAGAATCCGCTCTCCGGAGCGGGCGATGTCGTGGGAAAGCGTAGGCAGCGCTACCTGGGCGATCGCGACTCCGAACAGAGACAGCGGCAGCAGGTAGATCCGCTGCGCGTAGGCCAAGGTCGCCACGCTCTGGTCGCTGATGAACGTCGCGATCTGGACGTCGACCAGGGTCGAGAACTGCGCCACCCCGGTCCCCAGCAGCATCGGGGTGAAGAGGGCCACGACCTTCCGCACCGCGGGATCCCGCCAGCCGCCGGCGGGAGCCAGCGTCCGCAGCGCGGCGCGGGTCGCCGGCAGTTGGACGAGGAGCTGGAGCGCGCTTCCAGCCACGACGCCCCAGGCGAGAACGTAGACGGGATCGGCGTCGACCCTGCCGACGAAGGCGATCAGCGCCCCGGCCGAGGCCACCGACCAGAAGAGGGGCGCAAGGTTCGGCCACAGGAATCGCCCGTGGGCGTGGAGGACGCCCATGCACCACGCGCCGACGACCATGAACGCCATGGTCGGGAACAGGATCACGATCAACCGCTCGACGAGCTCGCGGAGGGCCGGGTCGAATCCCGGCGCCACGAGCCACGCCAGCCCCGGCGCGGCCAGCATCCCGGCCAGCGTCAGAACGGCGACGGTCGCGAGCAGGAGACCCCGGACCCCGCGCGCCAGGCGCACGGCCTCCCCCCGGTCGCCCGCCATCTTCCCGGTCAGGACCGGGATGAAGGAAGCCGACAGGTTTCCCTCCCCCAGCAGGACGCGCACGAGGTTCGGGACCTTGTACGCCGCGATGAACGCGGAGTAGGCAGCGGAGCGCCCGAAGTAGAACGCCACCACTTGTTCGCGGACAAGGCCGAAGATCCGACTCACCCCGATGCCGGACATGACGACCAGGGTGGCGCGGGCGGTCCCGCGCGTCGGCGGGGGCTGGGACGCGACCACCTAGTGTCCTGAGGGCTCGGGCATCGGGAAGGCCTCAAGATAGCCGCGCCTCGCGGAGCCCGACAGGGTGCAGCCGGCGGGCTGCCGCGAAGCCATCGGGCTGCGCGGCCACCATGGTAGACGGGCGCAAGTCGTTGCGCTACAACACATCTCAATCATGGCACGGCGGCTGCTTATGAAGGATCTCCAGAACAAGCTCGACAACGATCCGAACCCCGACGCGCGGCTCACGCGAGCGCGCGGTCGTGCTCGCGGACGGAGACGAGATCGACCTCGCCGCGTTCCCAAACCGGGTGACCGGAGCGACGAGGCCGCCGGGTCCGGTGGACGCGGCCTTGGCCGACCTGCCCTACACCGACGCGCGCGACCGCGCGGTCGAGGCGGTCGAGGCGTTCGAGCGCTCATTCCTGACCGCCGCCCTCGAGCGCCACGCCGGCAACATGTCGGCAACGGCGCGGGCGCTCGGCCTCCACCGGCAGAGCCTCCAGAAAATCCTGCGGCGACTCGACCTCACCCTTTGAGCCACCTCCCGAGGGCGCGCGTTGCTCGAGCGCCGCAGTGATTCTAGGTTCGCACGACCCATGCCCGACTCCCGTTTTGCCCCCGGCACCGAGGTCGGCGCCGAGCGAGCCGCCGACTCGACGTGCGCCCGGCTGGCGCGCTCCCACTACGAGAACTTTCCCATCCGCGGCCCGTTCCTCCGGGCTTCCGAGCGCCACGACCTGGCGGCGGTCTACGCGTTCTGTCGTACGACGGACGACCTGGGCGACGAGTCGGAAGGGGACCGCGTGATCCTCCTCGCGGCGTGGCGTCGGCAGGTAGAGGACGCGCTGGACGGCCGCCCGCCGGCGGATGCGCCCGTGCTCGTGTCGCTCGCCCGCGCGGCCCGCGGCCGTGCGCTGGAGCCGGAGCTCTTCTTCCGGCTCATCGAGGCCAACCGCCGCGATCAGATCTTTCACCGCTACGCCGATCGGGCCGCGCTTCTCGACTACTGCGAGTACAGTGCGACGCCGGTGGGGCGCATGGTCCTCGGCGTGGCGGGCGCGCGCGGCGAGGACCTCGCGGCCATGGCGGACGCCACCTCGATCGGCCTTCAGCTGGTGAACTTCTGGCAGGACATCGCCCGCGACCGGGACCGCGGCCGATGCTACCTGCCGCTCGCCGACTGCCGCCGTCACGGCCTGGATCCCGATGTCGAGCTCATGCTTTCTTCCGCGTCCACGGCTCTGCGTGCGCTGGTCGCGGAGGAGGTGGCCTGGGCGCGGGAGCATCTCGCGCGGGGCTGGCCGCTCGCCGACCAGCTTCCCCTCCGGTGGCGGCCGCTGGTCCGTGCGTTCACGCGCAGCGGGTGGGCGGTCTGCGACGCCATCGAGCGACAGGGCTACGACACGCTCGTCCGTCGCCCGACCCTCGGACCGCGCGAACGATCGCGCATGCTCCTCGCCGAGTGCGCGCGGGCGTGGCGGATCGGGGTTTCACTGCCCGGAATCGCGTGAGCCCCACGGGCTCCCCGGCCGCACCGGACCGTGTGGCGGCCGGCTACGGCGCCTGCGAGCGGGCGACCCGCCGCGCGGCCGCCAACTTCGCGCTCGGGATCCGGCTCCTGCCGCCGGAGCGGCGGCGCGCCCTGTCCGCGCTCTACTGGTTCTCGAGCCTCGCCGACGACACGGTCGACGGCGCGGGGCCGCGTTCCGAGCGCCGCGCAGGACTCGAGCGGGTACGGGACCGCCTCGACGCCGCGCTCGTCGGCGCACCGGCCGACGCCCGCTGGGCCGCCCTCGTCGACGCCGTCGAGCGCTACGCCGTTCCTGCGCCACTTCTCCACACGCTGATCGACGGGGTCGCGCGGGACCTCGACCCGGTGACGTTCCCCGACTGGCCGGCGCTCCGGTCCTACTGCTGGGACGTCGCGAGCGTGGTCGGGCTCATATCCCTGCGCGTGTTCGGCGGCTCGGGCCCTGAAGCCGAGCGCGCCGCCGAGCGGCTCGGCTACGCGCTCCAGCTCACCAACATTTTGCGCGACCTCAAGGAAGACGGCGAGAAGGGGCGCTGGTACCTCCCCATGGACGAGACCCGTCGCTTCGGCGTCGACCCCGCGGAAGTCGCGGCGGGCGCGGCGGGCGCGGGGTTCGAGCCGCTCTTTCTCCATCAGGTCGAACGGGCACGCGCCTTCTACGACGAGGGCTCCGCGCTCTACCGCTGGCTGCCGAGGTCGACCCGCCCCTGCCCGGCCGCGCTCGCGGCCGTCTACCGGTGGCTGCTCGAGCGGATGGCCGCCGACCCGCGCCGCGTCTTCCGCGAGCGGGTTGCGATCGGAACGCCGCACAAGATCGCGCGGGCGTTCGTGGAGGCCGCGCGCGCGCTGACCGCGTGAAGGCTCCCGGCTCCGGACGACGCACCGTCGTGGTCGGCGGCGGCCTGGCCGGGATGGCCGCCACCTTGCGGCTCGCGGCAGCGGGCTGCGAGGTCACGCTCCTCGAGCGCAGACCGTTCCTCGGCGGCCGCGCGTTCTCGTTCCGCGATCCCGGAACAGGCGCGGTGATCGACAACGGGCAGCACGTCCTGGTCGGGGCCTGCCATCGCCTGCGGGCGTTTCTCTCGGCCATCGGGTCTCCCGCGGGCGCGTTCGCGCGCCAGCGCGCGCTGGCGGTCCCGATCCTCGACGGCCGCGGCCGCAGGTCCACGCTGTCGGCCGTCCGTCTTCCCTCCCCCTTCCACCTTCTTCCCGCGCTTCTTCGCTACCGCCACCTCGGGCCCCGGGACCGGCTGCGTGTCGCCCGGGACGCCGGCGCGCTCGCCCGCATCGAGGACCGGTCCGCGCTCGAGGACGTTCCGCTCGGAGAATGGCTCAACCGTCGTGGGACCTCCCGCGAGGCGATCGAGAGGTTCTGGGAGCCGCTGGTGACGCCGGCTCTCAACGTCCCGATCTCCGAGGCGAACCTTCCGTTGACCGCCTTCTTTTTCGAGCGCGCGCTCTGGAGCGGGGCCGCGGGTGGCGCGCTCTGGCTGCCCCGCACCGGCCTCAGCGAGGCGATCGGCGAGCCGGGCCGACGCGCGCTCGAGGCGGCGGGCGTCACCGTACGGGTCGGCGAGCGGGTCACGGCCGTGGCGGTCGAGGGCCACCGCGCCCTGGGTGTCGAGCTGTCCGGAGGTGAGACGCTCACGGCCGACGCAGTCGTGTGCGCGCTGCCCCCGCGCGAGCTCGACGCCGCGCTGCAAAGAGGTCCCGGCTATGCCGCCGTCGGCACAGCCCCGATCGTCAACGCCTACCTGTGGTACGATCGCCAGGTCGCGGACCTGGCCTTCGCGGGGACGTTCGGCTCTCCGCTCCAGTGGATCTTCGATCGCGAGCGCCTCCTCGGCCCGGAGCGTTCCGGAGGACCCTGCCTCGGGATCTCGCTGAGCGCCGCCGACGACTGGATCGACCTTCCGAAGGACGAGATCGCCGGTCGGCTCGACGAGGCTGTCCGGAGCGTCTTTCCGCGCCGCCGAGGCGCCCGCCTCGAGGCCTCGGCGGTCGTCAAGGAGCCGCGTGCGACGTTCCGCGCCGATGCCGGGTGCGCGCATCGCCGGCCGGGCCCGCGGGGCCCGGTCGACGGCCTCTGGCTGGCTGGCGATTGGACCGACACCGGCTGGCCGGCGACGATGGAGGGCGCCGTCCGGAGCGGGGAGCGGGCGGCCGCCGCGGCGCTGGCCGGCCTCGAGGAGCCGAGCGGCCCGGTCGCGCGGGAGCCGGGCCCGTGAGCGGCGACGCCCGGGTGCGGTTCCTTCCGATGGGACGGGAAGTCCGGGTCGCGCCGGGCACCTTTCTGACGGCAGCGGCCGTGCGAGCAGGCGTCTCGATCGTCCACGATTGCGACGGGCAGGGAGTCTGCGGGACGTGCCAGGTGAAGGTCGAGGAGGGCGCGTCCGCGCTCTCAGCGCCGGACCGCCGGGAACGTATCCAGCTCGGCGCGCGGATCGAGGAGGGCTGGCGGCTGTGCTGTCTCCTGGTCGTCGAGCGCGACTGCGCGGTGCGGGTGCCGCTCGGGGCCTTCGCGTACCCCCCCGATCAGCAGCGCGGCTGAGACCCGCCGGCGGACATCAGTCGTCGAGCAGCTCGCCTGCACGCTCGGCGTCGCTGACCGAGAGGATCAACCTCCCCCGGTTCCCGGCCACGGCGGAGTACGCGTACTTGATGTCGATCTCGTTCTCGGCCAGCCGGTCCGCGACCTCCGCCAGCGCGCCGGGGTGGTCATCGACCGCGAGGTCCAGGACCCTGCTGGTGTAGGTGCGGTAACCGCGAGCCTCCAGGGCTTGAAGCGCGTCCTCGTGCCGATCGACGATCACGTGCACGATCCCGTAGTCGGTCCCGCTGGGCACCATGATCGCCTGGATGTTCACGCCCTGGTCAGCGAGCACCTCGCAGAGTGCGCCCAGGCGGCCCGGGCGGTTCTCGAGGAAAACCGAGATCTGCTGAGCGATCGGCATGCGCGGCAATATATCCTCGTTGACACCCGATCGCCCCGCGGGTAGCGTCACATCACGTTCATCCTCTCGACAGGAGGTCCGCGTGCTAGGTCTCGGAATCGGCGTCGTCCTGCTGGCTATCCTCGGCCTCCTCGTGCTGCTCGTGGGCTGGGGCATCCTGACGTACAACGCCCTCGTCGCGCTCCGCAATCAGCTGCAAAACGCGTGGGCGCAGATCGACGTCCAGCTCAAGCGGCGCTACGACTTGATCCCGAACCTCGTCGAGGTCGTCAAGGACTACATGCAGTACGAGCAGGAAGTCCTGACGAAAGTCACCGAGGCGCGGGCCGCCGCTGTCTCCGCACAGGGGCCGGCCGAGCAGGCGCGGGCCGAGAACGCGCTGACAGGGGCGCTGCGCCAGCTGTTCGCCGTGGTCGAGAACTATCCGGAGCTCAAGGCGAACGAGAACGTCATGCGGCTGCAGGAGGAGCTCACGGGGACCGAGAACCGGATCGCGTTCGCGCGCCAGTTCTACAACGACTCGGTCATGCGATTCAACACGCGGCTGCAGACGTTCCCCACCAATGTCATCGCCGGGTTGCTGGGCTTTACGCCGCAGGAGTTCTTCGAGACGGACGACGCGGAGCGCGAGCCGGTCAAGGTCGACCTGCGCTAGCGGCGCGGGCCGAACTCGTCCCGAACCCGATTCGATGGAGACCCGCGGCCTCTACGGTGAGATCGCCGCGAACCGGCGTCGCTCGCTGCTCCTGGTCTTCTCCCTGTCCGCTCTGCTCGGAGCGTTCGGCGCCGCTCTGGGCACGCTCTACGGTCATTCGGGAGCTGGGCTGGTCGTCGCGATCGCGGTGGCGATCGCGTTGCTCCTGACGACGTGGTACGGCGGGGCCTCGATGACGCTGGCCGCGAGCTCCGCGCGACCCGCCGAGCCCGCGCGCGACCAGGTTCGCCTCAACGTCGTCCAGGAGATGGCGATCGCCGCGGGGATGCCGGTCCCCGAGGTGTATGTGATCGAGGACTCCGCGCCCAACGCCTTCGCTACCGGCCGGGACCCCGATCACGCGGTCGTCGCGGTTACGACTGGCCTCCAGGAGAAGCTCGACCGGGACGAGCTCCAGGGCGTGATCGCCCACGAGCTCGCGCACGTCCGCAACTACGACATCCGCTACACGACGCTCGTCGCGGTGACGGTGGGGGCCATCGTGCTTCTCGCCGACTTCGCCCTGCGGCGCATGTGGTGGAGCGGACCGACGCGGTCGCGAAACCGGGACGCGTCTGGCCCCCTGATTCTGATCGCGGTCCTCGTCGCCGTGCTCGCACCGCTGTCGGCGCGGCTCCTCCAGGCCGCGGTCTCGCGCAAGCGGGAGACGCTGGCCGACCTCGGGAGCGCCCAGATGACACGCTACCCGGAGGCTCTCGCGCGGGCGCTCGAGAAGATCGAGGCGGATCCCGAGGTTCTCGAGGCCGCCAACCGGGCCACCGCTCCCCTCTACATCGTCAATCCCATCAAGAGCTTCGAGAAGCGCGCGGCGGGCCTCCTGCGATCGCATCCCCCCACCGAGGAGCGCGTGCGGCTCCTGCGCGGATTGGTGCTTCCGGGCGGTGCCCAGCCCGGCCAGGAGTCACCCGACAGGGTTTCGTGAAACGCGGGACGGCGGCTCTTTCACGGTTTTGGCACTATCTTGATAGTCTTCGTGCAGTCGCATGACGATCGATCACACCAATGGGAGGAATGAATGACGAGAAATCGAATGGTGACCCCGCTCCTGATGGGGCTCGCCCTGACGCTCGGCGCCTGCGAGCAGCAGGCCACGGAAACCGGAGAAATGGAAGATCCGGCTGCGGATTCCGTCGCGGCAGTGGACGCCGAGGCGCAACTCGACGCCCTTCGCATCCAGTACATGGAAGCGTGGAATGCGCACGACATGAACGCGATCGCCGGTATGATGACCACGGGGTACGAGGAGATCGGGCCGGAGGGCTTGATGAACTACGAGCAGGCCACCGCGATGATGGCCGACAGCGCGAACATGCCTCCCGAAGGAGCCACGTTGTCGATCGAGACCCACACGATGGAGGTCGCCGAGTCGGGCGATGTGGCCTATAGCTCGGGCGTCTCGACCGTGACGATTCCGATGGACGGAGAAGAGATGTCCGACAGCAACCGCTTTGTGGTGGGCTTCAAGAAGGTCGACGGTGTATGGAAGATCGACCGCCTGGCCTTGGCCCCCGAAGCGGCCTCCACGGAGCCGATGGACAGCGAGTAGAAGCGACCGGTTCGATGTAGCGCCTATCGTTCCATCGAGGGAAGGTCCCGCCGGACTCCGGCGGGGCCTATTCCTCGAGCGCTTCCTTCGAGCTCCCGGATCCCACGGCTGGCTCGGTCAGGATCGCGTCGATACTCGCCAGCGCGAACAGCCTGTCCGCTTCGCGCAGCTCGCAGAACGCCTCCAGATACTCCTGCCCGTCATAGAAATGGATGTTGAAAGGACGCACGACCCGC
>DASQEN010000341.1:0-16453 GCA_035633635.1 Gemmatimonadota bacterium | reverse complement strand
AGTGGGGAAGCGCTGTTTCGGCGAGGGGATTTCCCAGGGGCAGCGGCGGAATACGAACGGGCGATCGGGTCCGATTCCACCTTCGCACTCGCATGGGCACGGCTCTCTGATTCCTGCGGGTGGTTTGAATCGGACAGCAAGCTGTGTGACCGAAAACCGCCGTGGGATCGCAAGGAGTACCTGCGTCGTCTGCCCCCACGCAAGGCAGAGCTGACGCGGGCGGAAGATCTCTACTGGAGTGGATCATGGATCGATTTCGAACGGCACCGGCAGTTGGTTCTCAAATACCCGGACGATCCTGTCATGTGGTTCGTGCTCGGGGACAGGGAGACCCACTTCGGAGGCTGGGCTCTGCTGGACCGGGAAGAAGGGGACCGGGCGCTCGAGCGTGCGATCGCGCTGGCTCCGAGGACGGGGGGGACGGAACCCTACCTCCACCTGATCCAGCACGCGCTCGCGGATGCGGACAGCGCGCGCGCCGCCCGGCTGCTGGACGCCTTCCAAGGTATCACCCGGGGTGCGGTCACTCAAGACTACATAGCTGCCCTCCCGCTCGCATTCGCCATCGGATTCGGCGATTCGGTGACGCAAGCGGAAACGCGTGCCGCGCTGGACACGGTACCCACGGGGCGCCTCGTGCACGCGTTGAGTCTCCTCGGAAATCCCCGCCTGCATGGGGTGATCGAAGAGGCGCTTCAGGTCGCGCTGGCGCGATCCGATAACCAAAACGGGGTTGAAACGCTTGGAATCCTCTACAGTCGCGGGAATCTTCGAGCGGCGCTCGACTTCACCAACGATCCGCTGACGCCACCAGGTTTTCGTGCGGACTGGATCTACCGGCTCTATCACGTCGGGTCGAACCTCCCCCGGGAGGATTTGGAGCGGATTCTTGCCGCGGGCGCGGCCGACACGTCAGGAGGAGCTCTCCCCTCGAGCTATCTCTGGCTCGGCGCGTATGCGGTGGATCGGGGGCAGTGGGATGAGTACGCCGCGGCGATCGATCGGACGCGCTCGCGAGCCCAATACTGGCAGTCGGAAGGCAATTTGATACTTGCTCAACAGTATGAAATCATTACGCGTGCCCTGGAGGGGTACGCGCTCTGGAAGCGCGGCCAGAAGGCGGAGGCGATTCGCGTGCTCGAAGCGGCACAGCGAGAGTACGACGGCGGCGAATCCCACCGTGGCGTTCCTTGGTTTTCCCCCAACGTGACGGTCCGCTGGTGGCTCGGCGATCTGATGCTCGAGGTGGGCCGACCGCGGGACGCCGAGCGGTACTTCAAGTCGATCTCTGCGGACCCGTTCGCGGCCCTGCGGTTGGCCAGAGTGTACGAGAACCTGGGCGAGTTCGAGAAGGCGCGAAGTTCCTACGAGTACGCGCTACTGTCCTGGCACGACGCCGACCCCGAGCTCCAGCCACGGATTCAGGAAGCCCGTAGCGGGTTGGCGCGGCTGCCGAAGCCGCTCCGCCTGGAGAGGCCGTGACCGCGAGGCCGCGCTTGCCACCGTTCAGCAGGAGGCGCTTCAGGCGTCCCGACTCCAATGGGAGTGACCCATTGGGTTTACAAACTTTGCCACATCGCGGATATTGAGGGACGCGGGACAACGTCGCGAGTATCTGGAGGCTCCTGACTTCTCATCACTGTTCGTCTTCCATTCCCCGCGGCGTTCTCCAGATCGCCACGATCGCCCTTGCTTGCCAAGTCCTCAGCGTAGCCTCCGCGGTTGCCCAGGTCACCGGTAAGGTGATCGGCACGGTCGCGGATGACGACACAGGCGAGCCCCTGGTCGGCGCGCAGGTGATCGTCGAGGGCACGAATCTAGGCAACGTGACGAACGAGGACGGCTACTACTTCATCAACAACGTGCCGGTCGGCATTCAGGCTCTGGTGGCGCAGTATCTGGGATACCAGGCCGTCTCCCTGGAACAGCGGGTGCTGGCCGGCCAGACGATGACGCTCGACTTCTCGCTGGCAGGCGAAGTTGTGCAGGCGGACGCGATCGTGGCGATGATTGAACGCGAGCCGCTCGTGGTTCGGGACAACATGATCTCGAAGTCGCGCTTTACCAGCGAGGACGCGCGCAGTCTTCCGGTCGACGACCTCGAAAGCGTGATCGAGCTGGGCGCCGGGATCTACCAGGACCGGGCCAACTGCGGGATCTCGCCGGGGGGCCCCCAGGGTTCCTCGTATTTTGAGCGCACCGGCTGCGGGTTCATCATCCGCGGGGGTCGAGCGACCGAGTCGGCGACCTACGTGGACGGCGCGTTGGTCACGGATTTCAACTTGCAGACGACGATCACGAAGATCTCCAATTTCGCGATCGAAGAAGTCGACGTGATCACCGGCGGTTTCAACGCCGAGTTCGGCCACGCGCAGTCGGGAATCATCAACATCGTGACCCGCGAGGGCGGCCGGGCGGTCCACGGCAATCTGCGGTTCACGTCCGACGCGCTATCGGACGGCATCGAGCGGTCATACGGCTACAACAACCTGCAGGCGTCGATCGGGGGACCCATCCTCCCCGGCAGGATGACGGCGTATGGATCGTTCGAGGCGACCGGGGCGGAGGACTTCTTCCCGGCCGCGGCGGGATTCAACCCCGCAACGGGGAACCAGCTGGACCACAGCGGTTCGACGCAGGTGGCCCTGCCCGGCAACCGCGGAGACCGCACGCTGGGCCAGGGAAAGGTGACGGCCTTCCTTCCACTCGATTCGAAGGTCACGGGCACTTACCTCTTTTCGCGAGAGCAATTCGAGAACTATCAGTGGCTCCGTGGGCAGAACCAGTTTGTGTCCAATACCGCGACGCGGACAAAGACGCACGATTTCATCCTCGGCTACGACCAGCAGATCTTCCAGACGGGCGAGCGGACCCTGAACCTGCAGGTCCGTGCAAACTATCACCTGTCGAAATTCTTCCAGGGGACTCCGCTGTCGACGGCGATGTCCGACGTCCTGGAGGATCACTTTTCCGGCGCATGCGGCGCGGCCTGCGTGGTTGACGAGGACGCGTTCGAGGAGGACTTCCTAAACTACCGCATCGGCGACGTCGAGTTCTTCTTCGAGGACTCGCTGGTCAACACCACGTTCGATCTGCCACAGCTGGAATGGACTCTTCCGGACCCGGTCTTCGGGCAGCCAAACCTCTTCGAGACTAGCGGCTTCGACAATTTCTTTCGGAGGCAGAACGAGCGACGCTACGGGATCCGGGTCGACCTCGACTCGCAGGTCGACCGAGTGCACCGCGCCAAGGTCGGTCTGGAATGGAACTGGATCAACCTTTTTCAAGCCAGCGGATTCTTCGGCTCAGATGGCACGGCGGACGTACACGACGTCGATCCGAGAGTAGGCGCAGCCTATGTCCAGGACCGCCTCGATTTCGGCGACCTGGTGATCGATGTCGGCCTGCGCTGGGACCACTGGAACCCGAACGCGGTGTTCCCCCGGTTTCCGGGTTACGTCGACTGCTCGATCGTCATCCTCGCGGGGGCCGTCTGCCGCGAAGCGGAGGTCCAGGAGGCAAAGCAGCACAGCGAGTGGTCTCCGCGGCTCGGGGTCGCACACCCGATCACAGACGCGACCCAGGTGCGGCTCTCCTATGGGAGGTTCTACCAGCTCCCCGAGCTGGTGCACTTCTATTCCTCGTTTCTCCTGGATGAAAAAGGGGGCGGTGGTTCCGGCACGGCGTATGGAAACCCCAACCTCGACTACATCGAGACGACGGCCTTCGAAGTGGGCATCACGCACCAGATCAGCGAGAACCTGGTTCTGGACGTGGTAGGGTACAACCGCGACCGGCGTGGTGCGGTCCGCCTGGAGACGTTCGCGACCCGATCCCTCGACCCGAGCGTCGGGGTACGCCAGATGTTCGTGAACGGCGACAACGGGAACGTGAAGGGGTTCGACATCACCGTTGGCAAGCGGTACTCGCACTACTGGTCGACGAACCTGGCGTGGTCGCTGCAGTGGGCACGAGGGACCTCATCCTCGCCGCTGGACTGGGCGACTGGGTTCGGCCGGCTGTTCGACCCGCGAGAGGACAGTGGCATTGCGCCCCCCCCGACTCAACTCCAGCCGGAGGACTTCGACCGCCTCCACAACATCAACTGGCAGTTCACGCTGCAGTTCCCAGACGACTTTCGTGAGGGGACAGTGTGGGGGACGGTATTCGAGAACTTCGGGGCCTTCCTGACGTACAGCGCTCAGTCGGGCACGCCATTCACGCGTACCGACCCCGAGGGGCCCGTGGAGGACTTCAATGCGAGCCGCAAGCCCTGGATCCAATCCGGGGACATTCGGGTCACGAAGGGGTTCGCCATGGGTGGGCTGGACCTGACTGTGTTCACTCTAGTGGAGAACGTGCTGAACACGCGGAATGTCTTCGCCGTGTACTCAAGAACGGGCCTGCCGAACATCACCGGGTTGGAGTTCATCAATAGCCGGAATCCCCCCATCCCGGTGAATACCACGTCGGACGGCACGCCGGCCGCCTTCCCGGTGGCTCTGACCGACATCGAGGAGGAGATGCGGGACGAGTTTTCGCGCCAGGACCTGGACGGCGACGGGATGATCACGCTCGAGGAGAGCCAGGAAACGGCCTTCCGCGCGTACAACGCCCGGAACAACAGTCCGCTGCACTATGGCTCCCCGCGGCAGATCCGCTTCGGAGCCGAGATCCGGTTTTGAGGTAGGCCAGGACGAGTAGCGCCGTGTGCACGGGCACCGATCCGGAAAGCCGCGAGCCGCCGTTGACATGTATGTGACATGCTAGTATGTTTACTACATGTCGAAGATGATCCAGCTTCGCAACGTACCCGATTCGCTCCATCGGAAGCTCAAGTCACGCGCCGCCCTCGCCGGCATGTCTCTATCCGACTACCTGATACGAGAGATCGAGATCGGCGCGGAGCGTCCGACGCTTGACGAGCTGCGCGGACGCCTCGCTTCACGTGAGCCTGTCGACGTCGAGCCCGTGCCCGCCCTCGCGGTTCGCGACGAGCGCGACCGGCGTTGATCGTTGTCGACTCGTCGGCGATCCTCGACCTGCTGCTTCGCACCTCCTCCGCTGCGCGGGTCCAGGAGCGCCTCTTCCGTGAGGGCGAATCGTGGCACGCCCCCCATCTGATCGACCTCGAGGTCGCACAGGTCGTGAGGCGGTACGAGGCCGCGCGCGGACTGGATCCGACGCGGGCCAGCCAGGTGCTGCTCGACTTCTCGATTCTGCCCTTGACCAGGTATCCGCACACGTTCCTGTTGTCGCGGATCTGGGAGCTCCGGCACGCGGCGACGGCGTACGATGGCGCCTACCTGGCCCTCGCGGAAGCGCTAAACGCGCCCCTCGTCACGTGCGACGCGCGCCTCGCCGCATCGCACGGTCACGGCGTATCGGTGGAACTGCTGTGATGTGGGTGGAGATCTTTCGCGAGGTGATTAGCAGTCGTCCGGGTTACGGTGTCGCGCTCCTTCCACAGCCGCGCCGCATACCTCGACCAGCACTCCGTGCGTGAACAGCGGGTGGAAGAAGGCGATGTCGCGGCCCTCGGCGCCCTTGCGCGGCGCCTCCCCGACCGTCTCCACGCCGTGCTCGAGGCCCGAGGTGATCGAACGATGGACGTCGGGGACCTCGAACGACAGATGGTGCAGCCCCTCGCCGTGCTTCTCGAGGAACCGACCTACCGGCGAATCTTCGGTGAGCGGCTCGAGGAGCTCGATCTCGCCGCCCGGGAAGGGAAGCAGCGCCACCTTCACGCCCTCGCTCTCGATCTCTTCGACGCTTTCCACCGAGAGCCCCAGCACCTCTTCGTAGAAGACGCGCGCGTCGACGATCGAGCGAACCGCGATCCCTATGTGGGCCAGCCGGACAGACATCGCGGAGTCGCCTCCGTTGGGGAGAAAGAGGGTCGAAAGACGGCTATTCGCGCCGGTTGACACTCCCAAGTCGCGGCCGTTAGTATAGCCACTCACGCGGGCCGCCGTCGAGCGACCGAGGCCCTCAGCAGGAAGGGAATCTCCATGGCATCCAACGGCAACATCCATACCGTGACCGACGCGACGTTCGACTCCCAGGTCAAGGAGTCGGGCACGTTGACGCTGGTCGACTTCTGGGCCGAATGGTGCGGGCCCTGCAAGATGATCGCGCCCACCGTCGAGGAGCTCGCCCACGAGTACGAGGGACGCCTGAAGGTGTGCAAGCTCGACGTCGACGAGAATCAGCGTACCGCGCAGCAGTACGCGGTCCGCTCGATCCCCAGCCTCCTCTTCTTCAAGGATGGGAAAGTCGTCGAGACGGTCGTCGGGGCGGTTCGCAAGCAGCGGCTCGAAGAGGTAATCGAAGCCCACATCTAGTTCGAGGGCGATCGAGCTCGCACGATCGTGAGGCGAGGGCCCGCTGCTGCTTCGGTGGCCGCGGGCCTTCTCTTCTGCGGAGGCCCCCATGCCCGAGTGGTTCAAGAACGGCTTCGTCCGGTTGCTGAATCCGGTCGTCGCGCTGCTCGTCCGCCGTCGGGTTCACCCGAACCTCATCAGCTCGTTCGGCTTTCTCGTCACGCTCGCGGGGGCGATCTTGATCTTTCAGCGCTCGATCCTCGCGGGTATCGTCGTGTTCCTGCTGGGGGGGATGATGGACATCCTCGACGGCAGGGTGGCGCGCGAGACCGGGCTGGCGTCGAAGTTCGGCTCGTTCTACGACTCGACGCTCGATCGGGTGTCGGAGATCGTCGTCTACTTCTCGCTCTACGCCTATTTCCGTCCGCTGCCAAACTTCTGGTGGGTGGGCTACGTGGTCATCCTGGCGATGGTGGGCTCCTTGATGGTGTCCTATACGCGCGCCAAGGCCGAGGCGCTGGGTGTCGAGTGCAAGGTCGGGACGATGCAGCGTCCGGAGCGCATCGTCCTGCTGGGACTCGGGGGCCTCTTGATCCCCGTATTCAACCTGATCGCGCCGGGGTGGCGGTTTGCGCCGCTCCTGCTGGCGCTCGGATTCATCGCCGTGCTGGCGAACATCACGGCTCTGGAGCGCATTCATTCGGTGTACAAGGTCGCCCGGGGAGTTCCGCTCGACGAGCCGGTCCCGGCGCCTCATCGTGACGCAGAGAAAGGACGCTAGAGTCATGATCGAAAAGAAGCGGAAGGCCGGGCCCAAGCCCCTTCAGCAGATGCGACCGGAGCCCACCGAGATCGCGTCCGCCGACGGGAAACTGGGCGTGCTGCTCGCCGGCCTGGGCGCGGTGGCGACGACCTTCATCGCCGGCGTGGAGTCGGTGCGCCGTGGCAGCGCCAGCCCGATCGGATCGCTGACCCAGATGGGCACGATCCGGCTCGGCGGACGCCCCGAGATGCGGGTCCCGATGATCAAGGAGTTCGTGCCTCTGGCGGGACTCGACCAGCTCGTCTTCGGCGGCTGGGACGTGTTTCCGGACACCGCCTACGAGTCGGCCGTCCATGCGGGCGTGCTCGAGCGTGCGCAGGTCGACGACATCAGGGATTTCCTGCATGGCATCAAGCCGATGAAGGGTGCCTTCGATCAGCGGTACGTCAAGAAGCTGAACGGCACCCACGTGATCGAGAGCCGGTCGAAGCGCGAGTGGGCGAACCGACTCATCGATGACATCGCCCGCTTCAAGCAAGAGAACGGCTGCGATCGGCTGGTCATGGTCTGGTGCGGCTCGACCGAGGTGTTCCTGCAGGCGGGCCCGGTCCACGAATCGATCGAGGCGTTCGAGAAGGGCCTCGACGCGAGCGACGACGCGATCCCCCCGTCGATGGTCTACGCCTACGCGGCGATCCAGAGCGGGATCCCCTACGCCAACGGGGCGCCCAACCTGTCGGCCGACGTGCCCGCGCTGATCGAGCTGGCCGACCGGAACGGCGTGCCGATCACCGGGAAGGACTTCAAGACCGGCCAGACGCTCATGAAAACGATCCTCGCTCCGGGGTTCAAAGCGCGGCTGCTGGGCATCCGCGGCTGGTACTCGACCAACATCCTCGGCAACCGCGACGGCGAGGTGCTGGACGACCCGGAGTCGTTCAAGACGAAGGAGGAGTCGAAGCTCGGCGTGCTAGACTACATCCTCCAGCCGGACGTCTACCCGGAACTCTATGGGGACATCTCGCACGTCGTGCGGATCAACTACTACCCTCCGCGTGGCGACAACAAGGAGGGCTGGGACAACATCGACATCTTCGGGTGGCTCGGATACCCGATGCAGATCAAGATCAACTTCCTGTGCCGGGACTCGATCCTCGCGGCGCCGATCGTGCTCGACCTCGCGCTGTTCCTCGACCTCGCCGCGCGCGCCGGAATGAGCGGGATCCAGGAGTGGCTCTCGTTCTACTGGAAGAGCCCGATGACGGCGCCGAAGCTCTATCCCGAGCACGACCTGTTCATCCAGCTCATGAAGCTCAAGAACACGCTCCGCCATCTGATGGGCGAGGAGCAGATCACGCATCTTGGGCTGGAGTACTACGCCGAGTAACGCCGCACCTGCGGTGATGCTGCTGCTGGGGTCGATCGCCTCGGCCCCGCTGCACTGGCGCAGGGCCTCCCGCGAAGCAGTGTGCCTTCGGTGGCCGCGGATCACTACGAGCGCCAGCCGGCGCTCGACGTCCTGCGGATCGAACAGACCCAGCCCGGCGAGCCCTATCGCCTCGCCTTCGACGTCGAGCTGCGCAGTGACGGTGACGCCGAGCGCCGCGCGGTCGAGATGGAAGGCCGCCGGGTCGAGATCCCGCTCGAGCTCGAAGGCCCAGTCGAGATCGTCGTCGACCCGGACGGCTGGCTCCTGTTCACGACCCCCTAGCGGTCGGCCCCGCGCGAGCGATCCCGCCATCGATGGTCTATCGATGGTCTACGCGTACGCCGCGACCCCGCGCTCTACACCCTCACATGCTGCTGTTGAAGATGTCCCGAGCGATCTTCCACTCGCCGTCCACCTTCTTCCACACGGCGATGAACTTCCCGTGGTCGTTGTGCTGAGCGTCGGGACCCGTGTTGGCGTAGGAGCCCACCTCCACCGCCATGTCGCCCATGGCGTGCACTTCTAGGGTCGTGATCTTCTCGGTGTCACCGGACCGCTCGTCGATGCTGGCCTGCCAGAAGGCCTGGATCGCCTCGTGGCCCGTCACCGGCTCGGCGCCGGGCGCCAGCACTATAGCGTCCTTCGCGTAGAGGGCGGTCACACCGGCCGCGTCGCCGGCGGTCCACGCTTCCTGCCACGCCTGGGAGCCGGCCTCGATGGCGGCCTTGGTGTCCTGTCCTAGCGCGATCGCAGGGAACGCCATCACGACGAGATACAGGGGGAGTAGCTTCGATTTCATGCTTCACCTCAGTGGAGAACGTCGCCGCGAGAGAGGGGAAAATCCCCGCCGGGATGTCGGGACTCGAGGCCTCCTATTCCCGGGTCGGAGAACGAAGTGTCGCAGGTAGTTTAGCGCGGCCGTTCGGACTTGGGAAGGAGTCGGCGGTCCCCTGCAGGACGGAGCTCGAACGGCTCCGGGACGGGGTCGTGGCTCTGGGATATTCGCTGGTCGAGGACGTGCCCGTCTTGAGTTTGCCCGCCCGCCCGGCGATATTCCCGCCGGTGAGCAGCGCCCACCTACGCGAGCCAACCAGCGGCTTCCTCGTGACGTTCGAGGGGGGCGAAGGAAGCGGGAAATCGAGCCAGATCGAGCGGCTGGCCGATTTCTTGCGTGGCGAAGGACACGAGGTGGTGACGGCTCGGGAGCCCGGCACCACGCGGGTGGGGGAGGCGGTCCGCGAGGTCCTGCTTCAGACCTCCCTCGAGGACCTGGCGGCCGAGTCCGAACTAGCGCTCTTCCTGGCCGCCCGCGCGCAGCTGGCGGCGGAGGTCGTGTGGCCCGCGCTCGCGGCGGGGAAGGTGGTTCTGCTCGACCGCTTCGGGGATTCCTCGGTCGCCTATCAGGGCTACGGCCGGGGGCTGGATCCGGAGCGGGTGGCGGCGCTGAACGCGTTCTTCACCGGCGGCCTCGAGCCTGACGTGACCGTCCTGATCGACGTGGCTGTCGAGGCGTCGGCAGAGCGGTCGAAGGAGCGTCCGATGGACCGCATCGAGCGGGCGGGGGACCTGTTCCACCGGCGGGTGCGGCAAGGCTACCGGGCGATGGCGATGAACGAACCGGAACGGTTCGTCGTTTTGGATGGTACAGATTCGATAGAGACGGTGCAGTTGGCGATCCGTGACCTGATCCGAGACGCACTGGCGGCGCGGATCCTCACTCCAAGGACGGAATCCTCATGATCAGAAAACGGATCGGCACCCTCTTCGTCGTCCTGTTCTTCCTGGCCATCCTTACCGGTGGGATCATCTACGACGACCTTTCTGCCTCGAGCGATGACGATCCCTACCAGGCGATCAAGCTGCTCAACGAGACGATCCATCAGGTCTCCGACAAATACGTCGACTCGATTCCGTCGGACAGCCTCTACATGCGGGCGCTGAACGGGATGTTGCTATCTCTGGACCCGTATTCCCAGCTCCTTTCCCCTAAGGACTACGAGGACCTCCAGATCCACACGCAGGGAAACTACGAGGGGCTCGGGATCCGCATCGACGTCGTCGATCAGGTCCTGACCGTGATCTCCCCGATCGAGGGCACGCCGGCCTACAAGGCAGGGCTCCTTCCCGGGGACCGCATCGTGATCGTGGACGGGATTCCGACCAAAGGCTGGAGCGAGGAGAAGGCGGTCCAGGAGCTGCGCGGCCCGCGGGGGAGCGAGGTCATCCTGTCGATCGCGCGCGAGGGGCTGGACGAACTGTTCGAGGTCACGATCGAGCGGCGTCCGATCTCCCTCTCTGCGGTTCCGTATGCCTTCATGCTCAAGGAGGGCATCGGCTACGTCCGGTTCACCCAGTTCTCGGAGCACGGCCGGGACGAGATCCGTGAGGCGGTCCGCAAGCTCGAGAAAGAGGGGATGCGCAGCCTGGTCCTCGACCTGCGCGACAATCCCGGCGGGCTGCTCGACCAGGCCATCGAAGTCACTGACCTCTTCCTGCCCCGCGGCGCTGAGATCGTGGCCACCCGCGGCCGCATGTCCGAGTCGGACCGCGTCTACAACGCGCGGGACAACGACGACTTCTCGGTCCATCCGATGATCGTGCTGGTCAACCGGGCAAGCGCGTCGGCCAGCGAGATCGTCTCGGGGGCGCTCCAGGACCACGACCGCGCGCTCCTCGTCGGCCAGTCGACGTGGGGCAAGGGGCTCGTGCAGAGCCTGTTCCCGCTCGACGACGGCTACTTCCTCAAGCTGACGACCGCGCGCTACTACACGCCGAGCGGCCGCAGCATCCAGCGCGACGAAACGCTCGACATCGATTTCAACGAGCTGATCTGGCCGGACGAAGTGCCCGACGACGGGGGACCCGCGTCCATCCCCGGCGACATCACCGGTAAGCCACAGGATGTCCCCGACAGCCTGGTGTTCAAGACCGACATGGGGCGCACGGTCTACGGAGGCGGTGGCGTGATGCCGGACGTCGTCGTCCGCGCCGGGGAGATCGCCGACGTCTCACGGGATCTGCTCCAGGAGATCTTCGTGAAGAACGCGTTCTTCTCCTTCGCGGTGTCGTACCGCGCGCGCCACCCGTCGATTTCCCGCGACTTCCAGCCGGACGGCCCGCTGGTCGAGGAGTTCCGCGCCTATCTCCGCACCGTGAAGGAGATCGACTTCACCGACGAGGCTTTCGACTCCGAGCGGGACTACGTCGACGACTTCCTGCGGTACACGCTAATCAGCCAGTACCACGGGGAGGGCGTCGCTCGGCAGGCCGTTCTGAGCGCCGATCTGCCGCTCGCCAAGGCGGTCGACCTCCTCTCGGAGGCCGACACGCTGGCCGACCTGTTCCGCCTGGCGCGCCTGGAACGCGAGGCAGCAGGCGATCGCGCCGCTCGGTCGACCGCCTCGGCGGAAAATCCCGCCACGACTGGAACCCCACGCTAGTGTCCCGACACTAGTGCCAGCGCACTAGCGGATCGGTGGGGGATTCCGCGCCAGATGCCGTCCTGATCGACGGCTACAACGTCCTGCATGCCATCCCGCAATTCGCCCCGCGGGGCGCCGACCTGGCTTCCGCTCGCGAGCGATTCGAGTCGTGGTTGTCCCAGGCGGCAGGACGGGCCGGCGTCGAGCGCTGCGTGCTGGTGTGGGATGGTCGTGGCGGCCGCCGGGAGCATAGGGTAGGCAGGCTCACCATCCTCTACACCGCCGCCGGCGTCAGCGCCGATGACCGGCTTCTGGATCTCTGCCGCGGTGAATTTGCCTCTCGCTCCGCTTCCACCTGGGTCGTCTCCTCGGACAGGGACGTCCAGGATCCCGCCCGTCAGCTCGGCTTCACGGTCCTCGGCGCCTTGGCTTTCTACCGGCGCTGGTCCTTCGATCGAGTCGAGCGCGAATCCACGTCCGCGAAGGGCGATCGGACCGGTGACGCCGAGAACGATCCCGGAGGGGCCGCGCGGCTTCGCTCCTCGCGTGCCGAGGTCGATGAGCTGCTGGACGCGTTCCTGAACGCGGATCGCGAGCGCGGTTGAGCCCGGGCCCCTCTCTCCGCAGAGCGGTCTCCCGCTGGGAGATCGTCGGGCTGGCGGTCAACGACGTCATCGGCAGCGGGGTCTACCTGCTGCCGGCGGCGGCCGCGGCCTTGCTCGGCGTCGCGAGCCTGTGGGCGGTTCTCGTGACCGGGGCGGCGGTCGCCCTCCTGGTCCTGTGCTTCGCCGAGGCCGCCAGCTATTTCGACGAGCCCGGCGGCGGGTACATCTACACCCGCGAGGCGTTCGGCGACTTCGTCGGGTTCGAGGTTGGGTGGATGACGTGGCTCGCGCGCATCGCCTCGGTGGCCTCGCTCTCGAACGGCTTCGCTCAGGCGTTGGGATTCCTGTGGCCCGATGCTACGGTGGGGGTCACGCGGGCGATCGTGATCGCGGCGCCGCTCGCGCTCCTGACATGGATCAACGTCGTGGGGGTCAAGTCGGGCGCGCGGACCGCCGTCTTCCTCTCGATCGCGAAGGTCCTGCCGCTCCTGTTCCTGATCATCGTCGGCCTTCCCGCGATCGACACGAGCTCGCTGTTCCCAATCCCCGCCCCCAGGACCGATGTGCTCGGGGAAGCGGCGCTCCTCCTTCTTTTCGCCTATGCCGGCTTCGAAAACACCGCCGCGGCCGCCGGGGAATACAAGAACCCGCGCCGCGACGTGCCGTTCGCGCTTCTCACGATGATCGTCGGGGTGACGACCCTGTACTTCCTGATCCAGCTCGTCGCGCTCGGGACCTTGCCCGATCTCGCCACGCGGGTCGAAGGTGCGCCGCTGGCGGATGCCGCGACGCTCCTGGTCGGCGCCTGGGCGGGGGTCGTGATGACGATCGGGGCAGCCGTTTCGATCGAGGGGAATGTGGGGAACACGACGCTGATGGGCCCTCGGTACCTGTTCGCGCTCGCCGAGGACGGCTTCGGCCCGCGCGCTCTGGCGCGTGTCCATTCGCGCTGGCGGACGCCCTACGTCGCGATCGTCGTTCAGAGCTCGGTCGCGCTCGCCCTCGCGCTCTCCGGCTCGTTCGTCCAGCTCGCGATGCTCTCGATCGTCGCCCGGCTGGCGACCTACATGGGGACGGCCGCCGCGGTCCCGGTGCTGCGCCGCAAGTTCCCGCGCACGGAGTCGACGGTGAGGCTGCCCGGAGGCCCCCTGATCCCGATCGCCGCGCTCGCGCTCTGCTTCGTCTTCCTCCTCAGCGCGACCCGCTGGAATCTGGTCGCCGGCGCGATCGGGCTCGCCGTGGGCCTCGTGATCTACGCCTTCCGCCGCAAGCCCGCCGCCGACGCGTCCACCCGCCCCGTTGCCTGAGCCTGGGGCGAGCGGCGAGCCATCACTCCGGCGCGCGGTCTCCCGCTGGGAAATCCTGGGCGTCACCGTCAACGACGTCGTGGGCAGTGGCGTGTACCTGCTGCCGGCCGCGACCGCCGCGCTCGTCGGCGGGGCCAGCCTGTGGGCGACCCTGGCCGCGGGGCTGGCGGTTTCCCTCCTCGTGCTCTGCTTCGCGGAAGCGGCGAGCCACTTCGACCAGCCCGGCGGTGGTTACCTCTACACGCGCGAGGCCTTCGGCCCCTTCGTCGCCTTCGAGGTCGGCTGGATGAAGTGGCTCGCGGGAATCGCCACCCCGGCCGCGCTGGCGAACGGATTCTCGCAGGCCATGGGGTTCCTGTGGCTGGGCGCCACGGGCGGGTGGGGCCGGGTAGCGCTGATCGGGGGAGCGCTCGCGGTCTTCACCTGCGTGAACGTCGTCGGGGTTCGATGGGGAGCGCGGACGGCTGCCGCTCTCGCGGTCGTGAAGCTCGTGCCGCTGTCGCTGCTCGTCGTGGCGGGGATCTTCCTGATCGACCCCTGGGGCGTAATCGGCGATTCCGCTCCCCTCCGGGAGGGGTTCGGCGAGGCGGTCCTGCTGATCCTGTTCGCCTACGTGGGCTTCGAGAACTCCGCGGCGACCGCCGGGGAGTGCCGGGATCCGCGCCGCGACGTCCCGTTCGCGCAGGTAACCCTGATCGTCGGGGTGACGATCCTGTACTTCCTGGTTCAGCTCGTTGCGCTCGGTGCCCTCCCCGACCTGGCGGACCGCGTCGAGGGCGCGCCGCTGGCGGACGCGGGCGCGCGGCTGATGGGCGGATGGGCGGGGACGCTGCTCACGGCGGGCGCCGCGATCTCGATCCTGGGCACGATCGGCGGCTCGATGTTCACGATCCCCCGCTACCTGTTCGCGATGGCGGAGGACGGCTTCGGGCCGCGGGTCCTCGCGAAGGTCCATCCCCGCTGGCGCACTCCGTACGTGGCGATCGTCGCCCAGGCTTCGCTCGCGTTCCTCGCCGCGCTCTCCGGCACCTTCGTCCAGCTGGCGCTGCTCTCGGTCATCGCACGGCTCGGGATGTACATGAGCACCGCGGCGGCGGTGCCGGTCCTGCGTCGCAAGCTCCCGCGCACGAAGGACACGATCGTGCTGCCGGGCGGCCCCGCGATCCCGATTGCTGCCCTGGTTCTGTGTCTGGGGTTCCTCGCGAGCGCCGAGGTCAAGAACCTCGTCTTCGGCGCGATCGGGCTGGCGGTGGGAGTCGGGATCTACTCGTTCCGCCGCCCTCCCGCCGGGTCGGCCATCACGCCGGCCGACTGAGACACCAATAGCGAAACCCCCGGCCCTTCATCGAGGACCGGGGGTTCGTTTTCGTCTTCGAGCCGGCTTTCGCCGAGCCTCAGCGCCGAGTCGGCCTAATGGTACGGCTCGAGCCGGCGCGCCCGTGATACGTGGCGCAGCCGCTCGATGGCCCGCTCCTTGATCTGCCGGATCCGCTCGCGCGAAAGGTTGAAGATCGAGCCGATCTCCCTCAGTGTCAGCGGTTCGTTTCCGTCCAACCCATAGTAGAGCTTGACGATCTTCGCCTCACGCGGCTGGAGCGAGTCCAGCGTCTCGCGGATCTCCTTCTGTCTCGCGCTCTCGAACGTCTGTTCCTCGGGATCGAGTGTCTCGTCGTCCGAGAGGTAGCTGAACAGCGTCTTCTCCTCGCCCTCGAACAGGGGAGCATCGAGGGAGAGCGACTTGCGCGAGACGTTCATCAACTTGCGGACCTCGTCGACGTCCATCTCCATCGCCTCGGCGACTTCCTCCGGCTTCGGCTCACGCCCGAGCTTCTGCGTCAGCTCGGCCTCTTTCTTGGAGATCTTGTTGAGCGTGGTCGCCCGGTTGATCGGCAGCCGGAACGTCTTGGAGTTCTCCGCCAGCGCCTTGAGGATCGCCTGACGGATCCACCACACCGCGTAGGAGATGAACTTGACACCCTTGGTCTCGTCGAACTTCTGGGCCGCCCGCACCAGACCCACGTTGCCTTCGCAGATGAGGTCCGGCAGGCTCATGCCCAGGTTCTGGTATTTCTTGGCCACGGAGACGACGAACCTGAGGTTCGAGCGGACGAGCTTCTCGAGCGCCAGCTGGTCGCCCTCGCGAATGCGACGGGCGAGCTCGGCCTCCTCGGCGCGCGTCAAGAGGGGATGGTTCTTGATGTCCTCCAGATACAGCGCGAGGGCGCCCTCGTCCACCTTGTCGGACCCGGAGCCCAGAGCCATGTTCGTTGTCTTTCTGCGCTTTTTCGCCATGAACCAGCCTGTCTTCCTCTCACCAAATCCACACCAACACGCCAAAAAATCGACGAAAATGGTCGAACACGATACAATAGCCGATCCCGACCCGGCCTGTCAAGGGGGAACAGGGTGCAAGTGAAGTCAGGACAGCCGCTTGCGCGGCACCATCCTGCAGCTTGACGACACCTTTCCCCGGGGGCTAGGGTATATACACCGATGCCTCGCGAATGTTTTCGCCCCCGAAATGCCGCTTGGATCGTCCTGCTCGGGTCCCTGGTTTGGACGGTCTCGCTGAGAGCCCAGGAGCCGCAAGCCGGGCCCCCGGCG
>DASQEN010000340.1:0-4836 GCA_035633635.1 Gemmatimonadota bacterium | reverse complement strand
GAGACGCCGAGGCAGGCCTCGCGAAAGCCGTTCTTCCGGAAGTAATCGCCGAGCCCGAGCGTGAGCGCGGCCAGGATCTCGGCGGTCCGTGAGGGCGAGGTCGGGACGACGGAGGGCGGCTCGGCGAGCGGTGGCCGCTCGTGGGTTCGCCGCTCCCCCAGATCGACTCGCTCGACCTCGAGGCCGGCGCTGGTGCCGCTCTCGGACTTGCGGCGGCGCGGATCATGAAGCCGCTCCTCGAACACGCGCTCGAGCGGCAGGTCGACGACTACGAGGTCCTCCTCGAACGCCGCGCCGCGCGCGATCAGCGCGCCGTCCTCGTCGACGACCAGGGACTGGCCGTCAAACACGAGCTCGTCCTGGCCGCCGACCAGGTTGCAGTACGCGATCACGATCGCGTTGTCCTCGGCGCGGGTGGCGATCATCCGCTCGCGGTCGTGGCCCTTTCCGGCGTGATAGGGGGAAGCGGAGAGGTTGACCGCGAGCTGGGCGTCGCCGACCAGGGCCTGGACGGTCAACGGCTCTCCCGGGTACCAGATGTCCTCGCAGATGTTGACCGCCAGCGTGACCTCGCCCAGGCGGTACACGGGGATCGATTCGCCGCGCTGGAAGTAGCGGTTCTCGTCGAAGACCCCGTAGTTCGGCAGATACCGCTTGCGGTAGACGTGACGCACCCGCCCGTGCCGCAGGACAGCCGCGGCGTTGTAGACGTCGGCGTCGCGGTCGGGGAAGCCCACGACGACGACCGGATCGCCGACATCCTCGGCCAGCGCCTCCAGGGCCGCGCGCACGGCCGCTAGGAACGACGGCTTGAGCAACAGGTCCTCGGGAGGGTAGCCCGAGATCGCGAGCTCGGGGAAGACGACCAGGTCGGGGGCGCTCGTCTCGGCTCGCGCGAGCGCGGTCCGGATCCGTTCGAGATTACCGGGAACGTCGCCGACCACGACGTCGATCTGGGCCAGGGCGAGACGGAAGGGTCGCATCGCGGGTCACCTTAGGGGACACGGCGAGTCCGGGCAATCCGCCCCTGACGTGGCAGGAGCTATACTCTAGAATCCAGAGTACTCTAACTCTGACAGGAGGTCCGCATGCCGGCCCTCAAGTGGATGGGCCTGGTCGCCGCGGGGGTCTACGTGGGGCTCGTCCTCGTCGACGGCTTTCCGTATCCGTGGACCGTGGCCGGGCTGGTGCTCGCCGCCGGTCTCGTCGTAGCGGGACGCGCGGCCGGGGCCTCGGGTGGCAAAGGGTAGAACCCCAGGACCCGCCGACGTCCAGCAGCGGCTCGAGCGGTTCGATCGCCTGCTCGAGCACCGCGTCCGGCTCGCGATCGCGGTCCTCCTGACCCGCTGGGACCGCCTCTCGTTCTCGCGCCTCAGCGAGCTTACGGGCGAGACGGACGGGAGCCTGGGCGCCCACTTGCGCCGCATGGAGGAGGCGGGCTACCTGACCGCCGACAAGGAGTTCGTCGACCGCAGGCCCGTGACGTGGTACGCGCTCGCTGCCCGGGGTCGAAAGGCGCTCGCCACCCACCTCGGGGCGCTGGAGGACCTGATCGGCCCGCGCTAGGTTGCTCTGCCATGCAGGAGCCGCATCGCCGAACGTGGACGTTCCCGGGAACGTTCGAGCTCGAGTCGGGGCGCCGGGTCGAACATCCAGTGACGGCCTACGAGACGTGGGGCGCCCTGCGTGGCGACAACGCGGTGCTCCTGACCACCGGCCTCTCTCCCAGCGCCCACGCCGCTCGCCACGACCCGGGCGACGAGCCCGGCTGGTGGGAGGAGATGGTCGGGCCCGGCAAACCGATCGACACCGATCGCTGGTTCGTCGTCTGCTGCAACGTGCTCGGCGGCTGCCACGGCTCGACCGGTCCTTCGTCTACGAACCCCGCCACCGGTGAACCCTACGCGCTCGACTTCCCGATCGTCACGCTGCGCGACATGATGCGACTCCAGCGCGAGCTCCTCGGTCATCTCGGCGTCAATCGGCTGCGCGCGGTGGTCGGCTCCTCGATGGGCGGCATGCTGGCGCTGGAATACGCGGCTCTTTTCCCCGGCGGCGTGGAGCGTCTGATCGCAATCAGCGCGTCCGGCATGACCCATCCGTTCGCGATCGCGCTCAGGCACGTGCAACGGCGGGCAGTGACAATCGACCCGGCGTGGCGCGGCGGCCGCTACTACGGTCACGGCCAGCCGGCCGCCGGGCTGTCGCTCGCGCGCGAGATCGGGACAATCACGTATCGCTCCGACGTAGAGTGGACGAACCGGTTCGGACGCGAGTGGCAGGAGGGGGATTTGTTCGACTTCTCGGGCCGCTTCGAGATCGAGTCGTACCTCCAGCATCAGGGAGAGAAGTACCCTCGCTCGTATGACGCGAACTCCTACCTTTATCTCTCCCGGGCGATGGACCTCCACGACCTGGGTCGCGGGCGCGGCGGGCTGGTCGAAGGTGTGCGCCAGGTCCGTGCGCGGACGCTCCTCGTCGGGGTCACGACCGACGTGCTGATCCCGGTCTTCGAAATCCAGGAGCTCGCCGACGCGTTCGTCCAGACGGGCCGGCCGGCCGAGGTCCTCGTGCTCGACATCGAGACCGGCCACGACTCCTTCCTCCTCCATCCGGACGCTTTCGGCCCGCCCATCGGGACCTTCCTGACCGGCATACGGGTCGAATAGGAGAGGGAAAAAGCAGCGCGCTTGCAACCCTGAAACCCTTTCGGAGGTCCCATCGTATGTAGGGACGAGAAGAGGATGCACCCATACCGAAAGGAGCTCTACCATGCGTACCATCGTTTCCGGGATCGCAGCCGCCGCCGCCTACTGGATCGTGATCGTCACCTTCCTCGCGATGGCGATGCCGACCCGGGCCCAGGTCGAGGCCTACATCGAAGCCGCCAACTCGGCTTCGGTTTCCGAGGTCTCAGACCGCGCGATCGACCAGCCGCTCGCAGGCTGAGTCTCGAAGCCCCGCGGGCCCCTCGGGACCCGCGGGGCGCCCGCCTCGGCGCTCCGACATCCCTCCGGCTAGATTGTCCAACGAATCTCGCACGGAGGAGGAGCCATGCTTTTCGAGCGCTTTGAGGATTCGGGCCTGTCCCAATTCAGCTACGCGGTCGGATGCGCCGCGGCGGGCGCGATCGCGATCGTCGATCCGCGTCGTGACGTCGACGTCTATCTGAAGTTCGCAGGCGACCAGGGCGTCGAGATCACCCACGTTCTCGAGACCCACATCCACGCGGACTTCGCCAGCGGCGCGCGCGAGCTCGCCGACCGGACCGGCGCCGAGCTGTGCCTCTCGGCCTACGACTCGGGCGAAAAATACGAGGTGGCGTTTCCGCACGGGGAGCTCGAGGACGGCGACGCGCTCGAGATCGGCTCGGTGCGGATCGAGGCCCTCCACACGCCCGGCCACACGCCCGAGCATCTCTCGTATCTCGTCTACGACACCCACCGCTCCGCCGACGTTCCCCAGATCCTGCTCTCGGGCGACTTCCTGTTCATCGGATCGCTCGGGCGCCCGGACCTCCTGGGCGAGGATGCCAAGCGCGAGCTGGCCCGCCGGCTGTACGCGAGCTTGCGCGAGAAGCTCGCCGAGCTGCCCGACGGGCTCGAGGTCCACCCGGGCCATGGGGCGGGCTCGATGTGCGGGGCGGGGATGAGCGCGCGCCCGATCTCGACCCTCGGCTTCGAGCGGGTCGCCAACCCCTATCTCGATCCCGAGCTCTCCGAAACCGCATTCCTCGAAAAGATCCTCGGTTCCCCGCCACCGTTCCCGCCCTATTACCGGCGGATGAAGTCGCTGAACTCGGCCGGGCCGGCGATCCTGGACGGACTTCCTGGCCGGGACCCGATTCCAGTGGAGGAATTCCACGCCCTCGTCGAGGCCGCGCACGTCGTCGTCGACCTGCGCGATCAGCTCGCTTTCGGCGGGGGCCACGTCCCCGGCTCGATCGGGATCGGCGTGGACGGAAGCCTTTCGACGTGGGCTGCCTGGGTCGTGCCGTACGACGCTCCGATTCTGCTCGTCGCCGAGAACGCCTTCGCCGTGGATCCGGCGATTCGCGCGCTCGTGCGGGTCGGCCTCGACCAGGTCCGCGGCTGGCTGGAGGGCGGGATGAACGCCTGGCGGCAGCAGGGCCTGCCGATCGCCACGCTGCCACAGATATCGATCCCCGAGCTCGCCGCCGCTCTCGACAGCGGAGGCTTGGTGGACGTTCTCGACGTCCGCGCCGACGGGGAATGGAACGGCGGGCACATAGAGGGCGCCCTCCACGTGCATGGGGGACTCATCGAGGACCGTCTCGACGAGATCCCCCGGAACGGCCGGCCGCTCGCGGTGATCTGCGGCAGCGGCTACCGCTCGACCGTCGCTGCCAGCGTGCTCAAGCGCGCCGGCTTCGCCGACGTGCGCAACGTATCCGGCGGGATGCGAGGCTGGCGGAGCGCCGGGCTCCCGGTCGTGCGCTAGACGGTCGTCGTGTAGCCGGGCGCGGGGGAGGCGGGTTGGACAACGTCAGCCATTCTCTCGCCGGGTGGGCGCTCTCGCGCGCCGTCGGGCCTCGTCGCCCCCCCGGCACCACGCTCGCGCTGGTCCTGGCCAGCAACCTGCCCGACATCGACATCGTGCTCGAGGCGCGCTCCGACGCCGCCTACCTGCTCTTCCATCGCGGACTCACCCACTCGCTGGTCGGGCTCGTCATCCTCCCGCTCGTGCTCGCGGCGGGACTGTGGTGGGCCTACGGCGGGCGGACGCGGTTCGACTGGCTGGCGCTCGTCTGCGCGTGCGGGGTGGCGCTCCACCTTCTGTACGACGTCGTCACTCCATGGGGAACGATGCTGCTGT
>DASQEN010000339.1:0-14867 GCA_035633635.1 Gemmatimonadota bacterium | reverse complement strand
GCGTTCGTCGAACGACTCGGTCGCGACGGGCCAGCAGCCGCGGTCGCGTGGATGCGATCTCTGCGGGATGCGCTGGACGGATCCTGACGCCGTTTGACGCCCTTTCCCGCCGGCCTCTAGATTCCGGCGCTCACCGCGATTCCTTGTTCGATCCCCGGGATTCATGGCGGCCTTCGGCCGTAAGAGGTCAGGCAGTGTCCCAGCGCTTCGCGCTAAGCACGAGCTTCGCCGACGTCGGGAAGCACCTCGATGCGCTGGCAGAGAAGGGGCTTGGTGTGGAGATTACCCTCTACGACACCGAGTGGCTGCTCGCCCTCGACCGCACGACCACGGTCCGGAAGCTCGGCGACGAGCTCGGTGTGCGCGGCATCGGCGTCACCGTGCACGCGCCGATCTTCGACCTGAACCCAGGCAGCCTCGATCCGGTGATCAGGAAGCACACCCGCCGCTGCTGGGAGCGCGCGGTGGGCGTCGCGGGGGCGCTGGGGGCGCGGATGATCAACTTCCACACCGGCCACCACCCGCTCCTTCCCGAGTCCACGTTCCCCGGCTGGCTCGCCCTGTCGCTCGAGATCTGGGAGCGCGTCGTCGACCTGACATCGGACGCGGGGATGACGCTGCTGCTCGAGAACATGTTCGAGACCACGCCGCAGGTGCAGCTCGACCTCCTGGCCCAGCTCGAGTCGCGGCACGCGGGCTTCACGCTCGACGTCGCGCACGCCTACATCTACGGCGCCGTCTCGATCGACGCGTGGTGGAGCCAGCTGGGTCCCGCGATCCGCGAGGTCCACCTGCACGACAGCGACGGGTTCTCGGACGATCATCTGGGGATCGGCGACGGCGCGCTCGACTGGCAGCGGATCTTCGAGGACCTGTTCCGGACTGCCCCGGACTCCGTCAAGGTCATCGAGATGCCGGTCGAGGCCGCGCTCGCGAGCCTGAGGCGCATCAAGTCGGCGGGGTACTCGGACCTCCAGCTGGAGCTGCTGTGAAGGGCGCGTTCCGCCACCTGCGCCGCGCCGCACTGGGGCTGGTTCCGATAGCCCTGATTGCGGTTGGGCCCCCGCCGGACCCCGCGCCCGTGCGGGTCATCGTCAAGCTCGCCGATGCCGCGTCGCGCGAGAGGCTGCTCCGGGAGTCGATCACGCTGCCGCTGACGCTGGACGCGCGCCATCAGCGCGTGGTCGAGGGCCTGCGGGCGATCCACTCGGCCTCGCTGTCCGATGCGCGGGGCGCTCTCGACCGCGCCAAGCAGGCCGGTGCGCTGACCGAGATCGACCGGCTGTGGTCGGTCAACGCGGTCGTAGCGCTCGTCGACCCGGAGTGGATCGTGCGGCTCGAGGCAGACCCCGCGATCGACGCAGTCGTGGCAGACCGCCGGCTGCGGCTGGGCTCCGGCCGGTCCGCGGCCCCCGCCGACGCGATCGGGCCCGGGCGCACAAGGGCCCCCGCTCTTGCCGGCGCGCCCACGTTCGAACTCGAGAAGATCGGTGTCCCGCCGGTCTGGGCGCAGGGGATCACGGGGAAGGGGGCGATCGTGGCGAACGTCGACTCGGGGGTCAACGGAGAAGACGACACGATGGAGGATCGCTGGCGAGGGCTCTACGCCGGGAGTGAGGCGGGGTGGTACGCACCGATCGCGCTCACCGTCTTCCCGGTGGACGATGACCCTGATGTGGGACATGGAACCCCGGTGATGGGCATCATGACCGGCGGCGAGGAGTCGTTCGGGGTCGCCTTCGAAGCGACGTGGATCGCGGGCGATCTGTTCGAGGAGAACGAAGGATACGTTTCGACGGCGATCAAGATCTTCGAGTGGCTGACGGACCCCGACGGGGACCCGAGCACGACAACCGACGTGCCCGACGTCGTCAACAACTCATGGGGGATCGACAGCGACCGCGACGACCAGGGGCGACTACTGTGCGACCGGATCTTCAACCAGGCGATCGATGCGATGGAAGCGGCCGGCACGATCGTCATCAACTCTGCGGGAAACGAAGGGACAGCCGGCGTGACCGCCCCCGGGAACCGGGCCGAGACCGCGGTCAGCGCGTTCGCGGTCGGCGCGGTGGACGATCAGGACGAGGTCCTGAGCTTCAGCGGTAGAGGACCCTCCCCATGCGGAGGGTCCTTCGCCACGAAACCGGAGATCGTGGCTCCGGGAGTGTTGGTGACCAGCCGATCGCGCTTCAACGCGACGCTCGGGAACTTCATCGGAACCTCGTTCTCGACCCCGATGGTCTCGGGCGTGGCGGCTCTGATGCGTTCGAAGGACCCGACGCTCACGCCCGAGGAGGCGAAGACGATCCTGATCGAGACCGCCATGGATCTGGGCCCCGGTGGGGACGACAACACGTTCGGTCACGGGCTCGTCGACGCGGAGGCGGCCCTGGCCCGCGTGGAGCGGCCCTCGCAGCCGCTCGCACGGTTGGTGGGCTACGGTCCCGTCAGCGCCGCGTCGTCAGGGAAGATCGGACCGGCGGGGATCGAGATCTCGCTGATTTTGCGCCCGGGCCAGTCCGTCGAGCTCGCACCGCTTCTGTCCAATCATGGCCCCGCGCTGCCGGCCAGCACGGGCGTTCTGACGAGCTCGACACCGGGCGTCACGGTGACGCGGGCGACCGTACCGCTCGCGGCCGCGCCGACCGGCGAGTTCTTCGGGTCCGCAGGTGGGGAGTCGTTCGGCGTTCAGGTCGCACCCACGGTCGCACCGGGCAGCGACATCTCGCTGACGCTCACCGTCCAGGGAGCTTCGGTCGGCCCGTTCCGCATGGTGATCAAGGCCGGCGATCCGGTCGAGGGTTCGTTCGCCACCCACGACGTGGGACGCGTGCGGCTCAGCGTCACGAACTTCGGCGGGCTCGGCTACTACACCGGTCTCCACGGATTCGACTTCGTCCTCCTGGGCGAAGGCTTCCGCTTCCCGCCGTCGAGTCCCAACTGGCTGTTCCACGGAGGCCTCATGGCGGGAACGGGACCCTCGCGGCTCTCCGACGATATCCCCTACGGCGAGGACACCGAGAGCTCGACCGATTGGATCCCGCTGTTCGGCGCTCCGATCGAGGTCGGCGAGGCGGCGGGCGGGCAGGTGATCACGACCGCCTATGACGACCGGCGTGCGCTCTTGCCACTCGGCCTCGAGGTGACCCAGCGATCCTTCGCGTTCGACGAGGCCGGCGAGGATGCGTTCGTCCTCGTCCAGTACCTGGTCCGGAACACCTCCGGCCAGGCGGTGACCGGGCTCCGTCTGGGACTCTTCGCGGACTGGGACCTCTCCGGGGGCGGTGGAGACCCGCAGGAAACAGCCGGGTGGGATCCCTCCCGCCGGCTGGGGTTCGTCGAAGGGACAGTCACCGGGCAGCCGTCGCTGGGCGTCGTCTGGCTGGACGACGTCGCGCTCGGCCAGGTGACCTACGCAGTGCTCCGCCGCGAGCAAGTTATCTCGAGCACGGTCGGGAATCCGCCCGCGGCGGGCCGCGCGCCGGCAGTCGCCCAGGCACCGGTGATCGGCGAGTTCTCGGACACCGAGAAGTGGAACGCGCTCTCGAGCGGCCAGACGACGACGTCGGAGTCGAACCCGCAGGACCTGTATCAGGTGATCGGCGTGGGGCCGCAGGCCATCGCCGCGGGCGCGACCGACACGGTGGCGGTGGCGCTGGTGGCGGGGGAGAGCCGCGCCACGCTCCAGGCGAACGCCGAAGCCGCGCGCGCGGCGTACTTCGTCCGCGTGCTCGGGACCGAGCCGCCGCCGCCCCCGGAGCCACCGGAGGAGCTCGCGCTCGAGCAGAACTTCCCGAACCCGTTCCGGCTCGGGCAGCAGACGACGATCCGGTTCGCCGTGCCCGAGCCCGTTTCCGGCGCGGCGAAGGCGAAGCTCATCGTCTTCGACGTCCTCGGGCAGCGCGTCCGCACGCTGGTCGATGGCGACGTGATCGCGGGCGAGCAGGCGGTCACGTGGAACGGGGTATCCGACGCGGGAGGCTCGGTGCCGAGCGGAGTCTACGTCGCGAGGATCGAGTCCGGCGGAGACGAAAAGACGATTCGCATCCTGTTCGTCCGCTGAGAGGAGCGAGGATGCTGGACACGATCCGCATGCAGGGTCTCCATTTCTTCACGCTGATCGGCGACCTGCCGCACGAGCGCACGACCCCACAGCCGCTGGAGATGGACGTCGAGGTGCGGACCGACCTCTCGCGCGCAGGAAAGTCGGACCGGCTGTCAGACTCCCTCGACTATCGGCTTCTCTACCGGCTCGTGGCCGGGGTCGTGGAGGGCGATCCCGAAACCGCGCCGCATCTGCTCGAGACGCTCGCGGAGCGGGTGGCCGGCCGGCTGCTCGGCCAGGACGGTGTGGAGAGCGTCCGCATCCGCTGCCGCAAGCCGCTGGCCGTCCTGCCCGGTCCGGTCGGGAGGGTGGAGATCGAGATCGAACGACCGTGAAGCGACGCGCCTTCCTCAGCCTGGGGTCCAACGTGGGAGACCGGGTGGAGCGGCTGGGCTCCGCCCGCGCCGCGCTGATCGCGCGCAGCGACCTTCGCCTGACCGCCCTCTCGCCGGTGGTCGAGACCGTACCCGTGGACGTGGTCGACCAGCCGCGCTTTCTCAACCAGGTGTTGGCGATCGACACCCGGCTCGAGCCGCACGCGCTCCTGGACGCCTGCCTGGCGATCGAGCTCGGCATGGGGAGGGACCGCTCCGCAGGGCCACGGCGCGGGCCGCGTACGATCGACATCGACCTGCTCCTGTACGATGGCCGCTCGTTCGACGATCCCGGCCTGACCGTGCCCCATCCTCGTCTCGCCGCGCGGTCCTTCTTCCTCGATCTGTGCCGGGCGGTCGGCGCGCCCGAGGCTTGGCTCCCAGCGCAGGTGGCCGCATGAGCCGCTCGGTCACGACGCGCACCTTCCGCAGGATGAAGGCCGAAGGGCGGAAGATCGTCGTCCTTACCGCCTATGACTGGACGCTCGCCCGGTACCTCGACGGCGCGGGCGTGGACGCGATCCTGGTCGGCGACTCGGCGGGACAGGTCTTCGCCGGGCACCGGACGACGCTTCCGGTGACGCTCGACGACATGGTCTATCACGCGCGCGCGGTGCGCCGGGGTGCACCCGAGCGCTTTCTCATCGTCGACATGCCGTTCCTGACCTTCCAGATCAGCCCCGAGGAGACGCTGCGGAACGCAGGCCGGATCATGAAGGAGACCGACGCGCAGGCGGTCAAGGTCGAAGGGGGCAGCGGGCTCGCGGAGACGATCGAGCGGCTGGTCGGATGCGGGATCCCGGTCATGGGCCACCTCGGACTGACCCCGCAGTCCGTGCACGCCTTCGGAGGCTACGGCCTGCGGGCGTCCGAGACCGCCGAAGCCGATCGCCTCCGTTCCGATGCCCGCGCTCTCGAGCGCGCCGGCTGCTTTTCGATCGTCCTGGAGAAGATCCCGCGCGCTCTGGCCGCGGAGGTCAGCGCGGACCTCGAGATCCCGACGATCGGGATCGGCGCCGGGCCGGGCACGGACGGGCAGGTCCTCGTGACCCCGGATCTTCTCGGGCTGACCCCCGATTTCCGGCCGCGCTTCGTTCGCCGGTACGCGGATCTCGACGAGGTCGTGCGCGCCGCGCTCGCTCGCTTCGCAGCCGAGGTCCGTGACGGTTCGTTCCCGGGCGAGGAGGAGTCGTACCCATGAGCGTGCGCATCGCTCACACGATCGACGAGTGTCGCGCGGCGGTCCACGCGGAGAGGCGCCAGTGGCGCCGCATCGCCCTCGTCCCGACGATGGGTGCGCTCCACGACGGGCACCTGTCGCTTGTCGACCGCGCGCGCGAGCTTGCCGACACGGTCGTCGTTTCCGTGTTCGTCAACCCTACACAGTTCGGAGCGGGTGAGGACTTCGAGCACTATCCTCGCGATCTCGAGCGCGACGTACGGCTGGCGGAGGAGCGCGGCGCGGCGGTCGTCTTCGCGCCCGCCGTGAAGGAGATGTACCCGCGGCCCTCGCTTACGACCGTAACGATGCAGGGGATCACAGACGACCTCGAAGGGGCGCATCGGCCCGGCCACTTCGACGGCGTCTTGACCGTCGTCACCAAGCTGTTCCATATCGTGCAGCCGGACGTCGCGGTCTTCGGTCAAAAGGACGCCCAGCAGGCGGCCGCGATCCGGCGCATGGTCGAGGATCTCGACTTCCCGGTGGAGATCGTAGTGGGCGCCACGATACGAGAGCCCGACGGCCTCGCGCTCTCGAGCCGGAACGCCTTCCTTACGCGGGAGAATCGCCGCGAGGCACTGGCTCTGCACGCGGCTCTGGGCCGTGCGGAGGCGCTCGTCAGCGAGGGCGTGGACGCTGCCGATCGCCTGCTCGGTGCGATGCGCGACGAGCTTGCCCGGCATCCGGCTGTCGAAGTCGATTACGTCGCCTTGGTCGAGCGGGATTCGTTCCGGCCGGTCAGCCGGTTGTCGGGGCCCAGCGTGGCCGCGGTCGCCGCGCGGGTAGGGGACACCCGCCTCATCGACAACGTCGTGATCGGGCCGCATGAACGCTGAGCGCGTGGCCCCGCTCGCCGCTGTGATCCTCGCGGCCGGCCAGGGGACGCGGATGAAGTCCGCGCTCATCAAGGTCCTCCATCCACTGGCCGGCCGTCAGATGATCCGCCACGTCCTCCTCGCCGTTCAGGAGATCGGCGCCGATCGGGTCGTGTGCGTGGTGGGCTACCAGCGGGAGCAGGTCAAGGACGCGCTCGGCGGCTTGCCGTCGATCGACTTCGCCGTCCAGGAAGACCAGCTGGGGACCGGGCACGCGCTGCAGTGCGCGGCGGGGGCCCTCGAGGGGTTCGCCGGGGACGTGCTCGTCTGCTGCGCGGACACCCCGCTCCTGACTCGTGAGACCTTACACGAGGTCGTCCGCGTCCACCGAGAACACGGCGCGCCGGCCACCCTTCTCGTGGCCGAGCTCGAGGATCCCAGCGGGTACGGGCGCGTGGTCCCCGATTGGGACGGAGCCGTGCTCCGCATCGTCGAACAGAAGGACGCCGACGAGGCGATCCGCGCGATCCGCCTCATCAACACCGGCGTGTACTGCTTCTCGTGGCGCGTGGTGGGGCCGCTGCTCGACCGGCTGTCCACGGACAACGCACAGGGAGAGCGCTACCTGACAGACGTCATGCAAATGCTCGCGGAGGCCGGTACGCCGGCGCGCTCGGTCCGGCTGGAGGATCCGCAGGAGCTGATGGGCATCAACGACCGTGCGCAGCTCGCAGAGGCGGAAGCCGTTCTGCGCGACCGCATCCGGAAGCGGCTCATGCGCGAAGGCGTGACGTTCGTGTCGCCCGATACGACGCTTATCGATTCCGATGTCCAGATCGGTGCCGACACGGTGATCTATCCAGGCGTCATCATCGAGGGGGTCTCTAGTGTGGGCCGCGAGTCGGTCATCGGGCCGTTCACGCGCATCGCGGACTCGCACGTCGGGCGGGGAGTGGAGCTCAAAGGATGGAACCTGATCGCCCACACTACGGTGCCAAGCGGCTCGATCGTGCAGCCGTACGTGCGCCAGGGAACCGACTGAGGCCCGACGAGGTACGGGCCCGGGTCACGCCGCGATTGAGTGCGGGTCGCCTGGCCCACGTCGAGGCGGTGGCGGAGACGATCGGGCGCCTGGCCGCAGGGTGGAGCAAAGAGGGCCGTCGGGCGGCCTTGCGAGCGGCATGGCTTCACGACGCGTGGCGGAGCGCGGGCGCGGCGGTGACGCTCGGTGAAATCCGGGCGGCGGGAGAGGAGCCCGACGCGTGGGCCCTCAGGCACGCGCCGATTCTGCTCCACGCGCAGGCCGCGGCCGTCTGGGCGCGGTCCGGGGTGGGGGAGGCGGATCCGGAGGTCCTGCTTGCCGTTCGCCACCATCCGACGGGCCATCCCGCGTGGGGCGACGTGGGGCGCGCCCTCTACGTGGCCGACTTCTGCGAGCCCACCCGTTCCTTCGCGGCGACGCTCCGGACCGATCGCCTGGTTGCGCTCGCCGCCGCGGACTCCTCGTCCCTCGCCACGGCGGCGTTCGAGGTCCTCCGGCTGAGGCTCGGACGCTCGATCCGGGAGGGAGAGCCGGTCCATCCCGACTCCCTTCAGACATGGAACGCCTGGGTCGGCGCTCGCGAGGAAGCCTGACCGCGCGCCGCACCCCTGCCCGCAAGAAAGGCCGCTCGCGGGCGGGATGCCTCGAGACCGCGGCCATCGTCGCCTTCGCGCTGGTCCTGGGGGCTTTCGCCGCCTCCACCTGGATGCGCCACGTGGGGGGGGACGAGACCCGCCCGCCGCCGGTCGCGACCGGGGACTCGCTCTCTACGCCGCCGACCGAGCGGACGCGCATCCGCGTCCAGGTGCGGAACGGCTCGGGGATTCCGGGCGCCGCCGCCGACGTCACCGAATACCTGCGCCACGCGGGGTTCGATGTGGTCGACTTCGGAAACGCCGAGGAGTTCGATCAACCGAAGACGGTCGTAATCGATCGCCTGGGTGCTCCGGGCCGGGCGAGGGAAGTGGCGGCAGCGCTTCAAGGCGTGCCGATCCAGTCGGACATCGATACGACCCTCTACCTGGACGTCACGGTGCTGGTAGGCCGCGACGCCCCCAGCCTGCTGGACGGCACGACGACGGAAGGGGGCGGTCGCGGATGGCGCAGCTGGCTGCGCCGCCTGAAGACTTTGCTGCCGTAGAGACTCTACCCGCCGTGGCGTTCTCCTTGCAGGGGGCGGTGGCGACCGCTATCATAGGCGCCCGATTTTCCCTCTCACATTACCGGGAGTCGGACATGGCGCAGAAGAAGAAGGGCTCCGGGAAGTCCCGGAAGAAGTCCGCCGGGAAGAAGCCGGCCCGCAAGCCGAAGAAGAAGGTCGCCAAGAAGACCTCCCGGAAGAAGCCCCCCCGGAAGAAGCCCCCCGCCAGGTCCGCGAAGAGGGCTCCGCGCAAGGCCGCCCGCAAGAAGGCCGCCCGCAAGAAGGCCGCCCGGAAGAAGGCTCCACGAAGGAAGGCAGCCCGGAAGAAGGCGCTCGCGAAGAAGCCCGCTCGTAAGAAGGCGGCCGCGAAGAAGCCGCTTCGCAAGCAAGCTACCCGAGGCAAGAAGACCGCCAGGCGACCCGCGCGCGCGAAGGCCGCGACCAAGCGCGCTCCAGCTCGCGACAGCGCGTTCTTTGATCACTTCCGCCAGAAGCTGCTGGAGCAGCGGCAGCAGATCACGCGCCGGCTCGACGAGCTGCGCGAGGAGCTTCGGGGTCTGGAAGAGACCCCGCGCGAGCTCGAGGAGTGGGCACAGGAGGAGAAGGACCGCGACATCCTGATCCGGCTCGAGGACCGGGAGACCGACGAGCTGCGGAAGATCCAGGCCGCCCTGGGCCTCATCGACCGGAAGGAATACGGCTCCTGCCAGATCTGCGGGAAGCCGATCCCGCGCGCGCGCCTGGAAGAGCTACCGACAGCCTTTCGGTGCGTAGATTGCACGCCCTGAAACCGCGCTTTCCCGTGCCTTGATCACGGTCACGCGATTCGATCCGGGCGCCCCGGCGCAGCGTTCTTCCGACCTGGCTGCCTCCGGCTGGACCCCGGATTCGACGGCCACCCTGTGGATCGATCTGGAGGCCCCGACCGACGAGGAGCTGCACCTCCTCGAGGATCCGTTCGCCTTCCACCCGCTGGCGATCGAAGACTGTCTCACCCCGGAGCACCAGCCCAAGATCGAAGACTTCGGGGCCTACCTGTTTCTGATCTTTCGGGGGATCGACTTCAACGCGCAGGCGGACGGCTTCCAGACGACAAAGCTGGCCGCGTTCCTGGGCCCCAACTACCTCGTCACCTACCACCGCAGCCACTTGCGGAGCGTGGAGGCGGTCCTGTCGAAGTACGCCCACGACCAGACCGGCCAGTTCTTCCGCGGCGTGGACTACCTCCTCTACGAGATCCTCGACCATCTGATCGAGTTCTATTTCCCGATTCTCGAGAAGGTCGAGGAGGAGATCGAGATCGTGGAGGACTGCATCTTCAAGGCAGACGCCGCGGGTACGCTGGACGCGATCCTGCGCTTGAAGCGTCGGGTCCTCGAGATCAAGCGGGCGCTCTCGCCCCATCGCGAGCTCTTCGGCCGGATCGCCCGCAACGAGTTCGAGGAGATCACGCCGCAGACCGTCGTGTTCTATCGGGACCTCTACGACTCGACGTACCGGCTGACCGAGGTGGCGGACTCCTACAGGGATCTTCTCAGCGGAACGCTGGACGCCCACATCTCGATGATGAGCCACCGCCTGAACGAGGTCATGAAGGTGCTCACGATCTTCTCCAGCATCATGCTCCCGCTGACGTTCATCGCCGGTGTCTACGGGATGAACTTCGAGTACCTCCCGGAGCTCCACTGGAAGTACGCCTACTTCGCGGTTTGGGGGGTCATGATCTCGGTGGCGGCCAGCCTGCTGTTCTATTTCCGCAGGCTCGGATGGATCTAGCGGGGCTGCGATCGGTCTTCCTCCTGTCGCTGGCCGTGCTCCTCGTCGCGGCCCGCACCATTCCGGCGCAAACCCCGTTTCCTTCCGGCCTCCACGACCCTACCGTGCCGACTGTCGCCGAGCTGCGCGGGTTCGAGACCGGGGTGACGTTCTCGCTACACGCCGACGTGGAGCGGGTTCTGAGCGGGCTGGCGGGCGCCTCGAATCGGGTGCGGCTGGAGTCGTACGGACGCTCCGTGGAAGGCCGCGACCTTTGGCTCGTCTGGATCTCTTCGGCCGGCAACCTCGGGCGCCTCGACTCGCTGCGGGCCGCCAACCGGGCGGTGGTGGAGGGCCTCGCGGGCGCACCCGGTCCCGACCGTCCGATCTTCGTGTGGCTCTCGTTCGGCGTCCACGGGGACGAGGCCTCGTCCACCGAGGCGGCGCTCGAGCTCGTGTACCACCTGGCTGCCTCGCGCGAGCCCGCCATAGCCGGCTGGCTCGAGCACGCGGTCGTGATCGTCGACCCACTGCTCAATCCCGACGGGCACGATCGGTACGTCGCGTGGTTCCGCTCCGTTGTCGGGCCGGTTCCAGATCCGGACCCGGAGGCCCGGGAGCACCGCCCGCCGTGGCCCTCGGGGCGGACGAACCACTGGTACTCAGACCTGAACCGCGACTGGGCCTGGGGCGTGCAGCCCGAGACGAGGGCCCGCCTGGTTGCCTACCTCGCGACGATGCCCCAGGTCCACGTGGACTTCCACGAGATGGACCCCGGCTCGACGTACTTCTTCTTTCCCGCAGCGCAGCCGATCCACGGCTTCTACCCTCCCAGCACGGGGGAGTGGGGGCGGATCTTCGGAGAGGCCAACGCGGCGGCCTTCGACGAGCGCGGCTGGCCGTACTTCACGGGCGAGGACTACGACCTCTACTACCCAGGCTACGGAGACTCCTGGCCGAGCTTCCGCGGCGCGACCGGGATGACCTACGAGCAGGCCGGCGGGGGAGAGGCGGGTGTGGTCCTCACTCGCGAGGGGGAAGAGCCGCTGACGTTGTCCGATCGCGTCGCGCGTCACCTGACGGCTTCCATGACGACGATCGAGACCGCCGTCTCGAACCGCTCCCGGCGACTGGCCGACTTCGATGCATTCTGGGGCTCCCCGGCCCGCCGCGCCCCCGGCGCCCCGGCGGCGTGGGCGATCTCCGGGGCGGACGAAGCCGGGGACGCGCTCGCCGAGCTCCTTGTCCGCCAGGCCGTACGGGTCGACACGCTCGCGGAGACCGCGCGCGGGATCGGGATCGAGCCCTTCGCGGGCTCGCCGGCGACCGATTCGTTGTCGCCGGGGACGCTGATCGTCCCCGCGGACCAGCCCTTCGGCCGCTACGCCGCCGCGCTTCTGGAACCGAACATCGCGCTTCCCGACACGTCGTTGTTCTACGACATCACCGGCTGGTCTCTTCCGTTCCTCTACGACGTGGATGCCTGGCGTGTCGAGTCGATGCCCGCAGTTGTGCGCGGACCCTGGACACCGTCGGCGTCCGTGACAGAAAGGCTGGTCGGAGCAGGGACCGTGGCGCTGGCCTGGCCCTACGAGGAGCTCTCCGACGTGACGGCCGCCGGGCGGCTGGCCGCACGAGGCGTGCGAGTGCGCGTGAGCGACCGTCCGTTCATGGCCGGAGGAAGGCGGTTTCCCCGCGGCTCGTTCATCCTCTCTTCGCTGCGTGAGCAGGAAGGCCTGGAAGGGAACCCGGCCGCACTGGCCTCGGCCGTTCTGGAGGCGGGCGCGCGGCCGCTCGCGCTGACCTCCTTCGACACCGAGGACGGCATCGACCTCGGCTCCAGCCACGTGCGGCTCCTCCCGGCGCCCCGAATCGCGCTCGCTTCCGGCCCCGGGATCCAGCCAGGCTCGGTGGGAAGCGCCTGGCACCTACTGGGCGTCGAGGCGGGCCTACCCCTGGACGTCGTGCCGCTCGGAGACATCGCCGCCGAGGAGGGGGCCGACGAGGACTCCCTGGCGGGACTGGATCGCTCGCCGCTCGATCTATCTCCTTACACCGCGATCGTCCTCCCCGACGCCGAGGGTCCAGCGGTGTACGAGGCTGTGCTCGGCCGGGAGGGCGCGCGCCGCCTCGAGGCCTGGGTGCGCGGCGGAGGCACGCTGATCGCAGTCAGGGCCGCAGCCGCGTGGCTGGCCGACTCGGCCACCGGAATCGCCGACCTCGAGCTGGCCCCGCCCGTCCCTCCACCCGGTGACGCGGACCGCCGGGTACCTCAAGCCGTCCGCGACGCGGAGGAGCTGCGATCGCACATCCCGGGGACGCTGCTGGCCGTCGCCGTCGACACGACCGCGGTGCTCGGCTACGGCTACGCGGACGGCCGCGCGGCGGTCCTGGTGCGCGACCCGACCGAGCTGGAGCTTGCTGAGGAGGGCAACGCCTGGGTGTTCGAGAACGCCCCGCCGCTGGCGGGCTATCTACCGGACGACGCCCGGCTTCGACTTTCCGGCCGACCGTACGCGGTTGTGGACCACCTCGGCAGCGGGACGGTGGTCGCGTTCGCGGACGATCCCGCCTTTCGCGGCATTCTCTACGGGTTGAAGAAGCTCTACCTGAACGCAGCCTTACTGCTGGCAGGGCATTGAAGACGTGACCTCACCCGTCATCGCCATTGATGGGCCCGCGGGAACGGGGAAATCGACGACCGCGCGCCAGGTGGCGAGGCGGCTCGGCTGGCGCTACATCGACAGCGGCGCGTTCTATCGGGTGGCCGCGCTCCTGGCTCTTCGGCACGGGCTCGACCTCGCCGCACCCGCGGATCGTGGCCGGTTGCGGGACGCGCTGGAGGCGGCGGACATCCGGCAGGAGGTGCTGGGCGGGATCTCGCATGTGCGTCTGGATGGCGAGGACGTCACGGTCGAGATCCGGACGCCAGCGGTCACCGCGATCGTGTCGCGAGTTGCCGACGATACCGAGCTGCGCGAGATCGTAAACTCCGGGCTCCGCCGGCAGGTCGGCGACCGGCCGACGGTCATCGACGGGCGCGACATCGGCACGGTGGTCTTCCCCGACGCGTTTCTCAAGGTGTTCCTGGTCGCCTCGCTGGAGGAGCGAGCCCGGCGGCGGATGGCGGAAGCCGAACCCACGCGTGACGAGGACGCGGCGGTCCTCGCCAGCTACGCCAAGAGCCTCGCCGAGCGCGACCGGCAGGACCGTGAGCGCCAAGTGGGGGCTTTGAAGCCGGCCGAGGATTCTCTGCACCTCGACACCAGCGACCTCGACATCCCTGCACAGGTCGCCCGAGTAGTCCGCCTCGCCAGGGAGCGATGGACGCACTCCACTTGACACTATGTGCCGTCTACGAGTAGGTTTAGAGTTCTCAACACAATCTGCCAGGCTTGCGGCCGAACTACGCCCGGCCGCGGCCTGCCTTTGACTCGTAACCCTTTGGACCCCACTCGATGACCGACGACAAGATTACCGCCTCGCCCACGGTCGAGACCGAGGAAGAGGCAACCCCCGCGCTGCAGAACACCGACCGACCGGACGACCCCATTCCCGCTGAAACCAAGGCCCCCGACGAGCTCCTCGACCACGAGATCGAGCGGTCGGTCCACTCGGACCGCATCCGCGCCGACCTGTTCGACGAGGACGAGTACTCGCTCGACGAGTACGAGGAGCTCCTCGGCATGTACGAGGAGTCGATCAAGGATATCCAGGAAGGCCAGATCGTCACCGGCCACATCCTGCGCGTGGACGAGAACGTCGTCGTTCTCGACGTGGGCTTCAAGAGCGAGGGCGCGGTCCCACTCGATGAGTTCAAGTCCACCGATTCGCTAGAGGTCGGCGCGGAGGTCGACGTGTTCCTCGAGAACCTCGAGGACGCGGAGGGCCGCGTCGTTCTGTCGAAGAAGAAGGCCGACTTCTTCAAGGTCTGGGACAAGATCCGGATCGCGTACGACAACGGGACGATCGTCCAGGGACGCCTGGCCCGGAAGATCAAGGGCGGGGTGATCGTCGACCTGTTCGGCGTCGACGCGTTCCTGCCGGGCTCCCAGATCGCCTTGCGGCGCGTTCCCGACATCGACGCGCTGATCGGGCAGACGATGGAGTTCAAGATCATCAAGCTCAACAAGCGCCGCCGGAACATCGTCGTCAGCCGGCGCATGATCCTCGAGCAGATCCGCGAGCAGAAGCGCGGGAAGCTCCTAGAGGAAATCGCGGTAGCACAGGTCCGGAAGGGTGTCGTCAAGAACATCACCGACTTCGGCGCGTTCATCGACCTGGGCGGCGCGGACGGTCTGCTTCACATCACCGACATGTCGTGGGGCCGGGTCGGACATCCCTCCGAGCTGGTCACCATCGGGGACGAGCTGGAGATCAAGATCCTCGACCTCGATCTGCAGAACAATC